>JAXDBM010000021.1:0-8349 GCA_034678725.1 Syntrophales bacterium | reverse complement strand
TGGGTCTGGTGTCGCTGCTCGATACAACGCGACGACTCCAGTGTGTTCAATGAACCGCCGGATGCGGAACCGCACGTCCGGTGGTGTGGGAGGACGGCGGGGGTGACCCCGCCTCCTACCCGATTCGCCGGCCATGTCCGGGCCGACGGGGCGGCAGGCGTCAGGTCGCCGTGGCTGGCAGGACGAACACAAGGAGAATTCACCATGAAATCAAAAACACAAAGAGACGGAAAGAAGCGGAAGACAAAGGGCATGCCGGACGGTGCGGGCCATTTCGGACACCACGGGGGGCGCTACGTGGCGGAAACGCTGATGCCGGCCCTGCTGGAGCTCGAAGCCGCCTATCGGAGCACTGCACCGAATCCGGCCTTCCGGGAAGAATTGGCGCAGCTACTGGCCGACTATGCCGGCCGGCCGACTCCGCTCTTTCATGCCCGGCGGCTGAGTGCGCACATGGGCGGCGCCCGGATCTATCTCAAGCGGGAGGACCTCGCCCACACGGGCGCCCACAAGATCAACAACACCCTGGGTCAGGCGCTGCTGGCGCGTTGGATGGGAAAGTCGAAACTGATCGCCGAGACGGGTGCGGGCCAGCACGGCGTCGCGACGGCCACGGCGGCGGCGCTCTTCGGTATGAAGTGCCGGATCTTCATGGGCGTCGAGGACATTCGGCGGCAGTCGCCCAATGTCCAGCGGATGGAACTGCTGGGGGCGGAGGTCATGCCGGTCAACTCCGGCGCCGGGACCCTGAAGGATGCCATGAACGAAGCCATGCGGTACTGGGTGGGAGCGGTGACGGACACCCACTATGTGATCGGTTCCGTGGCCGGTCCGCATCCCTATCCCATGATGGTAAGGGATTTTCAGAAGATCATCGGCGAGGAGGTCCAGTCCCAGATGCGGGCATCCCTCGGCCGCCTGCCCGATGTTCTGATCGCATGCGTGGGCGGGGGGAGCAACGCGATGGGGCTTTTTTATCCGTTCCTCGACACCCCCGTGAAACTCGTGGGCGTCGAAGCGGCGGGCGAGGGTGTTGCCTCGGGGAAGCATGCCGCGACCCTCGGGGCGGGTTCTCCGGGCGTGCTCCACGGGTCCAAGTCCTATGTGCTCCAGGACGGCAACGGCCAGATTCGGGAGGCCCATTCCATCTCCGCCGGGCTGGATTATCCGGGTGTCGGCCCCGAGCACGCCTTTCTGAAGGATACCGGCAGGGCCCGCTACGTCTCCGTGGACGACGATGCGGCCATGGAAGCTTTTCACATCCTCTGCAGGCTGGAGGGCATCATCCCGGCTCTGGAAAGTTCCCACGCCCTGGCCTACTGCCTGAAAGCGGCTCCGGAACTGCCCGATGACGCCGTTGTCGTGGTGAACCTTTCCGGACGCGGCGATAAGGACCTGGGGATTGTATCGGGCTACCAGGAAAAGAGAGGAGGCGTACACTCATGAACCGGATCGACCAGACATTTGCAGGATTGAGGCGGAAAAGGGAAAAAGCCCTGGTGGGGTTCATAACGGCCGGCGATCCTTCCCCGTCCGCCTCTCTCGAAATTCTCGAGGCCATGTGCCGCGCCGGCCTCGACATTCTGGAACTGGGCATCCCCTTTTCCGACCCCACGGCCGACGGGCCGGTTATCCAGCGGGCCTCGGCGCGGGCCCTGAAGAGCGGCGCCAGCCTCGCCGGGGCGCTGAGGATGGTGAAGGCCCTGCGAAGGGCGACCGATATCCCGATCATCCTTTTCAGCTACTACAACCCGATCTTCGCCTACGGCCTCGCGCCCTTCCACCGGGACGCCGTCGCTGCCGGCGCCGACGGGGTGCTCGTCGTGGACCTGCCGCCCGAAGAGTCCCGGGAGATGACGGATTGCTGGGGAGGGAATGGCGGGTTTGCCCTGATCCGCCTCGTGGCCCCGACGACGCCTCCGGACCGGATGTGGAGGATTGCCGAACAGGCGTCCGGCTTCCTCTACCTGGTGTCGAAAACCGGCGTGACGGGCAGCGCCGGCCTGGATGTGACAGCAGTCCGGGATCATGTGAAAACGCTCCGCGGACTTACATATCTCCCCATCTGCGTCGGTTTCGGCGTGAACACGCCCGCTGATGCGGGGGCTTTGGCCCCGCATGTCGACGGGGTCGTTGTCGGCAGCGCCTTCGAACGGACCATCGAGGAAAACCTGGACCGTCCGGACCTCGTGAAGCGGCTGGAGGATCAAGTGCGGCAATACAAGACGGCCATGCAGGTGAATGCCCGTCATTCCCGCCGCCGGGCTGAACGCCGGCAAGGTGGGCCGGTTGATTGACGTCATTGACCTCTACGGCGCCGACGTGATCAGCGGCGTCGAAAGCCTGTGGGAAGAAAAGATCCGGCCAGGGTCCGGGCGTTCATCGGGGCGGTGCGGGGTTCCCGACCAGCGCGAAGCCCTCATCGAAGGCTCGCAGGTTGACCGCCACCTGACCGGGCGCCATCCGCCGGGCGAGGGCCTCCTGAAAATCTTCCCGGTCGAAGGGGACCGCGGCCAGTCCGCCCAAGGCCCCCAGCATGACAATGTTGGCCAGGATCGGGTTGCCCAAGGCAAGGGCGCGGGCCGTGGCGTCGATAAAGCGGGCGGCGGGCAGGATCCGTGCCACGGCTGCCTCCATTTCATCCACCGGAGGGTATTCCAGCTCCCCCTTGATGACCCCCACGGGGTAAATGGGGTGGCTGTTGGTCAGAAATACCGAATCGGGTTTGCCGTAGCCGGCCAACACGCGGAGCGCTTCCGCCGGTTCGAGCGAGACGATGACATCGGCCCTTCCCTTCGGGATCTGGGGGCTGGCGACCGAACGGCCGGAGACCCGCAGATGACTCATCACGGAGCCGCCCCGCTGGGATGCGCCGAAGGTCTCCCCGATGGTGATCCGAAAACCCTTTCGGGCCAGCATGTCGCCCAGCAGCCGCGCGGCCAGGACGTTCCCCTGGCCACCGACGCCGGTGATGATGATGTTGAAGGGATCTTTTTTGAGCGGCGGGGTTTGCATGGTCAGGAGGCCTCCCTTCTCTGAATCGCCCCGGCGGGGCAGATGTCAGCGCAGACCCCGCAGCCGTTGCAGATGATCTCGTCGATGCGGCTGGCCTTTTCCTCCCGGTCCCAGATCAACCCCGGGCAGCCGAAGACGCGGGTGCAGAGGCGGTTGCAGCCGCAGTCCTCCCCCCGGCAGAGCGACGCGTCCACACGGACCTCGTAGGACTTGTGCGCCCGCCGCTCCGGGCTGAGGGCGCAGGCCTGCCGAAGAATGAGCACCTTGGCCCCTTCGCCGTATTCCAACAGGCGGTTCAGCTTCTTTTGCGTTTCCTCCAGGTCGAAGGGATCGCTGGTCTCCACCTTCGCGCCCATGGCCCGGCACAGCTTTTCCATGTCCAGCGCCGGCGCCGTGTCGCCGAGGACGTTCGTGGGCGAGCCCGGGTGCGGCTGGAACCCCGTCATGGCCGTGCCCCGGTTGTCCAGCAGGACGAGGGTGAACGGAGACTGCTGGTGGATGGCGTTGGCCAGGGCCGGCATGGCGGCGTGAAAGAAGGTGGAGTCTCCGCAGACGGCCAGTACGGGCTGGTCCATGCCGAAGCGCTTCAGTTTTCCGAAGCCGCCGGCGATGCCGCTGCCCGAGCCCATGGCATGCAGCGTCTTGACGGTGCTGAAGCCGGCGGGCATGGTCCCCATCACGTAGCAGCCGATGTCCCCGCAGACAAAGCCGTTGCGGCCGTCCAGCTTCAGGGCGTTGTGGATCGACCAGTAGGAAGCCCGGTGGGGACAGCCGGGGCAGAAGGTCATCCCCCGGGACGGAGCGTACCGGTCGGCCAGCGCCTGAACATCCCGGGCGAACGCCGACGGGACGGGATCCGCCTCTGTATTGAAAATGCGAGACAGGGCCGCGAGGACAAGATCGGGATTGAGTTCCCCCACCGACGGCAGGTGGCCGGACTGCTTTCCGTAAAAAATCTTTTCCCCGATCTCCGCGACGGATTCCGCGGCGATCACCTTCACGTGGTCTTCCAGGGTGGGAGCCACCTCCTCGACGAAGAGGACCCGGCCGGCCGAGGCGAGATGCCGATTGACCAGTTTTCGGGGAAGCGGCCAGGTCGTCGCCAGCTTGAGGATTCCCACCCGTTTCTCCAGCCCCAGGATCTCCACAGCCTCCCGGCTGTAGAGCGAGCAGATGCTGCTGCAGACGATGAGCAGCTCCGGAGACGGCGGGCCCGTGTAGGTGTTGAACGGGCAGGTTTCGAAGATCTCCGCCGCCCGCCTCATTTTTTCCTGCTGCGGGCCGTGCTGGAGCTCCGGGGCGGCGAGGATCATGCTGATCACCGGACCTGTAGCCGGGTCGAGCAGCGGGCCGCTGTAGGTGAATTTTGCCCGGGCCTCGGTACTGTCGGGCAGGGGGCCGAAGCGGACATTGCCGCTGGCGTGGGACAGGCGCGTCACGCTGCGGATCATGACGATATTGCGGATCTCCTCGGAGAGGTCGAAAGCCCACGGCACGATGTCCTTGGCCTCCTGGAAATCCCCCGGCTCCAGAAGCGGGATCTCCAGAAGGCGGGCAAACAGGCGGGATTCCCCCTCGTTGACGCTGGACAATGCGCCGGGGTCGTCGCAGGAGACGAGGAGCATGCCCCCCCGCGTCCCGGAGCTGGCCAGGTGCAGCAGGAAGTCGGAGGCCACGTTGACGCCGTTCTGCTTCATGACGCACATGGAGCGCAGCCCGGCGAAGGAGGCCGCCGCGGCCACTTCCGCGGCCACTTTCTCGTTGGTAGACCACTCGACATAGAGGTTGCGTTCCTTCGCCACCCCGGAGAAGCGCTCGATGATCTCCGACGAAGGGGTGCCGGGATATCCGGTGGCCACGTTGATGCCGGCCTCCAGGGCGCCCCGGACAATCGCCTCGTTTCCCATGAGGAGGTGCTGGGTATCGTTGCCCTCATCGATCAGGTATGACATGATCAGAACTCCTTTCCATTGCCCAGAATCCGCTCCGCCGCGTCCTCCCGCATCCGCAGGCAGGACGTTCCTTCCGCGCCGTTGAGCTTTCCCGCCTCCCGGCAGCGCCGGATTCCCCGTTTTTTCTTGTTCGCCGCCGCCCACTCGAGGTGGGCGAGGTTCTCGGCCGGCATTTCTTCGAGGACCAGGTATTCCTTCTGCCGTGCCTCCCGGACCATCTCTTCCCCCCGCTCCGTCCGGATGATGAGCGTATTCATCTCCGGCCGGCCCTCCAGGACGCCCACGGAGATATCGGCGAATTCGGAAGTCATGTCCGGACAGTAGCCGCAGCTCTCCGGCACGAGGGGCCGAATCTCGTCAAGGGGGAAGTCGATTTTTCCTTCCTTGAGATAAACCTCCAGGACCGAGGCCGGGGGCGGCGGGATGTCGATCTTGACGATTTCCCGGAGCGGCATTCGCTGCGACAGGAAAGATTCGAACTGCCGGAAGTCGAGCGCCCAGGTGCAGAAGAGCCCGACCACCAGGGCCGTCGGATCGTGAAAAGAAGGTTTGGCCAGAGGATTCATCCGCATTCGGGCCAGCGACATTGCCTGGCAGGGCGTGGCGACAACCCCCAGGGCCCCGTATCCGGCCGTGACGGCACGGTTCATGGCCTCCAGGGTGGGCGCCGCGGTGTACTTGGAGAGGCTCTGGCGAAAGACCGCCGCGGGGCGGGTCACCAGACGGGGTTCGGGAAGAATGCCGTCCCGGCCTGTGAGGATGGCGCCGTCGATGCGCCGGGTCCGCAGGGCAAAATACATCATGGCGGATACGGTCCCCCCCGACTGGAAGGGCTGCTTCTTCACCCTGTCGCCGGCCCGGGAGACATGAATGCTGCGCCAGGCGCCCAGGGGGCTGCCGTCGTAGGGCTTCGCGAAGTGAAACTGCGAAAGGCCCTCCACATCCACCTCGGCCTTGGGGCAATGGGCAAGACACCGTCCCGCCTCGACGTTGCAGGGGAAGAGCAGGGCCGTTTTTCCCCGGTAGGATTGAAAATAGGGGCAAAGGCCGATGCAGGCGCCGCAACCGATGCACAGCCCCTCCTGAATGACGTTGCGTTCGAGCTTTTCCGAACTGGAAGGCTTCATGGCAGTACCTCGTTTCCGCGATGCGGGCCGTCTTGCGCCGGCCGGATCGCGAATCATGCTTTTATCGTTTCCGCTTACGCGGGGATCGGCTGCCTTTGGTCAGGTCGGCGAATGATATACCAGCAGGCCGTCGGATAATCAAGAAAATGCGGTTGAAATGGCTGGACCTCCGAAAGGATATATTTTGGTTGACATATTGCAACGGATTGTCTAGAGGATGCACCATCTGCATCGCAATTTTTTATGAAGTCAGAGAGATATCGATGAACAGGTTGTTTTTCTTCACACCATTAATATGAGGCGCTGACAGGGGACCCGGGCGGTCCCCCGGAAACTGCCGTCCTGCCGTTTTTTCATTGCCGGCCGATTAGCCTTCTGAGGCTCATGCCGCGGTGAAAGCGGCATGACAGCATCAGGGAGGCGGGATTGGCCCATCTCTTTTTAGAAACACCGACCCTTTCAACAGCAACAGAAGCGATCCGATGCGGGATTCTGCCCTTTTGTCCCGATTTGCCCGCAGCGACGGCGGCCTGTGCTTTCCTGTTCGCAGGCCGGCCAGTTTGGCAGGGCCAGGGCCCGTCGCAGGGATCGAATCTGGCCGAACAAAAAAGGCGCTGCATTCCCGGAGCGCCGAATATCGCAAATCACATTATGGAGGAAGGAGGAGTTTCATGAACGGATTCAAGAACATCTTTGCGGGACGCTGGGGAATCATCGGCGTCGGGATTCTGATCGGCATCCTGGCGCCCCTCTTGCAGAAATTCGGGAACCCCGGGAACATGGGCGTCTGCGTCGCCTGTTTCGAGCGGGACATTGCCGGCGCCATGGGTCTTCACCGGGCGGACGTGGTGCAGTACATCCGGCCGGAAATCATCGGTTTCGTCCTCGGGGCGCTGATTGCGGCATATCTCTTCAAGGAATTTCGGCCACGCCTCGGCTCGGCGCCGATCGTTCGTTTTTTTCTGGGCGTTTTCGCCATGATCGGCGCTCTGGTCTTTCTCGGTTGCCCCTGGCGGGCGGCCCTTCGACTCGCCGGCGGCGACGGAAACGCCATTCTCGGGCTGGCCGGGCTCGTTACCGGCATCTGGATCGGCACCCTTTTCCTGAAGGGCGGCTACAACCTGGGACGCACCCAGACGACCCACGCCGCGGCAGGCTGGATGCTTCCCCTGTTTATGCTCGGTCTCCTTGCGCTCCTGCTGGCCTTTCCACAGACCGCGGGCGAGGCGAAAAGCGGGGTTTTGCTCTACAGCATCAAAGGTCCCGGATCCATGCACGCGCCCCTTGCCGTGTCGCTGGTCGTGGGCCTCGTGGTCGGATTTTTCGCCCAGCGAAGCCGTTTCTGCACCATGGGCGCCATCCGCGACTTTGTTCTGTTTCGGCAGATGCACCTTCTCTCCGGATTCATCGCCCTGATTCTGGCCGCCTTCGCCGTCAATTTCATCGTAGGTCAGTTCAAGCCGGGATTCGAGGGTCAGCCCGTCGCCCACACGATGCACCTTTGGAACTTTGCCGGCATGGCCCTGGCGGGCCTGGCCTTCTGCCTTGCCGGCGGCTGTCCCGGCCGCCAGCTCTTTTTGGCCGGGGAGGGAGACGGCGATGCCGCCGTGTTTGTGGTGGGCATGATCACCGGGGCCGCTGTCGCACATAACTTCGGCCTGGCCAGTTCGTCGACCGGGGTCGGACCCTACGGAATCCCGGCGGTTGTCATCGGCCTGGTCGCCTGCCTGTTCATCGGCTTTACCATGAGAAGAAGAATCGCTTAGACGGAAAGGAGAATAGACATATGGCCAACATGGTAGATGCGCGGGGGCTTTCCTGCCCTCAGCCGGTCCTGATGACGCTGGATGAGATCAAGACCGGAAAAGCGGATGAAATCGTGGTGATGGTGGACAACGACGCCTCGAAGGAGAATGTCTCCCGGGCGGCGAAGAGCCGGGGGTGGAAGGTGGCCGACATTCGGGAAGCGGACGGTGTCTACAGCATAACCATTCGGAAGGGGTGATTCCATCGGCGCTATGCGGGTTACTGAAAGGGAATAGGAAAAACTGGATTTCGAAAAGCAGGAAAAAACATAACGCAGGAGGTTCAAATATATGCCAGTAGTAATCGATGCCAGAGGGCTCGGGTGCCCGCAGCCCGTCATCATGGCGAAAAAAGCAATGGAGGAGAACGAACAGGTCACTGTTCTGGTGGACAACGAAACCGCCGTGGAAAACATCCGGCGCATGGCCGGGAAAATGGCCTGTGCGTTC
>JAXDBM010000020.1:0-29567 GCA_034678725.1 Syntrophales bacterium | reverse complement strand
TGGGTCTGGTGTCGCTGCTCGATACAACGCGACGACTCCAGTGTGTTCAATGAACCGCCGGATGCGGAACCGCACGTCCGGTGGTGTGGGAGGACGGCGGGGGTGACCCCGCCTCCTACCCGATTCGTTTGCCTTCCATCCCGGCGCCCTGCGCTTCCGCGCCGCCGGGGAGATCCCGTTGCCTCAGGCCTTCTTCAACTCGGCCGTGCAGTGGGGGCAGCGGGTCGCCTGGATGGGGATGGACGAGAAGCAATAGGGGCAATCCTTCTTGTCCGGGGCCGCCTCTTCCTTCTTCTTCATTTCATTGATCGGTTTGATGACCAGAAACACGCTGAACGCGACAATCAGGAAGCTGATGATCGTGTTGATGAACAGGCCGATGTTCATGGTCACCGCGCCGGCGGCCTTGGCCTCGGCCAGCGTCAGATAGGGGCCGGCCGTTTTTCCCGCCTTGATGACGGCGAAGAGATTGGAAAAATCGACATTGCCGAGGAGCATTCCGATGGGCGGCATGAGGACGTCGTCCACCAGGGACTTGATGATGGTCCCGAAGGCCGCGCCGATGACGATGCCGACAGCCATGTCCACCACGTTGCCGCGCATTGCAAACTCCTTGAATTCCTTGAACATACCTTTCTCCTTTCCGGGTCCGATCTCTGACTGTGGATGATGGTGAAGTATAGTCGGCGCGGTCCGGCGTGTCAATCCATTATTGGGTCGGCTAAATCAGGCCTTGAAATAAGTTTCGGCTTTGCATATCATTTCCGCGGCAAGGAGAAATATTCATTTCCAATCGGGAAATTCACCGATCCTCCGAGAATGGAGGCGGCGGATGACAGCGGGAGAAGATGATGGCGATCGGCCGGCAGAACAGCAGGAATTCGCTTGAATTCCTGAAAAAGAAATACCCCGAAAAGTTCATCCCGGAGGATGCGATCTTCAGCCATATTCACCGAGGCGGAACGATCTTCATCGGATCGGCCTGCGCGGAACCCCAGTACCTGGTGCAGGGGTTGATCCGGTACATCGAATCGAAGCCCCATGCTTTTTTCGACGCGGAGATCATCCACGTCCGGACCCTGGGTGTGGCCCCCTACACGGAAAAGAAATTCAAGCAGAACTTCCGCCACAATTCTTTCTTTATCGGCAATGCGACGCGGGATGCCGTCAATACGGGACAGGCCGATTACACGCCGGTTCTCCTGTCCAAACTGCCCTCTCTGTTTCACAAGGGTCTGGTCCGCATTGACGTGGCCCTGATTCAAACTTCGATGCCCGACCGTCTCGGCCATCTGAGCCTCGGCGTCAGCCTGGATATCGTGAAGGCCGCCGTCGAAAACGCTTCGTGCGTCGTCGCCCAAGTCAATGACCGGATGCCTCGCGTACACGGAGATTCGTTCATTCACATCGAGGATGTCGATTTCCTTCTCCATCACAACGAGGCGCTCCTGGAATACACGCCTCGGGCAAACGTCGATATCACGCGCAGGATCGGGAAAAATATCGCCCGTCTCGTCGAGGACGGCGACACCATTCAGGTCGGATACGGGGCGGTTGCCAATTCCATCCTTGAAAGTCTATCCGGCAAGAAGCATCTGGGGGTGCACACGGAGCTTTTCAGCGACGGGATTGCCGAACTGATGAAAAAAGGCGTGATCGACAACACCCGGAAAACCATCAACCGGGGAAAGTCCGTGGCATCGTTCTGCATGGGGCACCACAAGACGTATGAATTCATTCACGACAATCCGGACATCGATTTCAGGACCATCGATTATACGAACGACCCCGTCGTGATCGCGCAGCATGACAACATGGCGGCCATCAACAGCGCGCTGGAAATCGACCTGACCGGGCAGGCCACGGCCGAATCCATCGGAAAGATTTTTTACAGCGGGATCGGCGGACAGGCCGATTTCATGCGGGGGGCGATCCTCGCGCGAAACGGCAAAGCCATCCTTGCGCTGCCGTCAACGGCTGCGGGGGACACCGTCTCCAGGATTACGCCGGCGCTCAAGGAGGGCGCCGGAACGACATTGATCCGCGGTGATGTCCACTATGTGGTCACGGAATACGGCATTGCCTATATTCACGGGAAGAGCATCCGTGAACGGGCCATGGACCTGATCGCCATTTCCCATCCCAAATTCAGGCCCTGGCTCGTCGACGAAGCCAAAAAAGCAGGGCTGATCTATCCGGATCAGGCCTACATCCCGGGCGAGAAGGGAAGATATCCAGAGGAACTCGAGGTGTACCGGACGACCCGGTCCGGGTTTAAGGTATTTTTCCGTCCGATCAAAATGAATGACGAACCGCGGCTGAAGGATTTCATCTATTCTCTTTCAGACGACAGTTTGTATCGAAGGTTCATTTCGGCCCGAAAAGATGTGCCCCATGAACGCCTTCAGGAACTGGTGGTGATCGATTACACGCGGGAAATGGCGATCTTGGCCGTACTGGGCGATGAAGAGAACCCGGAAATCATCGGTGTCGGCCGATATTCCATCGACCCGGGCAGGCATTCCGCGGAAGTGGCATTTGCCATTCGGGACGCGTACCAGAACCGGGGCATCGGAAGCGAGTTGCTGGCCTACCTGACTTTCCTGGCCAAGCGGCAGGGGCTTCTGGGATTCACGGCGGAAGTCCTGGTTGAAAACAAGCCGATGTTGCGCGTGTTCGAGAAGGGCGGTTTTGACATCGCGAAGCGAAATGTTGCCGGCATCTATGAGATGACCATGGCCTTCAAGGATGGATAGAATGGTCCGTGAGAACGGCAGGGGAGTCCGATCCCTTTTTGAGCCCCGCTCGATCGCGTTGATCGGCGCCTCCGGGGACCCGGGCAAGATCGGTCATGCGGTGTTGAAGAACGTCATCACGGGGGGTTATGCGGGGAAAATCTATCCCGTCAACGGTCGAGGCGGAGAAGTGGTCGGGCTGCACGCCTTTCGCAGCATTCTCGACATCGGCGAACCGATCGACCTGGCCTGCATTACCATCCCCGCGAAAGGGGTTTATGACGCCATCGTCCAATGCGCCGAAAAGGGCGTCCGAAACGCCGTGGTCATCACTTCCGGCTTTTCCGAAATCGGAAATTTCGAGGAAGAGAAGAAAATCGTGGCGTATGCCCGCGCCAGGGAAATGCGGATTCTGGGTCCGAATGTGTTCGGCGTCTATTCCTCGCGGGTTGGCTTGAACGCCACGTTCATCGCCGGCGATATCCCATCGGGCCATCTGGCCATGATCACGCAGAGCGGTGCGCTGGGGCTGACGCTGGTCGGCCAGGCGTCTGTTCAAAACATCGGCCTGTCCGCGATCGTTTCCGTCGGAAACAAGGCGGACATCGATGAGTCCGATCTGCTCGGCTATCTCGGCGATCATGACGACACCCGCATCGTCCTCATGTATGTGGAAGGGGTCCGCGATGGCGAGAAATTCATTCGGGCCGTCGGGAAAACGACGCGGAAAAAGCCGGTGATCGTGATCAAATCGGGCCGTTCCGCGAAAGGCGCCCAGGCCGCCGCTTCGCATACCGGCTCCCTGGCGGGATCGGATGCCGTTTTCGACGATCTGATCCGCCAATGCGGCGCCCTGCGGGCGGAGAGCGCCAAAGAGGCTTTCAACTGGGCCATGATACTCGGGGCCAACCCGCTTCCGGAAGGGGGAAACACGGTCATCATCACCAACGGCGGCGGCGTCGGGGTGATGGCGGCGGATGCCTGCGAAAAGTACGGTGTCGATCTCTACGACGATTCCCGGAATCTGAAGCGCGTTTTTTCCTCCATCATCCCCGGCTTCGGATCCGCCAGAAATCCGGTTGACCTCACCGGCCAGGCGACAGCGGCGGATTACACCCGGGCATTCGACGCGGCCCTCGAAGCCCCGGACATTCACACCGTGTTCGGCATCTATTGCGAAACGGCCCTTTCCCCCTCCACCGAACTGGATGCCATCGTTGCGGAGAACTTCCGGAAATATCAATCCCGCGGAAAGCTGATCCTGTTTTCGCTGTTCGGGGGGCAGAAGGTCGACGAGTACTTGACAGCCGCAAAAAAAAGAGGGATGCCCGTCTCGGACGACGTCTATGAGACCGCTTCTTCGCTGGGTGTCATGCATCGATACAAGCGATACGTGGAAAATTGCACCGACGGGGATTCCCCGGCCGACATTACGCTGGATGCGGCGCCGATTGCCGGTATCGTTTCCGAAGCCAGGCGAAAGAACCGGTACTTCCTGCTTGCCCATGAAGCGCAGCAGATCATGCGGATGACGGGCATACCGATTCCCAAAAGCCTCCAGGCCCGGACAGTCAGGGACGCTGTGGAGGCGGCCAACGCCGTCGGTTATCCCGTCGTGATGAAAATCGTTTCCAGGGACATCATCCACAAGAGCGATGCCGGCGGAATCGCCCTGGACCTGGAAAACGAGGAGGAAGTCGCCGACGCCTACAGCACCATCGTGCAAAACTGCAAAAGGCACGTCCCCCATGCGGTGATCGAAGGGGTCGACATTTCGGAAATGGTCCGGCCTGGAACGGAACTGATCGTCGGCGCGAGAATGGATCCGACCTTCGGCCCCACGATGATGGCCGGTCTGGGAGGGATCTACGTCGAAGTCATGAAAGACGTGGCGTTTCGGTCGCTTCCCGCCGGCGCAAGGGATCTCATGGATATGATCAAGGAACTGCGTTCTTATCCCCTGCTTCTCGGCGTACGGGGAGAAAAAATGAAGGATATCCGCGCCCTCACGAATGTGATCGTGATCCTGGGCGCTATTCTTCGCCAATGCCGGGGGATTACCGACATCGAAATCAATCCCCTGGTCGTCTACGAACAGGGTGAAGGTGTTCGGGCCGTGGACGTGCGGATCATCCTTGAAAAATGAAGAGAGGTGAGAGCGATGGATAAATTCGTCGTCACGTCCGTGCGGCAGGGCGCCGGCAAAACGAGCCTGATTATCGGCTTGGCCAAGGCGCTGAACAGAAAAACGGGCTACATGAAACCGTTCGGTGCGAGGCTGCTCTACAAGAAAAAGCGGCTGTGGGACTACGATGCGGCGTTGATGGCTCATGTTTTCGATCTCGATGAGGCGCCGGAAGACATGAGCATCGGCTTTCATCATTCCCGCCTCCTCTATTCCCTGGATGAAGAAAGCACCCGGGTGAAACTTCTGGAAGCCGGGAAGAGGATCTGCGCCGACAAGGACGTGCTCTTTGTGGAAGCCGGGAAAGACATCCTTTACGGAGCGGCGATCTATCTGGACGCCATCACCATGACACGGACTCTGGAGGGGCAGCTCCTGGTCATTGTCGGCGGAGACGAGGATTCCATTATCGACGATCTGGCCTTCCTCGCAAAGCATATCCGGCTGGACGGCATTCGTTTCAAGGGCGTTGTGATCAACAAAGTCGCCGATACCGACAACTTCAATGATGTCTATCTGCCGAGAATCCGGCAGATCGACCTTCCCGTTCTGGGCGTCATTCCGGTGATTCCCGAGTTGAACTACTTTTCCGCCGGATACCTTGCCGAGCGAATGTTCGCCAAAGTGCTGGCCGGAGAATCGGGCCTGAGCCGCCAGGTCCGGAACATCGTGGTGGGTTCCATGGGCGGGGGCGAGGCGATGAAAAGCCCTCTGTTTCAGGATCATCACCAAGTCGTCGTCGCAAGCGGGGACCGCAGCGATCTGATTTTGATGTCCCTTCAGAACAATGCCGCGGCGGTGATCCTGACCAATAATATCCTGCCATCGCCGGTCATCCTGGCAAAGGCCGAAAGCTTGGGCATTCCACTCTTGCTGGTCTCCATGAATACCCACGAGACGGCGAAGCGGATCAACCAGATTGAACCGCTGCCGACCAAAGACGATGCGGAAAAAATCGATCTGATCGCAAAAATGGTCCGGGACCATGTCGATTTGAAGGCCGTTGCCCCAAAGGTTGGGGGATGAGCCCGGCATGGGCATGGCCGCAGTTTTTTCTTGAAATCGGCTCCCGTTGCCTATATAAGAAAGCCCGTCCGAAAGAGGGCCGAATCGGCAAACCCCAAAGAGGCAGCCGGGAATAGCGATCATCGACAGGGAGGCAATATGGAAACATTCCAATCGCAAGAAGCGCTGATGGAGAAAATTATCGCCGCTCAGGTGAGAAAATGGGAGTTGAACGCAAGGAAGAAATACAAAAGGCCGATCCGCCCCGTCATTACGATTTCCAGATTGCCCGGCAGCGGCGCAAATACGTTGGCCAGGCAGCTGTCGGAAGATTTGAAGATCGATCTGTTTGACAACGAAATCGCGGAAGCCGTCGCCAAAAGCGCCCGGGTCAGCGAGTCCGTGATCGCAACGCTGGACGAACAGGATCGTTCGATCCTGGATGACTGGATTGGCGCCCTGGATAGAGATCGCCACCTTTGGCCGGACGAATACATCGCGCATCTCACGAAAGTGGTCGGCGCCATCGCGGCACACGGACACGCCGTGATTGTCGGGAGGGGCGCCGGTTACATCCTGCCCCAGGAGGTCTGCCTTCGCGTGCTGCTGGTCGCGCCCATGGACGTTCGAATCAGCAACGTCGTGTATGCCTATAAGGTGACGCGCGGCGAGGCGGAGAAGCGGATTCTGAAGACGGAGAAAGAGCGCAGGGCCTTTATCAAGAAGTATTTCCGCGCCGACCTGACGGATCCGACCCATTACGATCTGACCTTGAATACGTCCCATTTCACCGCCGAGGCCGCCGCGGGAATCATCCGGGAAGCGTTCAATTCGCGGCCCTGGTACGACTATTCCATCAAGAAACCCTGAGCCGAATGGAGCGTTGATCTTCAGCGGCAGCGAGGAGATTTCGGGGGAGGCAGACCTTGAAGCGTTTGCCTCCCCCGTGCGTTTTCATCCTCGTCGCGGTGCGGTTTCGAAGCAGGCCCCCGATCGAACGGGATCCCGCGGATTCCCGATCTTCCCCTCCTCACCCGATCCCGAACATTGCGAACCGGCCGCCGGCGGGCTTCTGCCGGGCAGGCCCACGGGTTCGGCGCGGATGTCCGGGGCTCAGGGAATGAACAGGTCCTTCGTGGTGAAGTTGGGTTCGCTGGTCAGGTTGACGCCCAGGCGCCGCAGGCCCGCTTCGTCGCCGGGCGTCGGGATGTGCGTGATGTGGACTTCGCAGTTCCGCAGGTTCTTGAGCTGCTCGACGGCCAGTTGCGCAGCGGGATTGGTGGTTGCGCTGATGCTGAGCGCGATGAGGGTTTCCTCCAGGTCGAGGCTGACCGACTTCTCGTTGAGAACATCCGTCTTCATATCCCGAATGGCGTTCGTGATGTAGGGGGGCAGCAGCTTGATCTTGTCCGGAATGTCCGCCAGGTGTTTGATGGCGTGCAGGATCATGCTGGACGATGCGTGCATGAGCCGGGAGTTGTTGCCGGTGATGATGGTTCCGTTCCGCAGTTCGATGGCGGCGCCGCAGAAGATCCCCTCGTTTCCCTTTTCCTGCTCCTCGGCTTCACGCGCGGCCTGCCAGGCCGGTTCGACCACGCGCCGGTCCTCCGGCCGAATTCCGAAGTCGTGGATGAAGAGCTTCACCCGCTGGACGGTTTCCCGATCCGCAAAGCCCATCACATATTCGCAGCGGTACCGGAAAAAGCGCCGCAGGATCTCCTGCAGAGCGGCCTGGCGGGTGACGCCGTCGTCGGTGACGGCAAAGCCGGCCCGGTTGACGCCCATGTCGGTCGGCGAACGGTAGAACGAGTCGCCGCCGGTGATTTTTCCCAGGATCCGCTTCATGACGGGAAAGACCTCGACGTCGCGGTTGTAATTGACCGCCGTTCTGCCGTAAGCCTCGAGATGGAAGGGGTCGATGAGGTTGAAATCGCGGATGTCCGCCGTCGCGGCCTCATAGGCGACATTGACCGGGTGCTTGAGCGGCAGGTTCCAGATGGGGAAGGTTTCAAACTTGGCGTACCCCGCTTTGATTCCGCGCCGGTATTCATGGTAAAGCTGCGACAGGCAGGTGGCCAGTTTGCCGCTGCCGGGTCCGGGCCCCGTCACGATGACCAGCGGCTTGTCCGTTTGGATATAGGCGTTCGCGCCGTATCCCTCGTCGCTGACGATCGCTTCCACGTCCGTCGGATACCCCTTGGTGAAACGGTGCGTGACCACTCGAATGTTTCTCCGCTCCAGCTTGTTTTTGAAGAGCTTGGCCGCCGGCTGGTCGTCGTAGCGGGTGATCACCACGCCCAGTACGTCGATGTCCCAGCTGCGAAGATCGTCGATCAGCTTCAGGGCGTCGGAATCGTAGGTGATGCCGAAATCGGCCCGGATTTTCTTCCTCTCGATGTCCCCGGCGTAGATGCACAGGAGGATGTCCGCCTTTTCCTGGAGCGTGCGGATCAGCCGCATCTTCACATTGGGGTCGTATCCGGGCAGGACCCGCGCCGCATGGTAATCGTAGAGCAGTTTTCCGCCGAACTCGAGATAAAGCTTGTTGTCGAACCGTGCCACCCTTTCGAGGATCTCTCCGGTCTGCTCCCGAATGTACTTTTCGTTGTCGAAGCCGATGACCGTGTTCATGAATGATTGAATGGTCCTTCCGGAAATAGTTTCGCCGCACTGACGCGAAGGTCTTTGATGCAAAACGGGTCGGACGGGAACATAGGGAAAGCGACGGGAGTTGTCAAGGCATATTGCGGGCGCGGAGGGGTAAAATGCGATGAAGCGGAAGGCTCATGCGAACGGCGATTGGCGACGGGGACGATTTCGGCCCTCGGGTGACGGCAGAATCGGCATGAGTAGACGGACGGCCGCCTCAAGTCTCGCATTTTCCGGTTCCGGATCGAAGCTTTTTTCCATGAAGCAAAGAAAACAAGCCGGCTAATTTCCATCAATGGGCGGCGCCACCCTGCCACGGAGGGATTTTTTTTCCGACCGGATGTGCTTCTGTTCCAGGATATTCTCCCGGGCGCGTCTGGAGCGGCGTCGCTTCTGGCGCCGGATCTTTTCGATCCGCTGTTTTTCCGCGCTGAGCATGCCGGTTTGAATGCGTTCGATCCGGTCCAGCAGCAGCCGCCGGGCCAGGAAGCGGTTCAGGGCCTGGGAGCGCTCCTGCTGGCATTTGACGGAAAGCCCGGTCGGCACGTGGACCAGGCAGACGCAGGAGGAGGTCTTGTTGACTTTCTGTCCGCCGGGGCCGGAGGAGCGGACGAAGGTCTCGCGGAAATCGTTTTCCGAGACGCCGAGGCGGTCCATCCGTTCCCGAAGGGCCGCTTCCTTCTCTGAAGAAACGCTGAACTGGCTCATCTTCCTCGTCGATCATGCGGGCATGAACGCCCGTCCGGACGCGGTTCCGGGATATCGTTTCTCCGCATGGCACAGTTCCTTTTGCGGGGAGGGTAAGCCCCTTCCCGGAAGGAAGGGCCAACGGGGCATTACAGGGTGTAGATTCGGTCGCCGACGAAGTTGATCCAGTGCTGCTTCAGGATGGCGGTGGCCTCCTCGATCTTGTCGACGCCGAGGATCAGAATGGTTTCCTTTCCGATCCGCTCGATGGTCGTGTAGATATAGTGGATGTTCACGTCGCCGTCGCTCAGCGGCTTGACCACGGCGTTCATGCCGCCGGGATGGCAGGGGACCTCGACGGCGATGACCGGATCGACTTCATAGTTGAAATGGAAGCTCCGCAGGACCGTGACGGCCTTCTCCGGATCGTTGACGACCAGCCGCAGCGTGCTGACTTTTTCGGTGCTGGCCGCCGAGACGGCCTTGGTGTGAATGCCTTCCTTGTCCAGAATGTCCACCAGCTTGGTCAAAGCTCCGGGGACGTTTTCCAGTTGGATCGAGATCTGCAGGACCGCCATGATCAGCCGACGCCTCCATCCAGATCGTATCCGGCCGCGAAGGCCCTGCGGTTCAGTTCCATCAGGGATTTCTTTTTCTCGCCGATGATCGCCTTCAGGCTCTTCAGATAGGTGTCCGCCGGGACCAGCCCCGTTTTCCGAAGGTAGGCGCCCATCATGACGATATTCTGGACGCGGGGATTGCCCAGCTCGGCGGCGATGTCCCCGGCCGGGATTTCGTGAATCCGGACATCCGTTCGGCTGGGGCGCGCCTCGATGATCGATGCGTTCAGGAAAAAAGCGCCGTTCGGGGCGATCCGGTTCTGAAACGTGTACAGCGAGGGGTTGTTCATGACCACCAGGCAATCCGGCTCCGAGGCGATGGGGGAGGCGATCTCGTCGTCGGCCACGACAACCGTGCAGTTGGCGGTCCCGCCGCGGACCTCGACGCCGTAGGAGGGGAGATAGGTGACATGATACCCCTGATGCATGGCGGCATGGGCGTAGCTGTAGCCCATCATCAGCACGCCCTGTCCCCCGAAGCCCGCAAAGATGGTTTTGTTGATCATGGCTTTGGACCCTTTTCCGCGACATCCTTGATCACGCCGAGGGGAAATTCCCGGGTCATCACCTCGTCGACCCACCGGCAGGCGTCGGCAGGCGTCATTTTCCAGTTGGTGGGGCATTGCGACAGGAACTCGATCAGGGTGAAACCGATGCCTTCCATCTGGTACCGGAACGCCTTCTTGACGGCCCGGCGGGCCTTCAGGATGTTGGCCGGGGTGTTGACGGCGCACCGTTCGATGTACCTGGCTCCCTCGAGATGGGAAAGGATCTCGCTCATGCGGACCGGGTAGCCGTCCAGGCCGGCGTTTCGGCCGGGCGGGGATGTGGTGGAGGCCTGTCCCAGCAGGGTCGTGGGGGCCATCTGCCCGCCCGTCATGCCGTAGACGGCGTTGTTGATGAAGATGACCGTGATGTTTTCCCCCCGGTTGGCGGCGTGGAAGGTCTCGGCGGTTCCGATCGCCGCCAGGTCTCCGTCCCCCTGGTAGGAAAACACGATCCGGTCCGGCAGGGTCCGCTTGATGCCCGTGGCGACGGCGCAGCCGCGGCCGTGGGGGGATTCCAGCATGTCGATGTCGAAGTAGTTGTAGGCGATGACGGCGCAGCCGGCCGGGGGCACGCCGATCGTCCGGCCGCGGATGTCCAGCTCGTCGATGACCTCCGCGATCAGGCGATGGGTGATGCTGTGCCCGCACCCGGCGCAGTAGTGGAATGCGTTGTCTTTCAGCGATTTCGGCCTGCCGAAAACCTTCTTCATCCTTCGCGTTCCTGCTGGGATTCCCGGTCCCAGGCATTCCGGGTGTGGTGTTCGATGAACCGGGTCAGCTCCATCGGGGTCGGGATTACGCCCCCCGGCCTTCCGTAAAAGTGAACGGTGCCGGCGCCGTTCAGGGCGAGCCGGACATCCTCCAGCATCTGGCCGGTGTTCATTTCGAAGACGATGAAGGTGTCCACCGTTTCGGAGAATCTTCGGATCGCCTCCGCGGGGAAGGGCCAGAGCGTGACGGGACGGATCAGTCCGACCCGGATGCCCATCTCGCGGCACCGCTTGATGGCGCCCTTCGCGATCCGCGCCGCGGTCCCGTAGGCGACGATCAGCAGCTCGGCGTCATCGGTCTTGAAGGTTTCGTGGCGGATTTCCCTTTTCGCGATGACCTGGTATTTCCGGTGCAGTTTCCAGTTGTGCTCCTCCATCCGGATCGCGTCGAGAATCAGCGCCCGAATGAACTTGCTGCGGCCGCCGCCCGCGCCCCGCATCACGTAGCAGTCGGGGTACTGCCGCGGCTTCGGCTTTTTGAAGACGACCGGCTCCATCATCTGGCCCATCATGCCGTCGGCGAGGATCATGACGGGGTTCCGGTAGCGGTCGGCCAGATCGAAAGCGTCCATGGTCAGATCGGCCAGCTCCTGGACGGAGGCGGGCGCCAGGACGATCGTCCGGTAGTCTCCGTGCCCACCGCCCCGGGTGGCCTGGAAATAGTCCCCCTGGGAGGGCAGGATGTTCCCGAGGCCGGGTCCGCCCCGCATGATGTTGACCACGACCGCGGGCAGCTCGTCCGCAGCCAGCGCGGAGATGCCTTCCTGCTTCAGCGAAATGCCCGGGCTGGAAGAGGACGTCATGGCCCGGGCCCCGGCGGCGGACGCGCCCAGCACCATGTTGATGGCGGCGATTTCGCTTTCCGCCTGAATGAAGGTGCCCCCCTCCGTCTTGCGGAGATTTTCCGCCATGTACTCCGTCAGCTCGTTCTGGGGGGTGATGGGATAGCCCGCGTAAAAGCGGCACCCGGCGCGGATGGCGGCTTCCCCGATGACCCGGTTCCCCTGCATGAGGATCCTATTCACGGTACACCTCGATGGCGATTTCCGGGCAGGTGATGGCGCAGAGGGCGCAGCCGGTGCAGTCGCCCGCGTCCTTGAAAGCGACGGGCCGGTATCCCTTTGAATTGTAGCCTTTGGCGGGACCGAGGCTGCCCTTTCGGCAGGCCTGGATGCACAGATGGCACTCCTTGCAGCGTTCAAAGTCTATCGTGATCCGGCCTTTCAAGGTGCGGCGGTTCCTCCGGTCGGCAAGCGATGGCGTACGAGTTTTGGCTTCTGCCGCATATCCTGAAGAAAGTCAAGTCTATTTTAGATTCGGGTGATCTGAAAACCTTCCAGTTTGATCGCGACGGAGCGCTGCAGGAGTTCGATGGAGATCACGAAAAGCTCGTTTTCATAGTCCGTGCTGAGGACCGATCCTTCGATGCCCTTGAAGGGGCCGTCGATGATGCGGGCCGGCTCGCCCACCCTCGGGTACTGGAACTGCTGGACCTCCACACGGGAGCTGACGAGCCGCTGAATGGCGTCGATTTTCTCGTCGGGAACGGGGATGGGGTCCGAGCTCTTCGTTTTGCCGAGGATCCGGACGACGCCGAACGTCTTGAGGACGTCCAGCCGGGTCTGGTTGTCCAGGTTCTGCAGCTCGACGAACAGGTATCCCGGAAACATGGGGATCATAATTTTTTTCCGCCGGTCTTTCCGCTTGCTCCAGACCTCGATTCTCGGTAGAAAGGCGGAAATGGACTTCTGGACCAGCTGCGTATAGGCCTTGTCCTCATGGCGGCTTCTCGTGTTTACGGCATACCAGGGCATCGGTGCGCTCCGTTCCTTCCGGTTCGGGATGATGTATACCATGGGTGATTTTTTTTCAAGGGATTAGGCGATGCGGCTGGAGATATCGGGCATAGCGGCCCCGCCGGAGGAAGGGGAGGGAGGGCTGCGGGACCGGATCGCGATGGTCCTCGGCGTCGCCTGACGGATTTTTTGATGCCGCCTTCCTTTTTGTGGTATGAAATCCGGGAATTTTGAACCGGACCGGCCTTGCCGGCGAGGAGCGCCCGATGAAGAGAACCGTTCCGCTGATCCTGGTCATCCCCATTCTGCTGTCTCTGCTTCCCGGCCCGCTGCCTGTCGCGGCGGCCCGTCCCGGTGAAGCATCCCTGGAAACGGCCGCGGATTCAAAGGGCTGCGCCGTGACACTGCTGAAAAACCGGGATTACTTCAGCGCCCTCTGCGAAAAGATCCGGGACGCCCGCCGGCAGATTGTCCTGGCCTTTTTCCTGTTCCGGACCAACGGGCGCCCGAACAGCTATCCGGAGATCCTTCTGGCGGAGCTGGGCCGGGCCGCGCGGCGCGGTGTCCCGGTCACGGTCGTTCTGGAGCAGGATGACCGATCCGGGTCAACGGTCAACCGGGACAACCGGGACGTGGCGGAGCGGCTGAAACAGGCCGGCGTGGAAATCCACTTCGACGCCCCGAAAAGGACGACGCACGCGAAAATCGCCGTCATCGACCGGCGCTACTGCTTCATCGGCAGCCATAACCTGACGGCATCGGCGCTCAGATACAACAACGAACTGTCCGTCCTGATCGATTCGCCGGCCCTGGCCGATAGTGTGCTGGATTACATTCGGGGACTTTACTGAGGGAAAAATGAGATATCTTCTGACCAATGACGACGGGATTTACGCCAAGGGGCTGCTCGCCCTTCAACAGGAGTTATCCCGCGACGCGGACTGTCTGATTGTGGCGCCGGAAATCGAGCAGAGCGCCGTGGGCCACGCCATTACCGTTTTCCGGCCCCTGATGGTCCGACCGGCCAGAAAGGACGGCCATTTCCTCGGCTATGCCGTGGCCGGGACACCCGCGGACTGCGTGAAGATCGGCATTCGGGAACTGTCGGACCGTCCGGTGGACCTTGTGGTGTCCGGCATCAACCGGGGAGCGAATGTCGGGATCAACGTGATCTACTCCGGAACCGTCTCGGCCGCCACGGAGGGCGCCATCATGGGCGTGCCCGCCATGGCGGTTTCACTGGATTCCTACGACGGCAACGCCGATTTCACGGTTGCGGCAAAATATGCCCGGAAGATTGCCGCCTTTCTGCTGAGGGATCCGCGGCTCAGGCATGTTCCGCTGAACGTCAATGTCCCGGCGATCGGCGAGGACCGGATTCAGGGGGTGGTCGTCGCGAGGCAGGGGCGGGCGCGACTGATCGAAAATTATGAAAGACGGGTGGACCCGCGGGAGAACATCTACTACTGGCTGACCGGCGAGACGCAGCTTCCGGAGCAGGAGGATCTCCATGCCGACGCCTGCGCGCTTCGCAGGGGGATGGTGGCCGTGACGCCGCTGGACTTCGATCTCACGCGTCACGATGTTCTGGAAGAACTCGGCGCCCGCATTCGGGACGCCGGAATTTAGCGGGTGAGCAGCACGGGAATCGGGCTTTTCCGGATGACGAAGGATGTCGTGCTTCCCAGGATCAGTTCCCGCAGCCGGTTGTGGCCGTACGCGCCCATGATCATCATCTCCACGGACCCCTCCTGAATGAATTTCAGGATCTCCCGGTCCTCCTTCCCCTGAATCGTCAGGGTTTCGCAATCGATCGGAACGTCCTCGAGAAAGGCCTCGATTTTTTGATGCAGCCGGTCGGCGGCGGCCGTGTCGTTTGTGACGCAGAGGATCGTCAGCGGCCAGGCCGCTTTCTCGGATAGATTTGCCGCCAGCGCCAGCGCGTTGTGCGCCGGCGGCGATCCGTCGTAGGCCAGTGCGATGCTTTCGATTTCCTGATAGCGTGCGGGCGTCACCAGGACCGGTTTTCCGGATTTCCGGACGACCAGTTCGGCCGTGGAACCCAGGATGCTGCCCCTGGCCAGGTGAAAGTGCTCGCCCCGCTGGGCCAGGAGAATCCAGTCGGTCTTCTTTCCCTCTTCGATGATCGTTTCGTCGATGATCCCCAGGGATTTTCTCGTCTCCGGATGCAGGCCGGCGGCCTCGCAGCGCTCCCGAAAGGCCTTCAGGACGGCGTTTGCCCGCTCGTCGAGGCCCGCCTCGATCACCGGCAGGAATTCCTGGAAAGGCGGCAGGCCGATGGAGCCGGAAATATCTCCGCAGACCGGTCCCTGCATCAGCCCCACGTCGATGACGTGCAGCCCGACAAGCTGCGCCGCCAGCTTTTTCGCGATGTAGATTCCGTAATCGATGGCCGTCCGGCCGTACTCCGAGCCGTCGGTGGGGATGAGGATGGTCCTGACCATGGGCATCTCCCGTCAGTCCTTCTCCCGCTCGAAATTGCCGAGGCTGGAGAGCAGATCGTCCACCATTTTTTCCCGGTCCTCGGCATTGTCGTCCTCTTCACAGGACGACGCGACACTGTCCTGATCCTTGACGCGAATGGGCTGACCGCTTTCGTCGTAGCAGAGAAACCGGCCCTTGAGCCGGCCGTTTTCATAGAAGGCCTTTTCCCTGATCTGGCCGTTCCGGTACCAGGCGGTGTATTCCCCTTCGCGCCGGTCGTCACTGAAAAACCCTTTTTCCCGAAGCTGCCCGTTCTTGAAGTAGGAGGCGTATTCGCCCTCCAGCTTTCCGCCCCGGTAATTTTCCTCGTCCTTGACCTGGCCGCTGCGGTAATAGAGCCGATACGGGCCCTCCAGCTTTCCGCCCCGGTAATGCTCCTGCTCCCGCTCCTGGCCGTTGTCATAGAAACTCGTGTACGGGCCGTCGAATTTATCGTTTTGGAATGTCGCTTTTTCCCGAAGCTGCCCGTGCTTGTAGTAGGTGACCGCCTCGCCGTTGCGGATGCCCGCTTCAAAATGGAGCCGGGCCATGACCTGGCCGTTGCCGAAGTAGGACGTATATTCGCCGTGGATCTTCCCGTCGCGCAGGAACTTCTTTTCCCTGATCTGGCCCTTTTCGTAATAAGAGACGACTTCCTTCATGATGATTCCCTCGACTGCCGCCGGGCTTGATTTTTTCCGCGAACCTGTCGTAGCTTATGCGGGAAAATCCATCCTTTGTCAAGGGGACTCGCGGCGCATGGGACAGAATCGGGCATCGTCCGGCATACCGGAAAACCTGAAGTGCATTCGGCTGGAGATCCGCGACGGCCGCCACCGCCTTCCCGTCGAAATCATCGATCCTTCACCGGGTGCGGTGCGGAGGCCCGGGGAGATCCTGCTCTTTCTGCATGAGGGCCTGGGAAGCATTGCCCAGTGGCGCGACTTTCCTCAGGCGCTCTGCCGGGCGACGGGCCTTCCGGCCGTGGTCTATGAGCGCTGGGGCTACGGAGGCGCCGATCCCCTGGACGCCCCCCGCACCGTCCGGTATCTCCACGAGGAGGCCCTGCGGAGCCTGCCGGAGGTGCTGCGGCAGTTGCGGATCGAGCGAAGCATCCTGATCGGCCACAGCGACGGCGGATCGATCGCGCTGATCTTCTCGTCGGCCTGGCCGGAAAAGGTCCGCGGGATCATCACGGAAGCGGCGCACGTCTTCGTGGAGGAAGTCACGCTGGCCGGAATCCGCGAGGCGGTCAGAGCCTATGCCGCGTCGGATCTTCCGGAGCGCCTGTCTCGATATCACGGCGGCAATACGGACGGGGCCTTTCGGGGGTGGTCCGACATCTGGCTCTCCCCGGCCTTCCGGGAATGGAACATCGAGGACTGCCTGGCCGGCGTCCGCTGCCCGGTCCTGGCGATCCAGGGGCAGGATGACGAATACGGAACGCCTGCCCAGGTGGCGGCCATTGTGCGCGGCGTTTCCGGGCCCGCCGAGCCGCTGCTCGTCGCCGGCTGCGGGCACATCCCCCATCACCAGGCGCGCGGGCGGGTCCTCGACGCCATGGCGCGGTTTGTCGGCACCCTGCCCCCGTGAAGGCAAAAAGGGCGGTGTGAAGCCCCCATTTGAATGAATTCTTTGATATTTCCGCCTTTCTTCTTGACAGCCCGGTTCGCCTTTTCTATACTCACGTAAGAATTTGTCCGTGTATGAAGTCCCGCCTGCGCGGGATTCACATTTTAGAGCGACTTTCATTCACGCATGATATCCGAACTGGACACCAGCCGCATCGCCATCATCGGCCCCGGCCGCCTGGGGACATCTTTCGCCTACAAGTTCGGGCGGGACCACAAGCGGGTAACCCTTTATTATCACGATGCGGACCTCTGCCGGACGATCAATCGGGAGCGCCTGAACCCGCGCCACCTGACACAGGACTTGGCGCGGAAACTCGGGGGGATGGACCATGTGCCCCGACTGGAAAGCACCGTCACGGCCACCAACAACCTGGAGCGGATCGTCGAGGACAACGACCTGATCCTGCTGTGCATCACCATGAACCGGCTCCCGGAGTTCCTGAACTACCTGAAGCCGCTGATCGAAAAGAAAGCGGGCAAGGTCTGCATCATTTCGCCGATCAAGGGTTTGACGGCCGATGAACTGACCAAGGAACTGATCACCCCGTCCCAACTCATCCACAACAGCCTCTTCGACCTGAGGCACAAGTACAGCATGGTCTGCGTCGGCGGCCCTTTCTTCGACGTCGATATCGCGCTGGGGAACCCGATCTGCGTCACCGTCGCGGGGCAAAAGCGGATCTCCGCCCTCATTCGGGAAGAGCTGATCCGGTTCAACCGCAGGGAGCTGAGCGTCTATTACAATTTCGACATCGTCGGCGTGGAGGCCTGCGGTTCGCTGAAGAACATCGTCGCCAACATCAAGGGGTTGACGGACTCCCTGGCTCTCGGTGATTCCATCCCCGGAACCATCTTTGCCCGGTCCGGCGTCGAGGTGCGCTCCCTTTCCCGGCTTCTGGGGGGAAGCTTTCAGGCGTTCCACAGCCAGGCCGGCGTGGGGGACATGTACGTGACGGTCTCCTCCGAGGCCAGCAAGAACTACCGGTACGGCAAGTTCTACTACGAAATGCTGACGGACAATCCCATTGAAACCAATCTCCGGGTTCTGGCACGGATCGACGGAACCCCGGAGGGGCCGAACACCATCCGCAATGTCCACAAGTACCTTGAGAAGAAAAACATGTACAGCCCGCTGTTTCACGCCGCCTACCGGATTTTCAACGAAAGCAACACCCGGGAGGACATTCGCGAAATGATTATTCAGGCCTGTCAGTTCGACCGGAGAACCCGCGAGTTCATCGGACCCTTTTCCCGGGCCCTGTATTATCTTTTCCCCAATCTGTGGTACCGGCGGCACAAGGGGCTGATGTCCAATATGGAAATCTGACGCCTTGAAGATTTGCCGGTCTGATTCCTGTTTTTTCGCTTGACACCGTTTTTCAGTATGTTAAGAAGCGAAAAAAGGGAGTGAACGGTGAATATCCTGGCGGGGCACGACAACGGTTCAAGGTATGGCTGGTGGTGGCAGGCTGAAAATGTCTGCCCGCAGGCGCTCTTTTTGTAGAATTCGCGAGCCGTGGGCAGGGGGAACCCTCCCATGACCCGGAACGGAAATCAGAAAGCCATGGGAAAGGTCCCATGGCTTTTTCATTTTGGCGGTGTGTCGAGTCCGGCATGAATGGACATTGGATATCGAAGTAAAAAATTGAACCAAGGAGGAAAGGCTATGGAACAGATCAAGGTGATGCTCAACGACGAGGAGATTCCCCGGCAATGGTACAACATTCAGGCGGACCTGCCGACGCCGATGCGGCCCCCGCTGCACCCGGGAACGGGGAAGCCGGTGGCGGCGGAGGACCTGGCGCCGATTTTCCCGATGAACCTCATCGAGCAGGAGGTGAGCACGCAGCGCTGGATCGACATTCCCGACGAGGTCCTGCAGAAATTGACGATCTGGCGGCCCACGCCGCTTTGCCGCGCCCGGAACTTCGAGAAGCTTCTGGACGCCCCGGTCAAGATCTATTACAAGCTGGAAGGGAACAG
Organism: Syntrophales bacterium; assembly: GCA_034678725.1. Taxonomy (GTDB): domain Bacteria; phylum Desulfobacterota; class Syntrophia; order Syntrophales; family Fen-1087; genus JAXDBM01. Next base: position 10,471 of record JAXDBM010000020.1, on the reverse strand, counting down.
CCCGGCCGGCTCCCACAAGCCCAACACGGCCATCCCGCAGGCCTATTACAACAAGGTTTTCGGGATTCGGCGGCTGGCCACGGAGACGGGCGCCGGTCAATGGGGAAGCGCGCTGGCCATGGCCTGCCGGATGTTCGATCTCGAGTGCCGCGTCTTCATGGTCCGGGTGAGCTACGAGCAGAAACCCTACCGCCGCATGATGATGAACGCCTGGGGCGCCGAGTGCATTCCCAGCCCCAGCAACATCACCGAAGCGGGCCGGCAGGTCCTGGCGGAGCACCCCGATTCCCCGGGAAGCCTCGGCATTGCCATCAGCGAGGCCGTCGAGGATGCGGTCACCCACGAGGGCTCGCGCTACTCCCTGGGAAGCGTCCTGAACCATGTCCTGCTTCACCAGACCATCGTCGGCCTGGAGGCGGAAAAGCAGCTTCAGAAGATCGGCGTCTATCCCGACGTGGTCATGGGCTGCGCCGGCGGCGGGAGCAATTTCGGGGGCATTTGCCTGCCCTTCGTCCGGGACAAGATTCACGGCAAAAACGTGCGGATCGTGGGCGCCGAGCCGACCTCCTGCCCGACCATGACCCGGGGGCCCTTCGCCTACGACTTCGGCGATCTGGCCAAGAAGACCCCGCTGCTGCCGATGTACACGCTGGGGCACGATTACGTCCCGGCGCCCATTCACGCGGGCGGGCTCCGCTATCACGGCATGGCGCCCATCATCAGCCACCTGGTCCATGAAAACCTCATCGAGCCCCGGGCCTATCACCAGCTCGAGACCTTCGAGGCCGGCGTCCAGTGGGCCCGGACGGAGGGCTTCATCCCGGCGCCGGAGACGAACCACGTCATCGCGGCCGTTGTCGATGAGGCCCGGCGGGCCAGGGAGGAGGGGAAGGAAAAGGTCATCCTGTTCAACTGGACCGGCCACGGTCTGGTCGACCTGGCCTCCTATGAGGCTTATCTGACGGGGAAGCTCGAACCGTATACCCTGCCGGACGAGGAAATCCAGCGGGCCCTGCGGGCGATCCAGGGTTTCCCGAAACCCTGAGGCCGGCCGGGGAACCGTCAGGAAGAATGTTCATTTTTCTTGACGGTTCCCCTGTTTTTGGCCATGCTTCAACATCTTTCGAAAGGTTTTCGACATGGGCGGCGAATCCGTGGACCGATTCGACAAATTGGAGATCCGATGTCCCCGGCTGGGCCATGAGCTGACTTTCGCCTATTGCCGTCGCGAAGGCGGCGATCTCCCCTGCCCGCGGGTGATTCAATGCTGGGAGGCGTTTTTCCCCGTGGAAAAACATCTGCGGGAAAGCCTGCGGCCCGGCGATTGGGAGCGCTTTGCCGCACAGGCCCCGCAGGACAAGCGGGTGAGCCTGTTCGACCTGATCGAGCAGGCCCGGGCGCGGGTGCGAAACGGGGAGGGAACATCGCGGGGATAGGCGGGCCGCAGGTATGGATCTTTTCAACCAGGATGACAGAATAGCCGGCCGGGATCCCCGCCCCCTCGCGGACCGGATGCGGCCCCGGACGATCGGCGAGTACGTGGGACAGAGCCACCTGATGGCGGAAGGGTCGCTGCTGCGCCGCGCCATCGAGTCGGACCGGCTTTTCTCTATGATTTTCTGGGGGCCGCCGGGGTCCGGAAAAACGACCCTGGCCCGCCTGGTCGCCGGGGCGGTCCACTCCCATTTTGCCGGTTTTTCAGCTGTGCTTTCCGGCGTCCGGGAAATCCGGTCCGTCGTCGACGAGGCCAAAGCGCAGTGGCGGGACCATCAGACAAAGACCATTCTGTTTGTCGACGAGATCCACCGCTTCAACAAGGCCCAGCAGGATGCCTTCCTGCCCCATGTGGAAAGCGGCCTGATCACCCTCATCGGCGCCACGACGGAGAACCCTTCCTTCGAGGTGATCGCGCCCCTGCTTTCCCGGTCGCGCGTGCTGCTTCTCAAGCCTTTTTCCGATGAGGAGCTGACCGTCATCCTGGAAAATGCCCTGAAGGATTCGGAGCGGGGCCTGGGCGCCCTGGCGCTGGAGATCGAACCCGAAGCCCTGGCGGCCATCGTCTGGTCCGCCGACGGAGACGCCCGCACGGCGCTGAATACGCTGGAGGCATCGGCCGGCCTGGCGCGGACGCCGGGAAAGGAAGAGCGCAAAATCACCCGCGCCCTGGTTGAAGAGGCCTTCCAGAAAAAGTTCCTGCTCTATGACAAGGGCGGCGAGGAGCACTACAACCTCATTTCCGCCCTTCACAAGAGCCTGCGGGGATCCGATCCCGACGCGGCCCTCTACTGGCTGGGTCGAATGCTGGCCGCCGGCGAGGATCCCCTATACATCGCCAGGCGCATGGTCCGGTTTGCCTCGGAGGATATCGGAAATGCCGACCCGAGGGCGCTCACGGTGGCAATCTCCGCGATGCAGGCCTTTCAGTTTATCGGGCTTCCCGAGGGCGAACTGGCCCTGGCCCAGGCCGCCGTTTATCTGGCGACCGCTTCCAAAAGCAACGCCCTTTACGTGGGCTACGGCAGGGTGAAGGGAGCCATCAGCCGGACCGGCGCGCTCCCCGTGCCGCTCCACATTCGCAATGCGCCGACGCGCCTGATGAAGGAGCTGGGCTACGGAAAGGGCTATCTGTACGCCCACGATTTTGCGGATGCCTATGTCCCGCAGGATTTTCTGCCCCCGGAACTGCGGGAGGAGGCCTTTTATCTTCCCACGGACCGGGGCTACGAGAAAATCCTTCGGGAAAGAATGGAGCAATGGCGAAAATGGAAAGGGAAAAGGGAAAAAAACTGACACGATTCTTGCATGAATAGAAAGGATGTCCGGTTCACGGCAATAAAAAACGGGGAGGTCAATGACCCCCCCGCGTCCAGGAGGAATGAAGGTTTTGAGCCTTCCGTTGTTTTGGATCACGCTGCCGGTTGAACATGCCCGTGTTCAAGCGGCAGAACTTTTTTCACCATTTTGCATTGCATAAGCCGTGCCATAATCGAGATTATTTCATAACACATCAATATCGTTGGATTATATTATTTCATCGGTCTGTCCGGCGGTTCCGGCTGCCCCGAACAAAGAGGCAATAAATGTCGCCCCCCGGCGCTTATATTCATAAAAGTCATATCAAAACAATAGGTTAGGTGATTGACGGGCGATCCGCAACAAATCGACAAAATTGTCGGTTTAAAGAATACAAAGAAATCATTGACTTTCAGGCGGCATTCCCTATCATAGGCCGCACAGGGTGAAAGGCGTTTCCCCGCCGCCGGAGCGGCCGGCGGGTGGGGGCGCCCGTCGACGGGGAGGGTTATGAGTCCGGATCGAAAAATGGTGTGGCGGTCCCGTCCCGGCCGGCAGGATCGATTCTTTCTGCAGCCGGTCGCCGTCGCGATCGTTTGCGCTGTTTTCATCGTCCTGATTCTCATCATGGGAATCATGGACCTGCAGAGAAGCAACCGCATCCTGATCGGCTTCATGCAGAACCAGGCCCTGAACGTCATCGGGGTGGTCCAGCAGCTCGCCCAGGAGAACCTGAACAATCTCGTCCAGGCCTTTCAGCGGGATCGCGAGCGCTCCTTTGTCCCCCTGAAGGACACGACCTTTTCGCCCCAGAAGATGCTGACGATCGCCCTTGCCGACCTGGGGCGGCAGATCGATGAAGACTGGCAGGCGGGACGGATCAGCGACGGCTCCCTGCGGATGTTTGCCGCCGATCAGGGGCTCTGGATGATTGCCGTACTCGACAAGCGGGGCGAGATCGTCTACACGAGCCGGCCGTTGGCCGGAGAGCCGAAGACGCCGAGAACGGCCGCCCGAATCCCGGAGACGCCCCAGGAAACCGCCATCGGCGTCTTCACCCGGCTCATGACGCAGCTCGACTTTTACCGCGTACCCGTCCTGCCGGGGGCGACGGGGCGGGATGCCGAACATTTCTACCACCGGGACATCCCCGCCGAGCTGATTCAAATGTTCAACCGGCTGAACATCGGTTTTGTCGCCCTCAAGCGCAAAGACGGCAGCGGCACGATCGTCATCGCGCTCGACCCCGACGGCCTTCGTTACTGGGGGACGAAGGTCTCCATCGAAAAGGCGCTGGAAAAGCTGGGAGAGCTGCAGAGCCAGACCCTGGGGTACGTCGTGATCATGGACCGGCAGGGGATCATCCTCGATTCCACGGGCAGCGTTCCGGAAAAGTGGCGGGAAGGCGAAATGCATCTGTCCGAAATCCTGTCCGGCGCCCGGACGATCGAAAGCCGCAAGGTCGTCTATCAGGGGAAAAACCTTCTCGACATGGCGGTGCCCTTTGTCCTCAACGACAAAATTGCGGGCGTTGTGCGGATCGGCCTGGAGCGGGAAAGCATGGAGCGAATCCTTGCGGAAAACACCCGGAACATGCTCATCTTCTCGGTCCTGGTCATGCTGATCGCCCTGCTGGCCATGTGGCTGCTGTTCCACAACCAGAACCGGCACCTGGCGGGCATCGTGGAAATGGAGCGGAAGCTGGACAAAGCGGAAAGGCTGTCCGCGCTGGGCCTGCTTGCGGCGGGTGTCGCGCACGAAATCCGCAACCCGCTCAATGCCGTGAGCATGGCCAGCCAGCGCCTCAAACGGGAGTTTGTCCCGGAAGATCCGGGCAAGTCCCGTGAATTCGAATCGCTGGCCGGCGTCATTCGCGATGAGATCCGGCGTCTGAACGGCATCATCGAAGAGTTCCTCACCTTCTCCAAGAGCCGGCGCCTGGAGTTCCGCGACTATCCGGTGACCGACGTGCTGCAGAAGATCGTCAGCCTGCTCCGGGAAGAGGCGGCCGCAAAGCACATCGACATCCGCACGCACTGGAGCGCCGACGGCGTCGTCATTCCCATGGACATGGACAAGCTTCAGCAGGCGCTGCTCAACATCATCAAGAACGCGATGGAATCCATCGACGGGACCGGTGCGATCGACATCGGCGTGGCCGGGAATGCAAAAGGCAGGGTCCGCGTCCGAATATCCGATACGGGCTGCGGCATGACTGCGGATGAGGTGGAGCGCATCTTCAGTCCCGAATACACGACCAAGGAAAAGGGCCTGGGCCTGGGGCTTCCCCTCGCCCATGAAATCGTCCGCGGTCACAGCGGGGAAATCAATGTCTTCAGCGAGCTGGGCAAGGGGACGACCTTCGAGATCGTTCTCCCGGCAGAAAGGCCCGGGGAAAGACCGCCCCGGGGCGACGGGTCGAAAGGGTAGCGCACCGCCATGAAGAAACTGCACATCCTGGTCGTTGAGGACGGGCGGTCCCAGCGGGAGATGCTCCGGGATTTCCTGGTCAAGGAGGGCCACGCCGTGGCGGAAGCGGAGAACGGCGAGCAGGCCCTGCAGGCCGTCCGCCGGGGCCACTTTGACCTGGTCCTGCTGGATTACCGCATGCCGGGCATGGACGGCATGCAGGTCCTGCTGGAGGTCAAGCGGATCAACCCCGAAATCGATGTCGTCATCATCACGGCCTTCGGGACGATCGACACGGCGGTCGATGCCATGAAGGCCGGCGCCCTGGACTACATCACCAAACCCCTCGAATTCGAGGAACTCCTGATCCTGGTGGACCGCGTGGCGGAGCGGCGGACGCTGATCCGGGAGAATGAGATCCTTCGGCAGGAACTGGGCGCCCGCGGCGTCACGACGGACCGGATCATCTGCCGCAGCCCCGGAATGACCGCTCTCATCAACATGGCGGGGCGGGTGGCGGCGAGCCGGGCAACGGTTCTGCTGCAGGGGGAGAGCGGCACCGGCAAGGAGCTGTTCGCCCGGCTGATCCACAACCTCAGCCCCCGCGCGGCCAAGCCGGTCATTGCCGTCAACTGCAGCGCCCTGCATGAAAACCTTCTCGAAAGCGAGCTGTTCGGCCACGAAAAGGGCGCCTTCACAGGGGCTTCAACCCGGAGGATCGGCCGGTTCGAGGAGGCGGACGGCGGGACGCTGTTCCTCGACGAGATCGGCGAACTGTCGCCTTCCGTCCAGGTCAAGCTCCTGCGCTTTCTCCAGGAGCGGGAGTTTCAGCGCGTGGGCGGCAATCAGACGATCCGCTCGGATGTCCGGATCATCAGCGCCACCAACCGCAACCTGGAGGCCCGGGTGAAGGAGGGCCTCTTCCGTGAGGACCTGTTCTACCGCCTGAACGTGGTGACGATGGCGATCCCCCCGCTGCGGGAGCGGAAGGAGGACATTCCTCTCCTGATCGATCATTTCCTGAAGCGGTATGCCGAGGAAAACGGCAAGACCGTCTCCGGGGTCACCAGCGAGGCGAAGGACCTGCTGCTGAAGTACGATTATCCGGGCAATGTCCGGGAGCTGGAAAACATCATCGAGCGCGCCGTCGTCATCTGCCGGGACGCGGTGATCTCCGTCGAGGACCTGCCCTTTCCCGACCAGCGGGAGGCCGCGTACGGCCAGGGGGAGGGGGAAGGGATGCTTCGGGGGTCCGTCGAGGAGCTGGAGCGGAAACTCATCCTCGAGGCCATGGAAAAGACGGGTGATCACCAGACCCGGGCAGCGGAGCTCCTGGGCCTCAGCGAGCGGATGCTCCGCTACAAGCTGAAGAAGTACGGGCTCAAGGGAACGGTCTGACAGTGCGGGACCGCATGGGCTCCCGTCGCGCTGCCGGGGAACCGCCGTGCCGGCGGCCGGCTGAAGGCAAGTCCGCAAAAAAGGCTTGACAGCTTTCCCAAAATCGCTTATTCCCCATCTAAACTGGAATGTATCCGAATTAACATGAGGCTCACCAAAGAGCGTTTCGTCAAGGCCATCAGGGAAAAGGGGCTGAAAGTCACCCCGCAGCGGCTCGCCGTCATCGATGTGCTGGTCGAGAAGGGTCATCTGCACCCGGGCGCGAATCTCGTTTACGAGGAGGCCGGAAAAAAGGCGCGGGGGCTCAGCCTTTCCACCGTCTACGCGACACTCAGTGAATTTTCGCGTCTCGGTCTGATCCGGACGATGGAATATGACCGGATGGAAAACCGCTATGAGGGAAATCTGGAGGATCACGTCAACCTGGTCTGCGAAAAATGCGGAAGCATCGCCGATTACGCCATGCCCGCTTCCCTGGATCCATCCGAGGTGACGCAACGGACGGGTTTTCTGGTGACGGAGACGCGGATGGAGTGTTACGGCTACTGCCCGGACTGCCTCAAGGACCGAAGGGGACGCGGGGCGCGCGGAAATGGGCGCCTTCAGACGGCCTGACCTGCCGGCCCGATTTTTTTTGGCAACTTATCCGGAACGATTCCGGGTTGGAAGACGGAAAGTCCGGACGCGGGCGAACCGGCCGGCCTGAAATTTCCCCGCGGGGCTTCAGCTTCCGCGGGTTTCGAAACTGTCGCCCGGCGGGTGGGCTTTGTAATGATTCCTGCAACCCGCCGGGTCGGGTGTCGAGGCGGAAAGGATAACGGGAGTTTGCGATATAAACCCAAATCATCGAGGAAAGGAGAGAAGACATGAGTGAAGACAGCAAGTGCCCGGTCACGGGCGGGAGGAGCAGACCCATCTCCGGCGGCGGCAGGTCGAACCGGGAATGGTGGCCGGACCAGTTGAACCTGAAAATTCTCCATCAGCAAGACCGGAAGAGCAACCCGATGGGCAAGGCGTTCAACTACGCCGAGGAATTCAAGAAGCTCGACCTGGCATCCGTGAAGAAGGACCTCTATGCACTGATGACCGATTCGCAGGATTGGTGGCCTGCCGACTACGGTCACTACGGGGGGCTCATGATCCGGATGGCGTGGCACAGCGCGGGCACCTACCGCATGGGAGACGGCCGAGGGGGAGCGGGGACCGGCAATCAGCGCCTGGCGCCGCTGAACAGTTGGCCGGACAACGTGAACCTCGACAAGGCGCGCCGCCTGCTCTGGCCCATCAAGCGAAAATACGGCCGGAAAATCTCCTGGGCCGACCTGATGATCCTCGCCGGCAACTGCGCCCTCGAATCGATGGGATTCAAGACCTTCGGGTTTGCCGGCGGGCGCGTGGATGTCTGGGAGCCGGAAGAGGACATCTACTGGGGCTCCGAAGAGGAATGGCTGGCGACGAGCGACAAGCCCAAGAGCCGCTACTCCGGCGACCGGGACCTGGAAAACCCGCTGGCGGCGGTTCAGATGGGCCTGATCTACGTCAACCCGGAAGGCCCGGACGGCAACCCGGATCCGGTCGCCTCCGGCCGTGACGTTCGGGAGACCTTCGCGCGCATGGCCATGAACGATGAAGAGACCGTCGCCCTGGTTGCCGGGGGGCACACATTCGGAAAATGCCACGGCGCCGGTCCGGCCGCCCATGTGGGCCCCGAGCCCGAAGCCGCCCCCATCGAAGCGCAGGGCCTCGGCTGGAAGAGCAGCTTCGGCAGCGGCAAGGGCGGCGATACGATCTCCAGCGGTATCGAAGGCGCCTGGAAGCCGAATCCGACCCAATGGGACATGGGCTATCTGAAAGTTCTGTTTAAATACGAATGGGAGCTGGTCAAAAGCCCGGCCGGCGCCAATCAGTGGCTCGCCAAGGACGTGGAAGCGGAAGACATGGTCGTGGACGCGCACGATCCCTCGAAAAAGCGGCGCCCGATGATGACCACGGCGGACCTTTCGCTGCGCTTCGACCCGATCTATGAACCGATCTCGCGGCGCTACCTGGCCAATCCGAGGGAATTTGCAGATGCCTTTGCCCGGGCCTGGTTCAAGCTGACGCACCGCGACATGGGCCCGCGCTCGCGCTATCTCGGGCCGGAGGTCCCGAAGGAGGAGCTGATCTGGCAGGATCCGATCCCGGCCGTCAATCACAAGCTGATCAACAAACAGGACGCTGCCTCGCTAAAGAAGAGAATCCTGGCCTCGGGGCTGTCCGTCTCGGATCTGGTCTCGACCGCCTGGGCATCGGCGTCCACGTTCCGCGGCTCCGACATGCGCGGCGGGGCCAACGGGGCCCGCATCCGTCTCGCCCCGCAGAAGGATTGGAAGGTCAACGAGCCCGACCGGCTGGCGAAGGTGATCAGGACCCTGGAGGGGATCCAGAAGGCGTTCAACGGCGCGGCCTCCGGCGGCAAGAAGGTCTCCCTTGCCGATCTGATCGTTCTGGCCGGCTGCGCCGGCGTCGAGCAGGCGGCGAAAAACGGCGGCCGCAGAATTACCGTGCCCTTCGCGCCGGGTCGCATGGACGCCTCGCAGAAGCAGACCGACGCGGCTTCTTTCGCGGTGCTCGAACCGAAAGCGGACGGCTTCCGCAACTACCGGAAGGCCAAGTACGCCGTATCGGCCGAGGAGATGCTGGTGGACAAGGCGCAGCTCCTGACGCTGACGGCGCCGGAGATGACCGTGCTCATCGGCGGCCTGCGCGTCCTGGGCGCAAACTTCGAGGGCTCCCCGCACGGTGTCTTCACCAAGCGGCCGGAGACGCTCACCAACGACTTCTTCGTGAACCTGCTCGACATGGGCACGGAGTGGAAGGCTGCTTCAAAGGACGGGGACGTCTTTGAAGGGCGCGATCGCAAGACAGGCGAGCTCAAGTGGACCGGCACCCGCGTCGACCTCGTCTTCGGCTCGAACTCGCAGCTCCGGGCGATCGCGGAGGTGTACGCCTGCGATGACGCTCGGGATCCGTTCGTGCAGGACTTCATCGCGGCGTGGAACAAGGTCATGAACCTGGACCGCTTCGACAAAATTCTTCCCTCGCGATTGCATCGCGTGTTATAAGCGTAGCGGTTCCGGACGCATCGCCGGGCTGGAAGAAAGCCGGTGTGGTGCCGGTGCGGCGGGGCCGGACAAAAAGAGGGAAAGGAGTCGGCTCATGGTGAAGGATTCGAGAGATCAGCGGAAGAAGAAGGTCGTCGAAGTTCTCAACAAGGCCCGTTCCATGGAACTTCACGCGATCCACCAGTACATGAACCAGCACTACAATCTGGACGACATGGACTATGGCGATCTGGCCGCGAAGATCAAGCTGATCGCGATCGACGAGATGCGCCACGCGGAGATGTTCGCGGAACGGATCAAGGAACTCGGCGGGGAGCCGACGACGGATCTCGCCGCCAAAGTGGAGAAGGCGCAGAAACTCGAGAAGGTTTTTCCCTTCGACGCGGGCCTGGAGGACGAGACGATGGATGTGTACAACCGCTTCATCCTGGTGTGCCGGGAAAACGGCGACAGCACGAGCATGAAGCTCTTCGAGACCATCGTCGACGAGGAGCAGGCCCACTACAATTATTTCGACAACGTGAACGAGCACATTCAAAAGCTCGGCCCGGCCTATCTGGCCCAGATCGCCGGGACGCCCGCGGACACGGGACCGCCTTCCAAGGGGTTCGTTTCGGGCCAGACGGCCTGATCTCCGCCATCCGCCGGTTTCGAGATGAAGGCTCCGTGAGAGCGGGTTTGGAAACAGGGCCCGAACCTGACAATGTCGGGAGTCTCCGTCAGAAGGTGTAAAGGCGCGACTGCCCGGCCGCAACGGCCGGGACCGC
>JAXDBM010000019.1:0-16031 GCA_034678725.1 Syntrophales bacterium | reverse complement strand
CCGTCAGAAGAACCACCGTTGCCGCCACTGCCATCGTTCCGATTGTCTTTTTCATGATCCGTCTCCTTTGGAGTTTTTGGTTTGGTTTGACCTATACCTATGCGGAAAGCGTGCCAATTTCTTCCGGGGGGAATAAAATAGTTGCCATATGCTTGTATTAATTCAAGAATATATGAATCAGGAACGGGGCGGCATGTGTGCTTTCCGGCAGAATGGCGGGTGAATTTGAATGATTCTTTAAATGCGGTTAAAAGAAATGACCAGAATCCGGTCAACTGGAGTCTTATGGATCGGCATGATGATCGTTTACGCTCACACTGGGCCGGTCAGGAATTCAGGTGATTGTCCAGCCATGCGTGCAGATCGGACAGCACCCTGGCACGGTCGGCAGGGAGTTCATTGTAAACCTCGTGACGCAGGCCCTCGTACAGCATGAAGGTCTTGTCCCGGGCCGCGATGCCGTCCAGGAGCTCCCGCTGCCCCGAAAAGGACGTGTCCGCCGACCCATGCTGGATCAATACCGGCATCGAGATTTTCCCGGCGTTGGATGTACCGATGCGCAGGCATTGCTGCATCTGCTCGGCAAGGCGGGGCGTGATCACATCGAAGACCAGGGGATCCTCGAGGTAGGCACGGATCACATCCGGGTCTCTGGAGATGAATTCGGGGGGCAGAGGGGACTTCACTTGGATTCCGGGCAGGAGCTTGGAGAGGACCTTCGTTACAGCCATGATGGCCCGGGGAATGCCTTTGCCCGGCAATGACCCGGTGCCGGAAAGGATCAGCCCCTTCAGCCCATCCGGATGCTGTTCCGCGTAATTGAGGGCGATGATGCTTCCCATGGAATGGCCGAGCAGGAAACAGGGGAGATCGGGAAAGTCCGGGCGGATCACCTCAAGGGAAAAAAGCCTTTCATCGTCAATAAATTCCTGAAAGCTGTTCACATGGCCCCGTTTGCCTTCGCTTTTTCCGTGTCCCCGGTGATCGTTCCCGAAGATGGCGTAGCCGGCGGGAACCAGCTCGCTGACGACGTTCGTGTATCTCCCGACATGCTCCGCGTAACCGTGGATCACGTGAACAGCGGCCCGTGGCGCGCCGTCGGGGAGCCACGCCTTCCAGGAAAGGGCGAGTCCGCCCCTTGCCGTCAATCTCCCTTCACGGGTGTTCATGGCGTTCCTTATCCTGCCAATGCGCAACGGCCAGGTCAATCAACTGGAAGAAGTAACCGAAATCCGATTTGGCGGCTTCGTATTGCTGTGCAGAAATAAAATCCCTATTATCCTGGTAAAATTGATCGACCAGATCACGGTATGCGTTGCCGGCGGCAACGGACATCTCGACGCACCCGCTCATGATGCCGTTGAAGATATGGTTTGCGGCATCCCTGATCTGGAGCGCCTTGTTCATTCCCCCGTCCTCCTGTTGGCATGATCTGCAATATTATTGTCATGTATACCTCTGTCATCGGGCTTTTCCAATTCATTTTTCTCCTCTTCTTCCCATTGAACAAGAATCGTTTTGGATCTTCTCCTTTTCCGATAATAACCGCAAATAAAGATTACCGTCACCATGAACCAGAAGGTTGTGGCGCTCGTAATCAGGGGGATCCAGGATACACGCATCTTCATGTAATCGATCCATTCCCCTTCAAGTGTGACAAGGTGCCTGCCGGTCATTTTTTGGAGTGAATGCCTCAGATTTCCGGATTCAGCATAGTTTTTGATAAACTGATTAAAAGGTTCCCTTCCATACTGGTTGATCAGAAAAGAGACAAACATGAAGCTTTCCGCATAGGCCAATTCCGCATCATCCCGGTCTTCGGGGAATCTGTCCCAGAGTTCCTGCAACGGAATGATCCGGCCTGTGAGAACTGCCTTTGTGATCGCTGCCGTTCTTGAGAACTGCCATTCGGACGATTCATACATGGCGATGCCTTCAGCGAGGAAGGTGGGCACGTTCTGATGCTGCAATGCCCTCCCCAGAACGATATGCGTGAATTCATGGATAAAGATTCTTCGATAATCAAAGCGCCCTCCACGGACGGCTTTGGGTGATCTGATGATGATGAGGTTTCGTTCCGGATAAGCCACAGCCGCGGCCCATACGGGCATCCTTTCATGATGGGGCTGCATCTGCTGGAATTCTTCGAGGGTCGGCGCCAAAGCAATTGTCGTCTTTTCCGTTGGCGAATATCCCACATCTGCAACAATCTTTATCCTGAGCATTTCCGATTCCTCGGCAATATGCCGAGATAGCTTTGCATCGGGTTCAGCGTATCGAATGATGAAGTGGCTTGTTTCACGTATTGAGTATAAAGCGGCCGCAGACGGAAACGAAGAAGCGAGAACAAGCAGGATAGAGAGAAACAATGTATCGGCAGGCTTCAACGCAATCAATAAACCCCCATCGAAGATGTGAGCGAATCGGAACAGAAGATTCTGAAGTATGCAGCCGCCGGAATGACAGGCGGGCATGCAGGATCTTTCCGGCAGGATCAGATTTTAAATGATCCCTGGTGCGCATTTTCCGGGATCATTCAACCGCGATAACGACGTGCCCAATCCCTGGAAAACAACAAGCCCCTGAGGCAGCACGATCACGGGAAGGAGCTTCCGGCCGGACCATGAAAAAGACAAGCAATCCTACCCATGATCAGGGGTCAGGTGGCTCCGCTCGTTGAAAGATTCTATGGAAGCTGATCCGTTCAAAAATCTGACAATCGTCTTTGAGGCTGTATCAACATGAACGGTTCTGAATTCTGACAGGCTGATATTCTTTACCTTGCAGAGAATGGAAGCGATCGTGAAGCTGTGTGAAACAACCAGGGCCTCATCGTGTTTCGTGCTGATGGCTTCGATTGCTTTCCATGCCCGATCTTGAAGTTCATCAAAGGATTCCCCGTTGGGCATCCTCACAGAAGCAGGATCGGAGATCCATTTCCTCAGGAAGTCTTTTTCACGGGTCATCAAGTCCTGAAAAGAAAGGCCTTCGAAATCCCCCTGGTTCATTTCCATCAGATCGGATTCCAGATAGATGGGGGCGTTGTGATATTGATTGATGATCTGGGCTGTTCTCCTGGCTCTGATCAAGGGGCTGGCATAGATCGAATGGATATTGTCATCTTTAAGCGATAATGCAAGCTGCTCGGCTTGATGCAGACCGACATCGTTCAGATCGATGTCGCTGAAGCCCTGGACCCTGCGTTCTTGGTTCCAGATGGTTTCACCGTGCCGGATAAGAGTCAATTTCATGATTGCTCAAGGGATTCTATCCATTTGACCGGCCTGTCCGGTTGGCTGTGAATACTTCAAACCACTTCGGGACATCGACTCCCGCTTTTGCCGCGCGAATGAGCGCGATCATCGGAAATTTCTCGTTTGCGTCCTCTTCTCTTTCTCTCTTTTGGAGACGAGGAGTTTCCTCAATCCGTTCCTGACGCCTTCTCTCCGGGCTATGAGTTTAATTTCGCCGCGTATGATTCTGCAATTTTTTGGGCTGCATCGTGCACGCTCATGATGCGGGCGTACATGGAACCCAGTGATGCGAGAAATGCTCCGTGAACGCTTGCGGCGGGGATCTGCAGATTGCCGAAGGTCAGCGCCCGGGTCGCGCAGGCATCATACAGCACGGCGCACGAAAAGCCGAAATCGAAGGCGGCCCGTACGGTGGCATCCACACACATGTGGGTCATCATGCCGCCGATCATGAGATGTGTGACCTTTTCCTTTCTGAGGTGGTCCAGGAGGCCTGTTTCACGGAAGCTGTTGGGAAAGTGCTTCTCGATGACGGTTTCTCCGGGCAGGGGTGTGACGGCTTCATGAATGCGGGCGCCATCCGTGCCGGGAAGAAAGAAGGTCGATCCGGGACGCAGGGAAAGGTGCCGGACGTGAACCACGGGAAGATGCCGCTGCCGGAAACATTGCAGGATCTCACCGGCCCGGCGGCCTGCGTCCGAACTCCCTTCAAGTTCCATGGCCCCGCTCGGGAAATAGTCGTTCTGTATGTCGATCAGCAGCAGGGCTGTGTTCATGCTTTTTCTCCCGCCTTCTGATTTGGTGGGATGCAACGCCCCTGGCAGACGGCGCCGCTGCATCTTCATTTCCGGGGTCCGCCCGGACCGGCGCGGTACGATTTGCAGCTACCCGATACTATGAACGGCCTGCCTCTGCGTGTCAACCCGAAAAGCTCCTGATAAAACTTTTGTGATGAAAGTATTTTCAAAATGAAACGAAAATCACGATGGCCTCTTTCGCTTTGCAAAAGTCAGGAATCCCGAATACACGATTGAAACAGCCCCGATTACCCGAAGGGATTGAGACTTGCGACAGACAAGATCATGTGCAATAGAAAAAGGCCAATGAGTGACCCGATGAACACTGCGATATGAGACTTCGATAAGGCGGCGGCGACCAGGGACGAAAATCCCGGAAGAGTGAATTTGGTGCAACCATGAACGAAAAAACCGCATTATTGCTGGGAGCTACGGGCCTGGTCGGCAGTGAGTGCCTGAAGCGGCTGGTCACGGATGATTCCTACAGCCGGATCATTGTGCTCACGCGCAGGGCATTGGCCGATGCGGCCGGCGGCCCGAAGGTCGAAACGCATGTCATTGATTTTGACCGGATCAGCGACCGTAGGGGCTTGCTGAAAGCGTCCCATGTCTTTTGCACCCTGGGTTCAACGCTGCGGAAAGCGGGATCCAAAGAGCAGTTCCGCAGGATCGATTTCACCTATGTTCATGACATCGCGGCGATATGCGCAGCACAGGGGACGGAGCACTTTCTGGTTGTGTCGGCGATGGGTGCGAATGCCCGGTCAAGGATATTCTACAGCCGCGTGAAGGGCGAGCTGGAGGAAGCCCTGCAGCGGCTGTCTTTCAAGGGCCTGAGCGTCTTTCGCCCTTCACTGATCCTGGGGAACCGGAAAGAGTACCGCCTGAAGGAAGAAATCTCGAAAAGGTTGTCAAGCGCCTTTGCATTTGCCGTTCCGGGAAAGTATAAACCCATAGAGGCGGCGGATATTGCCAAGGCCATGCTGATGACCGCGCACGCGGGTCCGGCCGGTTTTCGGATCTATGAATCGGATGAAATTCGAAGGATGGCAAATCGATTTTATCCGGCGGCCGATCTTTCTGATCGTCGACGGCCATCCGGCGCACAAAATGCCGGCAGATAATAGGTTGGATGCCAGCCGGAATTATCCGGGCATCCTTATGTACGTGGCGGTCGTGGCGGTCAGAGAAGCCACATCATGGGAATCCCTTAAAACGGGCATTGCCCATGAAAACGGGCGCCTTTGCGGCGCCAGGTCCCAATTCCCGTAATTGACGCTTATATTGATCGGAATCACATCGGGCGTTGCTTTGTAATGCATTTCGATGTTGTTGCCATCCGGAGTCAGGCGCCCCTCGTCAAAATCCCTGGCCAGCTTGAGGCAGCTCAAGAATGCCTCCCGCTCGAGGTAGAAAAGTTCGTTTAACCTCATCTTTGTCATGAGCGCTTTGAAACGGCCGTCAAACCCGAGGGCCCTCATGACCGCCTCGGATCTCGAGGCCCTGGGCTGGTACCTGCGCTCCTCGACCCAGTCGTAGGTGAATGCGGTTTTGGGGTCCTTCAAGGCCCGGTTCCGCTCTGCCTCGGTTCTTGCTTTTGCGTACCGCGCCAGCACGGCGCCGAAGTCGGTCACGAGCCATTTTCCGTCCTCGTCCGGATGCATCACCCATGTCGCTTCCGGGTCCTCGACCCCATTCCAGCGGTAGGTCAGAGAAATGATCAGCACATCTTTCTTCGTTTTCTTGACCTCCCCGGATTGGGTCTTCAAGACGATCTCCTTGGTATGCGCGTCCCTGAATAACCACACCCCAGCCAGGACCGAGACAACGCAGACTCCAACCAAAAGCAGCTTGTATTTCATGTCTCCTCCCCTTTAAAGATGCTCCACACTTTTTTGCCTTCCGGCGAATCCCCGTAACGCTGTTCCCAGTGCAAACCGGACACAGCGGTTCCCCGGAAATGCTTGCCTGTTGCCTCGGAATACAGCCGAATTGTTTTCGAGTCCCGGCGGACAGGCTTCATGCCGGTCTTCGGACGGACTGGCGTGTCTGTTTCCTGTGATCCTTTTCGACCAGCACGCGGAAGGCCTCGCGCTTCGACAGGCTCTCGAACAGTTTGTCATAAGGCGTTTCGTCCGGAACCGTCCCGGACGGCAGGGCCTTGTGATGCGTGTTGAACAGTTTTTGAATGGCGGCATGGTTCGAAATGGCCAGCGGCGCCAGTACGGCCGTGTAATCGACGTCTTCAAAGAGCTCCCACAGGACGTCCCTCAGATGGGCAAAGAAATTCCGGTAACTCCTTTTCATTTCCCGCGGGATCTGGATGCGGTCGAGGATCAGGCACCCGTTCTCCCGGGTCATGTCCAGGAAATACAGGTTCCCGATCCAGAAGCCGTCCTTTTTTCCCTCGAAAATTCTGATGTTGAAGTGATTCCGCACCTTCAGCTGCCTCTTCGACAGCGGCAGATCGACGCAGTCATTGGAGAAAAGCCCCTTGCAGAGGTCGAAGTAGTCCTTGGTGGGATGAAAGCTCAGTGTCTCCGACTGCATGTGGGTCTGTACGATGCGCTCTTCGTAGCGCACGACTGTCTGCAGCAGCGGGACGGACCTGTGGAGCAGCCTCATGTTCTCGAGGTCGCTGTTCAGGAAGAGTGACCGGTACAGGATGGAGCCGCGATCGATCGTCAGGCGGAGGGATTGGACGTAATCCGCAAGCCGCTTCTTCTGCTCAGCCGCAATGGTGCTGCCGGTGATGACGGAGCCGATCCGCTCCAGGATCCCCGCCATCTCGTCCTGCCGCGCCTCCGGCGGGAAATATCCCAAGAGATGGGTCCTGTGGTTCGCGCGCAGTTTCATGCTCTCCAGTTTGGCGATGAACTTGCCGCGGATCAGGTGCGCCGGCAGCAGCGTCGCACCTTCGATCAGCGAGGGGATCCTTCTGAAGAGCAGTTCCGCGAGGGCGTTCTGGTAGATGTCCTCCCGGTTTTCCGACATGCTGACCCTGAATGCCTTCAGCAGGTCTTCGTTCCTCGGGTCGAACAGGACCAAGGCGACCAGCGTTTTTTTCAAATCGTCCCGGTCCAGCCCCTTTGGGCGACCCGTCCTCGCGTAGTGCAGCAGTTGGCGCTTCAGGGCGCGGCGGATTTGAATGCCGCTGTGGTATGCCCGGATGGGCGTCAGTTCCCCGGTATCGAGGCCGAACAGCTCAGCGCCGTTCGGTATCAGCCCTTTCAGGCAGGAGAACAGGTCCTCCTGCCCGGCCACCTCCCTGGCCCAGGGGATGCTGCCTTCGATGAGCTGAAACCGGAAAACCAGGGGGAGGGCCATGAGCGCCTCTTCGATCACAGCCCGTTCGCTCCTGACGGTTTCCCTTCTCAATGTGAAAAATTCCCGAGTTGCCACGGGCTTTGCCCTCAGGAGCGCGTCGGGCTTCTCGAGGCACAATCCCCTGGCCAGGCGGAGCATGGCGATGAAGTGACGTTCTTCAAGGCCCAGCAGGCAGGCTCTCGTCGCCTCGCGGATGTCCCGCAACGTCTCGAGCCGGTAGGGGATCACAAGGGGTTTCATTTTCCCGTTGACGGAAGCGTGCCTGCCGGCACGGGCGGTGTCACGTTTTTCGGAAAATGCCGAGCTTGCCCAGGATGAAGATCAAAAGCATCGCGCCTCCGAGCGCGATCACGAAGCGAAGAATGCCTCCGGAGGCCGCGATGCCCAGCATCCCGGCGATCCAGAAGCCCAGCATCGAACCCGCCACGCCCACCAGGACGTTGGCGATCAGGCCCATCTGGGGGTTGGTCTTCATGATGATGCTCGCCAGCCAGCCGACGATGCCGCCGATGATCAACGAGATGATCCAACTCATGTTCATCCTCCCGGAATGTAATGAGGCTCCGGGCGTCAAAGCCCGGGGCGAGACGCACTTAACGCCGCACTTTGCCGACCATCCGCAGGATGTCGTCCGGCGGATTGCCGTCGCCCTTCAGATCGAGTATGATGGAAGCGTCGCCCTGTGTTTTTGGATTGCTCATGACAGACGGTAGCCCGTCACACCACGATGTGGCGCTCGAGTGGCCCCCAACTTCTGCCTGACCTGCATGCGGCCTGTCCCGCCAAGTCAGGGCGAACCGGCTGAATTGCTAAGTTTGATCTTATTTAGCATTCATGAATCAATATGGCAACCATTTGTTGTTCATGATCATTATCTGTCGTTTTTCTTATGTTTTTTGCGTGATCAATGAAAAAATGGGCGGGGTTTATGATCTCGCGCGGGAACTGAAAAAAACAGGGGCTGAGTCATTTCGACCCAGCCCCTGCTGTTGAGAGAGGAAGTTTAGTGGCGCATCCGCTCGTGCCGCCTCTCTCCCGGCACCTTCCGCCATTGCGGCGGTTGTTCACAATTCAAACGGTCATTTGCCCTTCTTGTAGGCGCAGGGCGTGCACATCGGGTCCACCCAACCCTTGTACAGCTTCTTCTCCTTTTTCATGATCCCTTCCTCCTTCCTCTCAAATCCAGAATCACAGCTCTTGTTTCCTCAGCTTTGCATACAGACCCTTCACCGGGGTGCACATGGGGTCAAGCCAGCCCTCGCCTGCCTTCTTCGCGAATTTCTCCTTGTCCTTCGCTCCCGTCTTCTTCATTGTCCCGTTCCTCCTCTCAGAATCATGATATGGGTTATAATCCCTTGAGACCCGTCATCGGATGATGGCCGGTCCGGTTCCGCTCGATTGTCTTCCCCAGGAGGTCCTTCCGGGGGTTGAACTCGATCTTTCCTTTCAGCATGACGTTCATGGTTCTTAACCCCCTTTCTTTTTCTTCCCTTCTTTTGGCTCTACATTAATCTCCAAAGCGGTTGGAGACAATCGGAGGAACCCTGATTATCGAATGGGAAAAAGGAGAGGAAGAAGATCAGCCGATCGGACATTCAGGATCGGTGTTTGTCCGATGGGAAGGTGGACCGTTCCGGCAGCCCTTATCAGAGGGGGTCACCAATGAAAAATGGAGGGTTCTGCGGATTTCTTCCCTTTCACCCGGGCTATAAGCGAGGTCTCAATCCTGCTGAACCCAGCTTGCCACATATTCCATGTTTCCGCTCTTCACCTGTGGGTCCCTGACCATCCAGCGTCCGTTCAATCCCGCTTCCCTTGACGGCAGCTCAAAGTGGCACATGGCAATGCCCATGTCGATGCTCTGCAGTTTGATGGGTCCAAAATAGATGTCATACCCGGGCGTTCTCTTGACGTAAAAATGAAAGCAGTCCCCGTCCTTAATGATTCGCCAGGGCTGCTTGTTGGAGGCCGATGGCCCGATCCTGACGCATTCCAGGGATGCCGCGTATCGGCCTGCCGATTCTTCTGTAAGGGCCGTGTCGATGTTCCCCTCGAAAAACAGCTCTTCAAAGGGTTTCCGATTGTCCGACCCGGCACTGAAACGAAATACCCGATCGATGAAAGAGCGGCTGTCACCGGGGTAGCCCACGGGAGTGACCGCGGGTAGAAGTTCGTCTGCCACAGCGTTTATCTTTTTTGCGAATCCGGTCCTGTTGAAGGTCCCGCCGAGCCAGCAGGTGCCAAGCCCCATAGCGGTTGCAAGGAGGATGTTCTTCTCCATGGCGTACCCGTAGTCTTCCATCGCCCCGGGTTGATCCTTGACCGCACCCACGATGAATTGCCTCGCCCCCCTGATCACCCCATAGGTCCCGAGGCCTTTGAATTCCCCGATGTCCATCATATCGAAATTCAGGAGCTCAAACCGGACATGGGCGCCGAAGGGACCGTCCGTGTTCAATTTCAGACCTGCCGCCAATTTGGCGATCTTGTCCGCTTCAACAGGTTGATTGCCGTACGAGCGGCAGGAAACGCGCGATTTGATGGTCTCTACGATGGACATGAATATTTGTGCCTCTATGTGTGAGGTAGGGCCGCGCCGTTTACGGCTTCGGGATTCCATGGCGGAAGAACCCGAGTGATGAGCAAGCCCTATTGCCATTATTTCACAAATCGCCTTTTGGAATCTATGAAAAACAAAGCGGGCGAGGGCCGGATTCGGTATTGCGCAAAAGTCGGTATTGCACAAAGGGGAGAAGTCAGGCTATATGAAAACAGTGATTCTTCAAGCGGCCTCTGTGCCGGGGGGATAAAGGAATGAAGTACAACCCTGCCCTGATCAGCTATTTTTTTCAGCGGGAGAGCACAAAGCACAATATCCGCCAGCTCATGCGGTTCCTCCTCGTGCTGCTGGTCATGGTGACCGTCTACAGCATCATCTTCCATCTCCTCATGATGGCCGAAGGCCAGAACCACTCGTGGCTGACCGGCTTTTACTGGACCCTCACGGTCATGTCCACCCTGGGGTTCGGCGACATCACCTTCCACTCCGATCTGGGCCGCGCATTTTCCATCCTGGTGCTGCTCTCCGGAATGATCTTTCTGCTCACGCTCCTGCCTTTCACGTTCATCAAGTTCTTTTACGCTCCCTGGATCGAGGCGGAGTCGAGAAAAAGGGCGCCCCGCGAACTGCCGCCGGATACGCGGGGCCATGTCATCATCACGAGTTACGATCCGGTGACCGTGGCGCTCATCGACAAACTGGAGAATCACAAATACGAGTACGCCCTCATTGTCGATGACTTCAAGCGCGCGCTGGACCTCTACGACATGGGGGTCCGGGTTGCGGTGGGGGATATCGACGATCCGGAAACTTACCGGAAGCTGCGCGTCGACCGGGCGGCGCTGGTCGTCGCCACCAACCGCGACGAGATCAACACGAACATCGCCTTCACCGTCCGGGAGCTCAGCGAACGGGTTCCCATTCTGACCACCGCCGATTCGCCCTATTCCGAGGAGATCCTGCGGATGGCGGGCAGCAGCAAAGTCCTTCGGATTTACGACATTCTGGGGCGCTCCCTGGCTTCCTGGACCATCGGCGGCGACTGCACGGCCAACATCATCGGCCGCTTCGACGAATTGCTCATTGCCGAGTTCCCCGCCGCGAGTACGCCCCTGGTCGGCAAGACGCTGGCCGAGAGCAAACTGCGGGAGAATCTCGGCGTCACCGTCGTGGGGCTCTGGGAGCGGGGCAAACTGATGGCGCCCCACGCCGGCAGCCGGATCGACCGCACCAGCGTGCTCGTGCTGGCGGGTACTGAAAAAAGCCTGGCGGCCTTCAACGAAGTCTACGCTTTTTATCACCTGTGCAAACTGACGGCGGACCCGGTCCTCATCGTGGGAAGCGGGCGGGTGGGGGATACCATCGCCGAACGCTTCAAGGAGGGGAACCGGCCCTATCTTGTCATCGAGAAGAATCCCAAGATGCTGCAGGACGAAGCGCACTATGTCGTCGGCGACGCCGCCGACATCCGGACGCTGAAAAGCGCCTGGATCGAAAACGCGCCGGCCGCCCTGGTGACCACGCACAGCGACGACACGAACATCTATCTGACCAAGTATCTCCGCAGCCTGCGGCCGGAAATGCAGATCCTCAGCCGCGCGAACCTGGAGCGAAACGTTTCGACGCTTCACCGGGCCGGTGCGGACTTTGTCATGTCCTATGCCGACCTCGGCGCCAACGCCATCTTCAACTACCTCAGAAACGAAGATACATGGATGCTGGCGCAGGGTTTGAACATCTTCCGAATGAGGGCCCCCGCGGAGCTTGTGGGCAAGGAGCTGGCCCGGTCGGGCATTCGGGAGAAGACGGATTGTTCCGTCGTCGCCGTGAAGGATGGCGACGTGATGTCGATCAGCCCCGACCCGGGGACGCCGATCCCAAAGGACGCCGAGCTGATCCTCATCGGAACCGACGAGGGCGAGCGGAAATATCTGCAGGCCTTCGGGTCCTGACCGCCGGGCGGGCAAAGCGTGTGGGTTTTGAGATGGCAGCCAGCTTGTCGTTTTTTAGAAATCGATCATGGATGAATTCAGCATACTCATTACATTTGCCGTCGGCCTGATCGGCGCCCTGGTTTTTGGATATGTTGCGGTCCGTCTGAAGCTCTCCCCCATCATCGGTTACCTGCTGGCGGGAATCGTTGTCGGACCTTTCACCCCGGGCGTCGTCGCGGACCACGCAATCGCGGAGCAGTTCGCCGAGATCGGCGTGATTCTCCTCCTCTTCGGCATCGGGCTGCGTTTTCACCTGCGCGAACTGATGGCCGTCTGGCGCATCGCGATACCGGGTGCGCTGATACAGAGCACGCTGTCCACCGTCGCGCTCGCGTTTCTGCTGAACCTGATGGGATGGAACTGGACGTCCGGGCTTATCCTGGGAATGTCCATTTCCGTGGCCAGCACGGTCGTGATGGCGCTCGTGCTGGCCGAGTGGCACGATCTGCACGCAAAAATCGGTCACATCGCGATCGGATGGACCGTCGTGGAAGACATTCTGACGGTTGCGCTCCTGCTTCTCCTGCCCATTGTCTTCGCGCCGGAAAGGGGCGTGGAGCAAAACATCGCGTCCGTTCTCGGCGTGGCCGCGCTGAAAATCGCCGGGCTGGTTGCCGTCGTGGTCGTTCTGGGCAAGTGGGTCATTCCCCTCGCGCTGGAGCGTATCGCAAAGACCCGTTCGCGGGAGCTTTTCACCCTTTCGGTGCTCGTCCTCTCCGTGGGAATCGCCGTCGGTGCGTCCAAGATCTTCGGCGTATCGATTGCGCTTGGCGCCTTTCTCGCCGGGTTGGCCGTCGGCCGTTCCGAATTCGCGGCCCGGGCAGCCTACGACGCGCTGCCCATGCGGGACGCTTTCGCCGTGCTCTTCTTCGTGTCGGTCGGCATGCTCTTTGACCCGCGGAGCCTGATCGAAGTCCCGATGATCATCGCCACGGTGCTTGTTGTGGTGGTCGCGGTCAAGCCGCTTGCGGCCTTGCTCACCGTGCGCATTCTCGGCCAGCCCATGGAAACGGCGATTCCGGTCGGAGCGGCCTTTTCTCAAGTCGGCGAGTTCAGCTTCATTCTGGGCAAGGTTGCGCTCGGGCTCGGGATCATCAACGATGCCGGCTGGAATGCACTGGTGGCGGCCTCCCTCATTTCGATCGGCCTGAATCCATACATCTACCGATGGGCCCGCGGGCTGACGTCGCCGAAGGTCGCGCGGCCCGTTCGGGTCGACCAGGTTTCCCATGCCGCAATCAACCCGAACCACTGTATTCTGGTCGGCTACGGTCCGGTGGGGCAGATCGTCCACCGGCTCCTTCGGGAGCGGGATGCCGAAATCACCGTTGTAGACCTCAACCTCGACGCGGTGCGTCAATTGCGCAACGAGGGCCATGCCGCTCTGTACGGGGATGTCCTGCGGCCGGGAACGCTCGTCGAAGCGGGCATCGAAACCGCGGGCAGCCTCATCCTGAGCGCCGACGTGGAATCCGCCGCCGAGGTCATCCGGCAGGCGCGCATTCTGAACCCGGAACTGCGTGTTCTCGCCCGCTGCGCCCATCTGCGGGATGCGTCAGCGCTGCGCGATGCGGGTGCGGAGGTCGTCGCCGCCGGGGAAGCGGAAGTGGGCGTCGCTCTGGCCGAGGCGGTTACAGCCATCGACCAGATGGTCTGCGGTGAGGCTGCCGACCAGCGGGAAGCGATCCGGCGCAGCCTTTACGAAACGACAAAGGCCTGACGGGAAAACCACGGCCGCTGAAATTGAGACCCTATTTCCGGGGAGACCGGCTCTTGAGCCCGGAAGCGCAGCCGGTGAAAACCGGATCGCGATGATCCGGTGAATGCGGATGCGGCGGCTCGGAGCACAGCAGGTCCTTTCGAGAGGCGAAGCAGGGGGGAGAAGCCCATGAGAAAACGCGCATCATTCATAGCCATTGCTTTCATGTTTTCACTGCCTGCCGTGGCAATGGCCCAATCGGCCGATGTCGCATTTTACGCAATCAAAAAAATGGAGGCGAGAATCAAGACAGGCCTGTCGACCGGGGATTATCAGCGCGCGTTGAGAGAGACCCGGTCGTCGGTCAACGCGTTTCTGAGAGGGCCCGAAGCCGGGGAAAATGCGGAACGGTCGATGCTGACGGAAAGAATCCTGAAATCCTTTGAAGACATCGGCGTGGTCAGAAAAGAGATCCTGAAGGGTCCATACAGGTACCTGGACCCTTTGAAGGTGGGTTTCTACAGGGCCAAACCCATTGTCAAGGCGCGTTATTTTCTGGAGCTGCTGGAACGGTACCCGGAGGCAAACCGGTTCATAGAAGAAGGAGGGGCGCTGGTCCGGGACGCGTCCGACAAAGGCAGGGATTTGAAGGATCTCAAATACGGGCCTGTATTAAACCTCAGCCATCTCCAGCCGATTATGGAAAGTAGGTGCCGGCAGGACACGGAAAGGCTCTCGGGCATTTTTATGCGATCGCTGGCGGAGGCCGAGAGCGGCAAATCCGAGATCGTGAAGCTGCTGGAGGAGAACCGGCTCCTGAAAGAGGAAAACATGAAGTTGAGAAATGAATTGGAATCCCTGAAAAAAGATCCGCCCAGGGAAAGCGGGGTCAGCGGGGAAGCCCGGTAACTGCCTTTCATGAAGGTTCCATGATGAGAATAAACATGAAAAACAGATTTATCATCCTGGTCGACTTCTCGGCATACTCCGAGCATCTGCTCCGATTCGCCCATGAGTGGAGCGAAAGGGTCCGTGCGGAAATGCTTCTGGTTCACAGCACCACCACCGTGGCGCCTGTCATGACGCCTCACGAGAGCAAAGTGGGGATAGCCGACCACGCCCACCGCGCTGCCCTCAAAAAACTGAAGGTGTTTGCGGAAGGCGTCCTTCCGGCAGAAGCGTCCTTCAAGCGTCTTGTTTCCGAAAAACACCCGGTTGCGATTCTGAATCCGCTGCTGCAGGAGCACTTCAACAATCTGGTGTTTCTGGGCCTGAAGGGAACGGGCTTTCTGAAGAAGGTGTTTATCGGGAGCCAGGCTGTCCGGATCATTGACGGCATAGACAACCTGATCGTGGCCGTGCCTCTGAACGTAGACTGCTGTTCCCCGAACGCCATTCATGTCGCGGTACAGAAGAGCCGGCCGCTAAACCTTTTCGAGTTGAACAAATTCTTGAAGTTTGCGGGCGAAAAAGCAGATAAAATAGACTTTTTTTCCATCATAACCCCGGACGATGACGCGCGTTCGACGGAAAAATATTTGAAGGAGTTGGCCGGCCTGTATTCTGACAAGTGGGACGTTTCTTATGAGATCCTGAAAGGGCCCAGCGCCTTGACGGGCCTGAAAAGCGTGATGTCGAACAGGAAGAACGAGTTTGTCGTCGTCCAAAGGGGATCGAGAATGTTCATGCAGCAATTGTTCAGAAAATATCTCATCAATGAACTGGTCTATGAGGGGCATACGCCGTTGATCATACTGCCGTGAAATCGGGGGAACGGGCGTGGAAATGCCCCATTCGGATGATGAAGACAGGTTTTGATGGTTGGTGTGAGCCAAAGGCTAAGAATCATTATCGTATGCCATTGTTTCAGGGGACAAGATTCGGTCATAAGGATTATCTCGGCAAGAAAAGCAACCAGGGTGAAGAAGACAATTAGTGGAGAGAAAGATCATGAGAAAAGAATACGATTTCAGTAAAATGAAAGGACAGAAAAATCCCTATATAAAGGAATTAAAGACCCAAGTTACCATTCGTCTTGATAAGGACACCGTTCAGTATTTCATCAGGTAAAACCGAGCCCCTTATCAAAGTCTCCCCAGTTGCTACCAAACTGAACCGAGCAAAGAAAGATCCGGAAACGGCAGACTACCTGGTACGTGTCAAATGGTTCAAAACTGTTGATCTAAACCAAGCCCTCCGAGAGAAAGGATTTTTCGGTAATCAGAATTCAGTAGCAAGGCCACGCGCACCCAAATGGGACCACACGGTTGCGCGGCTTATTACCACGGCAAATAAACATATGAATATCGGTTCATTTGTGCTACATAGTCTGCATGGAAAAGATAGATGCACGCAGACACAGTCCCCAGACGCAATATGAGATTCGGAAGCAGATTATTC
>JAXDBM010000018.1:0-8379 GCA_034678725.1 Syntrophales bacterium | reverse complement strand
TGACCTGTCGCTTCTCCCCCTCAATCCGGTCCCGCTGGGAGAGGATCTTCTCGGTGATGCCCGAAGGAAGGTATTTCTGAATCTTTGCAATCTTCTCGTCGAAGGAGAGGTCCTTGCGGGTGGGTTCGGAGTGAAGAGAAAGATTGTGGCCGCATTCGCCGCAGAACTTGCTTCCCGTCTGATTGACCGCCTTGCATGCTGGGCAGACGAGGGTGAGCTTTTGTCCGCACTCGTTGCAGAACTTTATACCATCGGGATTTTCAAACTGGCATTTTGAACATTTCATTTAATCACTCCCATCAAGGAATGGACATCATTCCCGGGGGAAGAGGATTGTGAACTCGTAATACGAACCCTGGTTCCCGAGCGACACGTTGTTGCCGCCCTTTTTGGCCAGCTCGAGCATCTTGAGGTTGCTCGCCAGGATTTCCCCGGTGAAGCCGCGAAAGCCGCGCGACATGGCGAACTCCTTCATGCGCTCCTGAAGGGCCTTGCCGATGCCCCTGCTCTGCCACTCCGACCGGATCATGTAGGCCACTTCCGCGGTGTTGGTCGAGAGATTGCCCACGTAGCAGGAGCTCCCGACGATCTGTTCGTTTTCGCGCGTCCCGGCCACGGCGAGGAAGGCCATGTCGGTTTCATAGTTGACGTTGCACATGAACTGCGCCTCGGATGCGGAAAGCGACCGCAGGTTTCTGAAGAAGCGGGTGTAAACGTCCTGCTTGTTCATGTGGTAGAAAATGTCCTGCAGCCCCGCCACGTCGCTGGCGCGCGCCGGCCGGATCAGGATGCCGGTCCCGTCCCGCAGCGCGACCGTTCGCTCCTCGCCCACCGGGTAGGCGACCGCACTCTTCAGCGCCTGCGCCTGCGGCAGATAGCCAAGCTTCTTGGCTTCCTCCAGCAGCCAGGGGCGGAAGTCGGGATGGGCGATCTCGATGAGGGAAAGCGTGCGCTCCCCGATGGACTTGCCGAAGAGATAGGCGATCCCGTACTCGGTGATGACGTAGTGGACATCGGAGCGGGCGACGGCGACACCCTCGCCGGCCTGAAGCAGGGGGCGGATGCGCGAGACCTTGCCGTCGTCGGTGGTGGAGGGAAGGCAGATGATGGGCTTGCCGCCGTCGGCGTAGGCCGTGCCGCGAATGAATTCCGGCTGCGTGGAGACCCCGCCGTAGAACTCCCCCTGGAACTGGTCGGCGCAGATCTGCCCGGTCAGGTCCACGGCGAAGGCCTGGGTGACCGACACCATGCGCTTCTGCTGGGCGATCAGGGGGACGCCGCTCACGTACTCGATGGGGTGGAAGGAGAACATCGGGTTGCGGTCGATGAGGTCGTACAGGCGCCTCGTGCCGAAGCAGTAACTGGCGACGATCTTACCCCGGTGAACGGACTTCTGCGACCCGGTGACAATGCCCTGCTCGATCAGGGGGATGATGGAATCGGTGAACACGTCCGTGTGCACGCCCAGGTCCCTGCGATCCACGAGGTACTTGAGTGTTTCGTTGGGAATGCGCCCGATGCCGATCTGCAGGGTCGAGCCGTCTTCGATGATACTCGCGATATAGCGGGCGATCTTCTCCGCCACGGCATCCGCGGGCGGGTGCCGGTATTCAATGACCGGGGTTTCAACCAGCACGATGTGGTCGATCTTGCTGACGGGGAGAAAGGTGTCGCCCAGGGTGCGGGGCATATTCGGGTTGACTTCGGCGATGACCTTTCTCGCCTTCTGGGCGGCCGCGGATGTGACATCGACGGAGACCCCGAGGCTGACGTAGCCGTATTCGTCCGGCAGGGAAACCTGGATCAGCGCCACGTCTACGGGGATTCGGCCGTTTTCGATGAGTTGGGGGACCTGTGCGAGGGAGATGGGGATGTAATCCGCCATTCCCTGCGCCGTGGCCGCCCGGATGTCGCCGCCGACGAAAAAGCAGCGGTGGCGGTAACGGGTTTTGGGCCGGTCATTCTCGTGGCGCACCGCACCCTGGGTGAGGAATGACCAGAGCTGGACATCAGGGACCGGCGGGGCGAGATCTTCCAGGGCTTGCACCAGCGTGCGCGGCGTGGCGGAGGCGGTGCCGACAAACACCCGGTTGCCCGGCATGATGGACGTTACCGCCTCCGCGGCGATGACGATTTTTTCCGGGTAGCGGGTGAGCGTGGGATAGCGTGCGGCAATGTCCGTTTGCATGGTTCTGCCCTCCTCGAAGTCCTGAATCTTCTCATCTCTGATGACCGGGCAACGCCTGTGCGCCGGAGACGCCAATGTTTCCTTTAACCGCTGGAGGAAGTCCCCAACCTTGCGACGCAAAGCACTTGATGGCGCTGCCGGATTGCTTTTGGTTTCATTGCTGTCATGGATGTTCAAGCAGTGTCTTCTCCATTCTCTCCGCCCACTCGTCGGCGCCGCATTCCTTGAAGATTTCAAATGCTTTGCCGCGATTTTCCCGCTCTTCCAATCTTTCCCCTCTTCGTTTGAACAAGTCCGCATAGAGGGCATAATCCTGTCCCAGGTAGAAGTTCATGCCATTTTCTTGGTCTGTTTCGATGGCTTTCTGAATCCATCGTTCCGCCTCGGGCATGCGCACATCACCCATGTTCAGCAGAATCTCACCGACATGCCTGCGAGCCACGCCCTGGAATGATTTTGTCCTGATGTTGCCCGCATGGGCACACAGGGCTTCCAAATCGACATCCATCTCCTGATTCAACACCTTTGCCCTTGCGAAACCAATGTGACCAACACTCGCCCAGGACGGCCACAGCTTGATCTTTTCAAAAACCCGGACCGATTTCTCGTAATGTTCTTTGGATTGTGAAAAATCTCCCATCTCGCAGTAGATATGCCCTAATTTTAGATTTGCACACCCATTCCGGAGATGGTGATGAATGCTCTCGGTCATTTCCAATGCCCTGAGTGAATATCTCTCCGCATCCTCCAGAAATCCCTTCCCGTAGCAGGAGACTGCGTGGACGGGATAGGAGAATGCTTTTGCCAAAATATCCCCGCTCTCCTCGGCAATGCGAACCGCTTCCCCGGACGTTTGGTAGGCCAAGTCAATTTTTCCAGGCAGGTAATAATCGAAATATGACAGATCGCTTTTGACCGCGGCAATCCCCCAGAGAATGTCGAATGCCGCGTTGATGTCGTGGGCCTTCTGGATGTATTGTGACGATTTTTCAAATTCGCAGTTCATGCTTAAAGCAACGCCAAACCAGTAGCTGGCGAAGATTGCGGTAACGGCATCTTTTACTTCCGCAGATATCTTCAAGGCCTCCTCTAAAACTTCAAAGGCTTTGAAACAGTCCTCATCCATAAAAAGATAATTTGCGCCCATAATCGTGTAGATCTGGCAGAGCCTCCGCTTGTAACCCAGGCTGACGGCCAGATCAATAATCGGAGCGATCGCTTCCTGCGCCTCATCATGGTAGTTCATCTGAATCCCGTAGAGCCCGAGAGTGGTCCTGGAATCGATGATTTTCCGCTGAATATCCTCGGTTTGGGGTAAACGCTCAAGGGATGTCAGTCTTCTTTTGATGTGGGCAATTGCGTCGTTCAGAGCAGCCCCCTTTTCTGCCTTCTTGCTCGCCAGTTTTGAATACTCGACCACTTTTTCATAATTCTCGCTGAGAAAATAATGTTCAGCGACAACTTCATAATGTTCGCTTAGATTCTTTCCGTACAATTCTTCGATCGCGTTTCCGGTCGCATTGTGAAGTATTTTCTTTTTCGCGTTCAGCATGGTGTCATACACGACTTCCCGGGTCAGGGCATGTTTGAAGATGTAGGTCGAGTCGGGATAGATGCCTCTTTCATAGATCAGCTCCGAATCCTTGAGAAGAGAAAGGCCGGAAAGAAGTTCCGGCTCGGACACATCGGTCACTTTCCTGAGCAGCTCGTGGCTGAACTCCCGTTCGATGACCGAGCCGGTGCGAAGAATCTCCCTGGCACCTTCCGGCAGCGCATCCACGCGGGCCATGATGACATCCTGGATGGTCGAGGGGATCGTGATGGTTTGGATGCCTTTGGTGAGCTTGTAGGTGCCGTTCTGCCTTTCGATGATCTTCAAATCTTTCAGCGCCTTGATATGCTCCTCGATAAAGAAGGGGATCCCTTCCGTCCGGGAGAGAATCAGCTCCTCGATGTCGCTGTCCACGTGCTCGGTTCCAAGCAGGGATCTCGCCATCGCCAGGCTTTCCCGATTGGACAGCCGGTTCAAAGTCAACTGGTTGTGATAGGATTTCCGGCCCCAGGCGTGCACATATTCCGGCCGGTAGGTGAAGATCAGCAATATTCTGGCGGCTGGAATGATTTCCAAAACATATTTCAGTGCGTTTTCCGTGCTTTCGTCCGCCCAGTGCAGGTCCTCGATCGCCATCACCAGGGGGCGCATCTCCGATCCCTTGAGGCTGATCTCTTTCAGGATTTTGGTAATCCTGTCCTTCTTCCCCTCCGGGCTCATGAGAACATTTTCAATGCCGCTGTCTTTCACCGACAGGAGCTCCAGGATGAACGGGAGCGCTGATGCCGGGTCTATCCGTAAATTGTTCAATCCGGCAGTTACCTTTTCCCGGATGACGGCGTTCTCATCGAGCCCATGGATGTTAAAGGTCGATTTCAGAATATCGACGATCGGGTGATAGGCCGTTCCCCGGCCATAGGAAAGGCATTTTCCTTCGAGGAATGTGATATCCTCGTTGGCGACTGTCTTGTGAAACTCGTAAAGGAGCCTGGACTTGCCGACCCCGGCCTCGCCGATCAGTGAAAAAGCCTGCCCTTTTCCTGCCTTCGCCCGATCCAGGCCGTCCAGAAGATTTTCCAGTTCCCGGATCCGGCCGACAAACGTCGTCAGCCCTCTTTCGGCGCTGACGTCAAAGCGGGTCCGGCTTGAACTGGAAGCAATGACCTGGTAAACCTTAACGGGCTTTTCCTTGCCTTTGATCTCTTTCAACCCCAATGACTCGAACCGGAAAAGGCCTTCCGCAAGTTTGAACGTATCCTCAGAGACATAGATTGCACCCGGCATGGCAAGGTTCTGTATCCGGGAAGCCAAGTTGACCGTGTCCCCGACAGCCTTGAACTCTACCCGTAAATCATTGCCCAGTGTTCCGACGACAACGGGGCCGGTGTGAATGCCGATCCGCATTGTGATCTGCGGAACATCTTCCTGTTTCATCCGATCATTATAGCGGGCGATTTCCTGATGGATGGCGAGAGCGGAGCGGACGGCCCGCTGGGGTGCGTCTTCCAGGGCAATGGGAGCGCCGAAGAGCGCCATCACCCCATCCCCGGTCATCTCGTTTACCGTCCCCTCGTAGTCATGGACCTTGTGGATGAGGATCTCGTAGACCCGATCCATGATGGTATAGGCCTCTTCCGGTCCCAGTTTTTCCACGAGCGGGGTGAAGTTTTCCATGTCGGCGAAAAGGACTGTGATCCGTCTCTTTTCCCCCTCGATTCGGTCCCGCTGGGAGAGGACTTTTTCAGTGATGCCGGAGGGGAGGTACTTCTGGATTCTGGCGATCTTCTCGTCAAAGGAGAGAGTCCGGGTTTTTGATTCGAACGGAAGCGTCAGGCCGTGGCCGCAGTCGCCACAGAATTTCTTGCCGAGCGGTATCTTCGCGTTGCAGTTGGGACATTCCATCTCCATCTTTGCCCCGCACTGCTCACAGAATTTTATTCCATCACGATTTTCGGATTGGCATTCCGGGCATTTCATCGTTTGACACCCCCCATGTATCCATAAAACAACAAAACCCGCGCTCCTTTTGAGAATCGGAGTGCGGGTCGTCGCTTCATGGCATCACCTGGAACAAAGGTTGCGATGGGCTGTCCACCTGTTGACTATGCCAATTTCATCTGCCTTTTATGTGTTCCCATCTCATAAATAAGTCAAGAAAATGTTTCGCTGACCGCTGATTGACGTCCCGGATATTCGGTGAAGCCGACATTGCGGCTGTCACTGGCCGCCGAATTGTTGTATATTGATATGCAAAGCAAGATGTCGTGCGGTGATGGAAAGGAGCCGAACAGGGTAAACGCCATGGAACCGGATCTGTGGTCGCTTTACAGGCAGATGCTGCGGAGCAGGCGCTTCGAGGAAGCCGTGAAGGATCTCTGGGAGAAAGGCGTGATCTCCGGCGAAATGCATCTGGGCATCGGAGAGGAAGCGGTCGCGGCCGGCGTGGTCGGCCATCTCCGTGAGGAGGATGCCATGGCGCTGGATCACCGGGGCACGCCGCCGCTGGTCGCGCGGGGGCTGGATCTGGTCCCGCTCCTTCGCGAATTCCTGGGCCGGGAAGACGGCCTCTGCTCCGGCATGGGCGGGCACATGCACCTCTTTTCCCCGGAGCGCCTTGGCGCCTCCTCAGGGATTGTGGGGGCGGTCGGCCCCCTGGCCGCGGGCTTTGCCCTGGCCGCCCAGCATCTCCGACCCGAAAATCTGGCCGTGGCCTTTTTCGGCGACGGCGCGATGAACCAGGGGATGCTGATGGAGGCCCTGAATCTCGCGGTCGTGTGGAAACTGCCCGTCCTCTTCGTTTGCAAGGACAACGCATGGGCCATCACGACCCGATCCCCATCCGTGACCGGCGGCAGCCTTGTGGAGCGCGCGCAGAGTTTCGGCATGCCGGCGGCGGAGGTGGACGGCTCGGACGTAGAGGCGGTCTGGAAGGCCGCCGGCCGAGGAGCGGCGCGAGCGCGTGGCGGCGACGGCCCCGCGTTTCTCCTGGCCCGCTGCTCCCGGATCGAGGGCCATTTTCTGGGCGACCCGCTGCTCCGCGCGGTGCGGAAGCCCCTGCGGCAGATGAAAGAGATGACCGGCCCGCTCGTGCGCAGCGTGCTGGCAAAAAAGGGACTACCCCTTCGGAAGCGCGCAGCCGGGCTCAGCGCTGCGATTTCCCTGATCGGCCAAACGGCAAAGGAGCAGCGCGGGGAACGGCGCGATCCCCTCGAGATCGCCCGCGGCCGGCTGTCGAAGGAACCGGGCCGTCTTGACGAGCTGCACGCGGAAGTGGATCGAGAGATTGCGCGGGCGGTGGAGACGGCGCTGTCATGACGGCGGCCGGGGAATCATGGATGCATCAAAGATGAGAACGATGCGCTTTGCCGATGCGATCGAAGATGCGCTGGCCCAGACCATGGCCAGGGACCCCCGGATTGTCATCTTCGGGGAGGATGTCCACACCCTGCGCCTCAACCTCCTGGTGCGCTTCGGGGAGCGGAGGGTCCGTGCCACCCCCATCAGCGAAGCCGCGTTCCTCGGGGCTGCCGTGGGGGCCGCCATGGCGGGGTTGCGGCCGGTGGTGGAGATCATGCTGGTGGACTTCATCGGCGTTGCCGTTGACGCCCTGCTCAACCATGCCGCGAAGATCGAGTCGTTTTCCGGGGGCAGGTGGCGCGTTCCCATGGTCGTCCGCGCGTCCTGCGGCGGCGGTTACGGGGACGGCGGGCAGCACGAACAGGCGCTGTGGGGCTGGCTGGCGCACATCCCCGGCCTGACGGTGGTGGTGCCGTCGAATCCCGCGGATGCGGGGGGATTGATGGTCTCGGCCCTGGAGCAGGAGGGGCCGGTGATCTACCTCGAGCACAAGCTCCTCTCCGACTACTGGCTGGACTACATGGGAAGGGGCGGCCGGAAAACGGTTCATTTCAATATCCCGGCGGAAGGGGCCGGCGGCGCCGTTCCCGATGCGTGGTCCGCTGTGCCG
The DNA here is from genome assembly GCA_034678725.1 of Syntrophales bacterium. Classification (GTDB taxonomy): domain Bacteria; phylum Desulfobacterota; class Syntrophia; order Syntrophales; family Fen-1087; genus JAXDBM01. Next base: position 672 of record JAXDBM010000018.1, on the reverse strand, counting down.
ATCGGAAAAGCGGCGGTGCGTCGCGAGGGCGGCGACATCACGATGGCTGGCGTGGGCGTCGGCGTCCACCGCGCCCTCGAGGCGGCGGCCGTTCTCGAGGAAAAGGGGGTCTTGGCCGGCGTGTTGGACCTGAGGACCGTCGCGCCCCTGGACCGCGAAGGGATCTGCGAAGCCGTCTCCCGGAGCGGACGCCTCCTCGTCGTGGACGAGGATTACCGGGACTTCGGGCTTTCCGGGGAAATCGCGGCCGTCGTCCTGGAGGCGGGGGTTCCGGTGCGTTATGGCCGGGTCTGCACGGAGGGAACGATCCCCTACGCGCGCGCGGCGGAAGATCTTGCCCTCCCGAACGCGCAGCGCATCGTCGCCACGGCGCTGAAGCTGATGGGATGAAACCGGCTGCGCATCCCGGACCGGGATCACGCGGCGGTCGTCGTCTTCTCGAACACCCCGTTCGCTGCCGGTTTCTGCCGTTGAATTTCCGCTGCCGGTTCCCTCACGGATTTGCAGATTTTTCCCTGCCTTCGAGGGTGACAGGCGCCGGTTCGGTCAGCCTGTCCGCCTCGACCACCCATCCGCCGCCCATGGCCTTGTAGACGTTCACCAGCGCCCCGAAGAGGGCGCCCTGGGTCTGGGCATAGCTCAGTTCCGCGGAGAAAAGGCTCCGTTCGGAGT
>JAXDBM010000017.1:0-38128 GCA_034678725.1 Syntrophales bacterium | reverse complement strand
GGTCTTCCTCCTGATAAAGTTTTTTCTGCCGAAATTACCTATCAGTGGATTACCGTGACTCACCTTACTATTGCAACAACCCCATTTTCATCCTTCGTTGTGCCCGATCCCGGGCATGGGGGTTAATTACAGATTGTTCCGAGCATCGCTTTTCTGGTATGAAATTTGAAGGCAATTGAACGCTGGAAAGCGGACCCGTTGCGGTTTGAACAAACCGCTCCCGCAATGAACTGGCCGCGGTCATTTTCACCGGCTGCAGGGTGATCGCGCAAAACGACAGAAAAGATGAGGACATGCCCATGGTACCTTTCTCCCGTGTCAGCAGCGGCGTCGAAGGGCTGGACGAGATTCTGAATTACCTTCAGAGCGGCGACAATGTCGTCATGCAGGTGGATGAAATCGAGGACTATCGAAGCTTTGTGATTCCCTATGTCAACGCGGCCCTCGAAAACAACGAGCGGGTGGTGTACATGCGCTTTGCCCGGCACGAGCCCCTGCTCGAGCCCACCGGCCGGATCACCATCTACAAATTGAACGCCAATGCCGGCTTCGAGTCCTTTTCCACACAGGTCCATAACATCATCCGTCAGGAAGGCCGGGATGTTTTCTACGTGTTCGACTGCCTGTCCGACCTTCTGCTGGCCTGGGCAACCGACCTGATGATCGGAAATTTTTTCGTCATTACCTGCCCCTATCTGTTCGAACTGAACACCCTTGCCTACTTCGCCATTCTGCGCGGCCGCCATTCCTTCAAGACGGTTGCCCGGATCCGTGAAACGACACAGGTGCTGCTCGACGTCTATAATTATCAGGGAAAAATCTGCGTTCACCCGCTGAAGGCCTGGCACCGTTATTCCCCAACCATGTTTCTGCCTCACATACTGGATGGGAACCGGTTCATCCCCATCATGAGCAGCGTCGACGCATCCAACCTGTTTTCCTTTCTGTCCCAAAAGAGTTCCGTCAGCGCCGAGCGGCATCTGGATTACTGGGACCGCATCTTCCTGCAGGCGCAGGAGCTTCTGGACAAGCCGGAGGAAGAACAGGAGCGCCGGGAAATGGTCGAACAGCTCTCGCGGGTGCTCATCGGCAGGGAAAAGCGGATGCTGTCGCTGGCCAGGGACTATTTTACGCTGGAAGACCTTCTGGACATCAAGAACCGTCTCATCGGAACGGGATTCATCGGCGGCAAATCCGTCGGCATGCTCCTGGCACGCAACATTCTGCGACGGGATGCCTCCTTCGACTGGCCGGCACACATGGAAATCCACGACTCCTACTATATCGGATCAGACGTTTTCTATTCCTACATGGTGCAGAACGGCTGGTGGAAGCTGCTCATGGCCCAGAAGACCCAGGAGGGGTATTTTGAAGTTGCGAGGGAACTCAAAAATATGATGCTGCGCGGAGTCTTCCCCTCCGAGGTCAAGGAGCAGTTTCAGTTGATGCTCGAATACTATGGCCAGTCCCCCATTATCGTCCGCTCCAGCAGTCTGCTGGAGGACGCCTTCGGCAATGCCTTCGCGGGAAAGTACGAAAGCTTCTTCTGCGCAAACCAGGGAACGCCGGAGCAGCGATACGAGAATTTCGAGGAAGCCGTGCGCCGCATCTTTGCCAGCACGATGAACGAAGATGCCCTGATGTACCGCTTTCAGCGGGGTCTGGATCGCCAGGATGAGCAGATGGCCCTTCTGGTCCAGCGGGTTTCCGGCGCCTACCGAAAGCATTACTTTTTCCCGGAGATCGCCGGTGTCGGCCTCTCCTACAACACCTTCGTGTGGAAGCAGGGTATGGATCCCCGTGCCGGCATGCTTCGCCTCGTCTTCGGCCTGGGAACCCGGGCGGTCAACCGCGTGGAGAACGATTATCCCCGGATCGTCGCCCTGGACGCCCCGCTGGTAAAAGCCCATTCCGACCTGAATGACGCGCGGCGCTTTTCCCAGCACGACGTGGATATGCTGAATCTCGCGGAAAACCGGTTCGAGTCCATGCCCCTCTCCCGGGTCCTGGACGAGGGACTGGATGCCCGCATGGAACTTCTGGGCGTGCGCGATACGGAGTCATCCGACCGGATGCGCGCCATGGGAAAGCCCGTTCGGGATTTCTGGATTCTGAACTTCGACGAACTCCTGTCCACCACCGAATTCCCGGAGCTCATGTCCAGAATGCTCCACAAACTTGAATCGGTGTACGAATACCCCGTGGATATCGAGTTTACCGGGAATTTCAATATCGAAGGAAAGTTGCAGGTGAACCTGCTCCAGTGCCGCCCCTTCCAGACGAAGGGCCAGCACGTCCGCGTGGAGATGCCGGAAAGGATTCAGGAAAACCGCATCCTGCTGCGGCAGGAGGGAAATTTCATGGGGGGAAGCGTCTCCCAGCCCGTTTCAAGGATCATCTACATCGATCCCCAGGGCTACACGAAATTGTCCCTCTCTGAAAAATACAATGTCGCACGGCTGGTGGGCCGCCTGAACAGGATGATCGAGAGTCGACGGGAGACCCCCACAGTGCTTCTCGGGCCGGGCCGCTGGGGCACGACGACCCCGGCCATGGGCGTCCCGGTCACGTTTTCCGAGATCAACAACATTGCCGCCATCGCGGAGATTGCCTACAAGGACGGAAGCCTGATCCCCGATCTTTCCTTCGGGACCCACTTCTTCCAGGACCTCGTGGAGATGGACATCTTCTACATGGCCATCTACCCGGAAAGGGAGAATGTCTTCTTCAACACCGCCTGGCTCGACGCCATGCCGAATCGTCTGGCGGAATTGTCCGAAAAGGACAGCCCCTATATCGGCGTGGTGCGCGTTTATGACGTACTGGAGAAGGAACTGCGGCTTCTTTCCGATGTGGTGACGCAGAAACTGATCTGCTTCACCCAATCGTAGAGACTGCTGAGAAGAAAATGGCCGATATCCCGCATGGTGGGCAGATCGTCGCCGTGCATCTATTTTCCCCTGTCCCCGTTCGGGAAGCGTCTGCGGACGGCTTTCACGATCAGATAGACCCCGAAGACCGCGACCAGGATGAGACCGATTACCGGCAGGATCACGGCGAGAATGGCCGTGACGGTCGATCCCGCGAGTTCGAGCGTGGAAATGCCGACGTTGCCCGCACCTCCGGTCAGGAGAGAAGATTTTGCGCGCAGCGCCGCCGTGGAACCCTGCAAAAGGCCGGCAATCCCGCCGCCGGCGATGATCGCGACCATCCACTTCAGGGATGGCGGCATGTCGGTGATCACTGACGCCGTCGCGATGGTGCCCGCAATGACGGAAACCGGCGAGGCGATGGCATCCATCATGTTATCCAGCCAGGGAATGTAGTATGCGATGACTTCGAGCAGTGTCGCCGTGGCGAGGGCAACCGTGGCGTAAGATCCGCCGATCCACTCGAACCCGGGCGCAAGGTGGACATAGCCGTACATGGCGGCCAGGTTCAGGACCAGCAGGGGGACGAAAATCCTGAACCCGCAAGCCGCGCTGAGCCCGACACCGGTGATGACCCCCAGTATGGCTTCCATTGCTTCCTGTCCTCGAACATCAGTCCGGCGTCAACGGATCAATGAGATCACCCGTGACACGCTGATTTCGCCGGCGGCTTCGAACTCCGGCTCTGAACTTCGGCTTTGTCGCCATGGCCCTCCCGATGGACTGTTCACCGATCCCGCTTCTTCACCCATTTTTCCAGGTAAAGCTTCAGCGCCAGGGCGTTGTTCCGCTTCCGCTCGACGGAGCCGTAAAGAAAAGTGACCGGTCCCGCCTTTATCTTTTCGATCAGAAACGCCACTTCTTCCGCCTGCATGTCCAGCTCGCCCGCATAGCGCTTCCGGAATTCGGGCCATTTGTCCGGGTCATGCCCATACCACTTGCGGAGCGCATCGGAGGGTGACACATTTCGGGCCCAATGGTCAACCTTCGCCGCCTCCCGGCTGAGGCCCCTCGGCCAGAGCCGGTCCACGAGGATGCGCGTTCCGTCATCCGGCCCGGGCTGCTCGTAAATCCTCTTGATCCTGATGTCCATCCGTCATCTCCTGCCTGGTACAGCGGATCTTCCCTTCGATCGATTTTCCGCCAGGCCATTATTTTCCACATCGCCTTTTTTTGCAAGGCGCCGTTCCTGTTTTTTTTAGCGATGGGAAAGGTGAAGAACGGAAGGCAAACTCAGAGAATCGGTGCGGGCAGCCGCCATTCGAAGCGAACCGCGGCTGCCCCGCCGATGCATGATGCTGAACGCAGGGAAAGGCTACACGACACCATAGGCCAGCATGGCGTTGGCCACCTTGGTGAAGCCGGCGATGTTCGCGCCCGTCACATAGTCACCCTTCTTGCCGTACGCCTCGGCCGTTTCGACACAGGCCTTGTGGATGCTCTTCATGATGATGAGCAGCCGGTTGTCCACTTCCTCCCGGGTCCAGGAGAGCTTCAGGCTGTTCTGGCTCATCTCCAGGCCCGAGGTGGCCACACCGCCCGCATTTGCCGCCTTGCCGGGCCCGTAGAGGATGTTGTTCTCCTGAAAGATCTTGACGGCATCCGGCGTGGAGGGCATGTTCGCGCCCTCGGCCACGCAGATGCAGCCGTTCTTCACCAGGGCGGCGGCATGGGAGGCATCGAGCTCGTTCTGGGTGGCGCAGGGAAGGGCGATGTCCACTTTGACCCCCTGGTCCCGAATGACATCCCAGACACTGGCATCTTCAATGCAGCAGGTGTTGTATTTATCGGCATATTCCTTGATCCGGCCCCGCTTGACGTTCTTCAGTTCCATGACGAAGTCGCACTTCTTGGCGTCGATCCCCTGTTCATCGAGAATCGTGGCGGAAGAGTCGCACAGCGTGATGACTTTCCCCCCGAGCTGGTTCACCTTCTCCACGGCATACTGGGCGACGTTTCCCGCGCCGCTGATGGCCACAATCTTGCCTTTGAAGTCCAGCCCCCGGGTGGCCAGCATCTCCGCGGCGAAGTAAGCCGTGCCGTAACCGGTCGCTTCCGGGCGGATCAGGCTGCCGCCGTATTCGAGGGCCTTGCCGGTCAGGACGCCTGTATGTTCATTGCGGATCTTCTTGTAGTAACCGTACAGATAGCCGATTTCACGCCCGCCGACGCCGATGTCGCCGGCGGGTACGTCCGTTTCCGCGCCGATGTGCCGGACCAGTTCCCGCATGAAGGACTGGCAGAACCGCATCACTTCCCCGTCCGACTTCCCCTTGGGATCGAAATCCGACCCCCCTTTGCCTCCGCCCATGGGCAGGGTGGTCAGGGAATTCTTGAAGATCTGCTCAAAACCAAGGAACTTGATGATGCCGAGATTCACCGAGGGGTGAAAGCGCAACCCACCCTTGAAGGGCCCGATGGCGTTGTTGAACTGGACGCGAAAGCCCCTGTTGACCTTGACATTCCCCTTATCGTCCACCCAGGGAACCCGGAAAATGAAGGTCCGTTCCGGCTCGACAATCCGCTCGTAGATATTGGCCTTGACGAATTCCGGATGCCTTTTCGTCGTCGGCTCCAGCGTCTCCATGACCTCTTCCACGGCCTGGTGGAATTCCGGCTGATCGGGATCGATCCGCTTGACCTTTGCAAGAACGTCTTTAATGATTGACATGACACTACCCCCTTAAAATATTTTTCTATTTATTGTTCACTGTGACGAATGAACGTCCTCTTTATGCAACCCCCTTCGGGGGAAACCACGCTCAAGATCCCGCCAACCATCGGCGGATGAAATCAGGACATGCGCTTCATCAGGGCATCAAACGGTTCCAGCATCCCGTAATCCAAAACCGTCGACATGGCCATATGTTCCACCTCGAGGGCGGCTTCCTGGACGCAAGCGGACGGGTTGAGCCCGCCGATGAGGATAATGCCCACCTTGTTGATCTCCACGGGAATCTGGCAGACCGGCTCGCTGACCTTACCCATGGCCAGAACGCCGTTGATGCCCGCTTTTTCCAGCCTGGCCATCAGATCCAGCGTCAGGGGGCAGCAGGGCGCCGGAATTTCCCGGAAATTCGCAAGTATCATGCCCTCCCCCTTTTCGATGGCGTGGAAGACCGAGGTCATTTTCCCTCGAATGAAAATCTCGGATGGATCCAGCGACGATCCGGAATAGTGGATCAGCTCGACGAAGCGCAACGGCTGCTCGTTCTTCATCTGCAGGATGCCGCCGAATTTCGAATCCATCGGGATTCCGTGCTTCAGCAGGACGCCGTTGACGACGATGCTGCACACGGTGGCAAAGCCGATTTTCCCTACCGGAACCAGGACGCCACCCAGATATTGCCCCCCGTGCGCAGCGGCCACGAGATTACTGACGGCAAAACCCGATGCAAAAACGGGCTGCATGATCTTCAGGGCGTACGGGAAAGAAGTTTCCGAAATGAAGGAAATATTGATCGGCAGAAGACCTTTTCGCATCTCGGGATCAAAAGTCGTCTTGAAAGCCAGGATCTCGATCCGCGAGATCGCCAGGCCCACCTTGTCCCGGACCCTCGCCTTGCCCAGCTCGTCGATGCCCAGCGGGGTGATCAGACGCCCGTCCTTCTTGCCGACAAGCCGTGTGACACCCCGTTCATCCATCAGCTTCAAATGATAGCGGACCGCACGCTCACTCGGCATCAGGCCCTTTTCCTGCATCCTGCGTGCGATCAGGCGGGAGCCCAGAGGCCCGCCGGCTTCATGAAGAATGCGCAGAATCAGAAGCGTTTTTCTCTCGATGTCTTCTTGATTGGAAAGCATGGAAACCATCGGCAATCGGCAATCATTTGCCGATGGTCCTACACGGAATGGACAGAGCTGTCAATAGAAATAATCGCCACCTGAATTAGCGGACCTGTTCCATTTTCTTCATGTGAATGAGGATCGCCGTCAGGGCAGATTGGGTCATTCCGGAAATGCGTTGGGCCTGCCCGAGCGTGAGCGGTTCAACGGCCGCGAGCTTGCTTTTGAGTTCATTGGACAGGCTGGGAATGTCCTGATACCGGAGGCCCGCCGGAATGAGGGTTTCTTCCAGCGCCTTCATTTTATGGACCGCTTCCAACTGCCGCTTGATGTAGCCCTCATACTTGGCCTCGATCTCAATTTGTTTTTTAACCTGCCGGTCGTCAATCGGTTCCCACCCGCTAAAAGGTTTCAGGTCGTCATAGGCCACCTCATCGCGCTTCAGAAGCTGATAAAGGCTGACGGGATTCCGGATCGGGGTCGTCCCCATGTCTCCGAGAATGCGGTTGACATCGGCAACCGGATAAATCCTGCTTTGCATCAGTCGATTCAGCCCATCCTGAATCCGGCGCACGCGCTCCTGCTGGAAATGGTGGTCCTCATCCGTGATCAGCCCCAGTTCGTGTCCTTTTCCCGCAAGGCGGATGACGGCGTTGTCCTCGCGCAGGATCAGACGGTATTCCGCCCTGGAGGTGAACATGCGGTAAGGTTCATCCACCCCGCGCGTGACCAGGTCATCGACCATGACGCCCATGTAAGCGTCCGAACGGTCGAGGATGAAGGGCGGCTTACCCTGGAGAGAGAGGGCGGCGTTGATGCCCGCCCACATTCCCTGCGCCGCCGCCTCTTCATATCCGGAGGTTCCGTTGATCTGGCCGGCCAGATAGAGGCCTTTTATTTTTTTTGTCTCAAGGGTTTTGCGCAGTTGCGTCGGTTGCACGAAATCGTACTCGATGGCATAGGCCGGCCGCATGATCTCCGCCCGCTCGAGGCCGGGAACGCTGTGCACGATTTTTTCCTGGAGTTCCGGAGGCATGCTGTTTCCCAGTCCCTTGGCGTAAATCTCTTCCGTGTCGATTCCTTCGAACTCCAGCACGACCGGATGCCGATCCTTGTCGGCAAAGCGCATGACCTTGTCTTCCAGCGACGGGCAGTATCGGGCGCTGATCCCACGAATGGCGCCGGAATACAGGGGGGAAAGACGGATATTTTCTCCGATCAGTCGCTGTGTTTCCTCCGTCGTATAACTGAAAAAGGAGGGCACCCGTTCATCCCGGAGTTTTTCCGTTTTGTGGGAAAAGGGCTCCGGATCGGGGTCGCTGTCCTGTCGCTCCAGCACGGAGAAATCGATCGACGAGGCACGGAGCCGGGGTGGCGTCCCCGTTTTCATCCGGCCCATTTCAAATCCAAGTTGCCGCAGGGATTCAGCCAGTTCAATCGAAGCGATTTCCCCTGCCCGGCCCGCTGAATAGCGGGTCCGGCCGATGTGAATCAGGCCGTTCAAAAAGGTCCCCGTGGTAAGGATCAAGGCCTTGCAGCCGCTGAAGGCCCCCGTCTGCTCCTCGACGCCGGTCACCTTTCCATCGTCCACAACAATGTGATTGACAAGACCCTGGCGCAGGTGGAGCCGCTTCTCCCTCTCCACCACGGCCTTCATGGCGAGCCGGTAAAGCTGTTTGTCGCACTGAAAGCGGGAGGATTGAACCGCCGGACCCTTGGAGGCGTTGAGCAGACGGAAATGGACTGCCGTCTGATCCGCAATCTTTCCCATCTCGCCCCCCAAGGCATCGATTTCCTTGACCAGTTGACCCTTGGCCAGGCCTCCGATGGCGGGATTGCAGGACATCAGGGCGATGGAATCCAGGCTGATGTTGAACAGGGCCGTTTCACAGCCCATCCGCGCCGCGGCCAGGGCCGCTTCGCAGCCCGCATGGCCTCCTCCGACCACAATCACGTCGTACCGATTCACTCCGGAAACCTCCCCGCGCCGCCTCATGCCTTTCGCGAATGCAGCGCCTCTTCCGTTGCGGAAAGAAACGATCCATTCCGGATAAAAGGCGCATGGAAAAAGTTGCAGTTGGATCGATAATTTAATAGGATCACAGGGAAAAAACAACTGAAAAAGAGGCGGCCTTGTCCAAACCGGCATTCTGGAACAACCGGAAAAGATACTACGACCTGAAAAGCTACTGGCGAAACGCCTTCGGCTGCAACGTCTTCAAGCTGCCCATCGACGCGGGCTTTACCTGTCCGAACCGGGACGGCAAGATCGCTTTTGGCGGGTGCATCTATTGCGATGGCCGGGGATCGAAACTTCGTCAGGCTGGACCGCTTCCCTCCGTTGCGGACCAAGTCCGGCAGGGCAAAGCCCACTACCGAAAAATCCGAGGAGCACAAAAGTATATCGCATATTTTCAAACGTTTACGAACACATACGGCCCTGTTGTCCAATTGAAAAAACGCTACGAGGATGCCCTGGACCAAGAGGACGTAATCGGCCTGTCCATCGGGACGCGGCCGGACTGCGTGCCCGATGAAGTCATTTCCCTTTTGCAGACCTATGCAGAAAAATACCATGTGTGGCTGGAATTCGGGCTGCAGTCGATTCATGACCCGACCCTTCGGTTCCTAAACCGCGGCCATTCCCGGGATGCCTTTCTCGATGCGGTCGGGAGAGCGGCCGGAAAAGGGCTCCACATCTGTGTTCACATCATCATCGGGCTGCCGGGCGAAACCCGCCAGGATATGCTGGAGACGGCCGGGACCCTGGCAGCGCTTCCCGTTCAGGCGGTCAAGATTCATGCACTCCTTGCCCTACGGGGCACAGTTCTGGGAAACCTGTATGAAGCGGGCCGGATCGCACTGATGACGAGAGAAGACTATGTCCAAACGGTGTGTGACATTCTGGAAATCCTTCCTTCAAAAATGGTGATCCAGCGCCTGACCGCCGACGGATACCGGGATATCTTTCTGGGCCCGCAGTGGGCTGCGAATAAAATGGAGGTCCTCAACGCCATTGACCGGGAAATGGAGCGGAGAGACGCTTATCAGGGCTGCCGTTTCACGGGCAATCAAAATGCCTCATGAACCCATGGGATTTTCCGGGAGGAAAAAGAGCCGATCGGCACATCGGTCGCCTCGTCCGTGCACAATATTTGCATGGGAAAATTAACCTGTGATATGGGTTCCAACGGAAATCAACCGGAGGCATGCGAAAAAGTGATCGCCATTGTCGATTATCGGGCAGGAAACCTGACCAGTGTCGCCCGTGCCCTTCAGCATCTGCAGCAGCCCTTTGAAATAACAGATGACCCCGCGAGGCTGGAGCGTGCGAGCCGGCTGATTTTCCCGGGTGTGGGCGCGGCCGGGGAAGCCATGGCTTATCTCCGAAAGACCTGTCTGGACAGGCGGATCGCCGACTATGTCCGCTCCGGCAGGCCGATGCTGGGGATCTGCCTCGGGACGCAGGTGATTCTTGAGTCGAGCGAGGAAAACGATACCCGCTGCCTGGGTATCGTTCCCGGCGCTGTCAAGCGATTCCCCGCCGATTTGCAGGATGGAGGACAGGCCCTGAAAATCCCCCACATGGGATGGAACCACGTGGCATTCCGCAAAGACCACCCCGTATTTGCCGGGCTGCCGCAAGGGGCCGAGTTCTATTTTGTCCATTCCTTTTATCCGGCTCCTTCCGATGAGGGCTGGGTGGTCGGCTGGACCCATTACGGGATTGGCTTCTGTGCCGCCCTGGCCCATCGCAATCTGGTTGCCGTCCAGTTTCACCCGGAAAAGAGCGGCAGGCCGGGATTGCAGATCCTGGCCAACTTCTGCCGCTGGAAAGGGAGCCATGCTCAGTAAAAGAATCATCCCCTGCCTGGACGTGCGAAACGGGATGCTCACCAAGGGGATCCAATTCGCGGGCAACATCGACATCGGCGATCCCGTGGAAGCGGCGCGGGCCTATTATGAGCAGGGCGCCGATGAAATCGTTTTTTATGACATCACGGCTTCCTCGGACCGGCGCGACATCATGATCGATGTCGTAAGAAAAGTTGCCGAAACGATTTTCATTCCTTTCTCTGTCGGAGGGGGGATCCGGACGGTGGATGACATGCGGCGGGTCATTCTGGCCGGTGCCGAAAAGATAAGCGTCAACTCGGAGGCCGTCCAGAATCCGCGGATCATCTCCGAAGGGGCAAAAGCCTTCGGCAGCCAGTGCATTGTCCTGGGGATGGATGTCAAGAAAGTGACGGCAAGCACCTCCATTCCCTCCGGATACGAGATCGTCATCCATGGAGGCAGAATTGCAACCGGCCTCGATGCCCTCTGGTGGGCAAAAGAGGCGGAGCGCCTGGGTGCGGGAGAAATCTGTCTGAATTCCATCGATGCCGACGGAATGCAGGATGGATATGAGCTTGACCTGACCCGCCTCGTTTCCGGCAGCGTTCGGATCCCCGTGATCGCCTCGGGCGGCGCAGGAAAACCGGAGCATCTTTTCGACGTCCTGACACGGGGTTGCGCCGATGCCGCGCTCATCGCATCCATGGTTCACTACCGGAATTATACGATTGGGGAGATCAAATCGTATCTCCATCGCAGCGGCGTGAAAACCCGCATGATGTGGTAGGCTGCCGCCTTGATTATTGGCGGCAATGTGTATATATTAACAGTTGTAATTACGGAACGGCAGGGAGGCAGTCGAAGTGGATTCAAAAAGGTATGAATTGAACGTGCAACTGGCGCAGATGCTGAAAGGCGGCGTCATCATGGACGTCACGAATGTGGAGCAGGCCAAGATTGCCGAGGAGGCGGGCGCGGTGGCCGTCATGGCACTGGAGCGGGTTCCCGCGGACATCCGCAAGCAGGGCGGAGTGGCCCGAATGTCCGATCCTGCGATGATCCGGGAAATCAAAAAGGCCGTTTCCATTCCGGTCATGGCGAAGGCCAGAATCGGCCATTTTGTGGAGGCACAGATCCTGGAAGCGCTCAAGATCGACTACATCGACGAAAGTGAAGTGCTCACGCCGGCGGACGAGGATTGCCACATTGACAAAACGAAATTCTCCATCCCCTTCGTGTGCGGCGCCCGCAACCTGGGCGAGGCGTTGCGCCGGATTGCCGAAGGCGCGGCAATGATCCGGACGAAAGGCGAAGCCGGGACCGGCAATGTCGTGGAAGCGGTGCGCCACATGCGGACCATGAATCGCGAAATTCGCCAGCTGATCGTCATGCCCCTCGAAGAGGTGACCGGATTTTCGAAAGCCAACGGCATTCCCTATGAGCTGGCCCTGAAAGTAAGGGAACTGAAGCGGCTTCCCGTCGTGAATTTTGCCGCAGGCGGCATCGCCACTCCGGCAGACGCGGCCCTGATGATGCAGCTCGGTTGCGACGGGGTGTTCGTGGGGTCAGGAATCTTCAAGTCGGCAAACCCGGCCCTGCGGGCCCGGGCGATTGTCAAGGCAACGGCGTATTTCAAAGAACCGCAAAAGATTCTGGAGGCTTCGATCGGGCTCGGCGAGGCCATGGCCGGACTTGAAATCTCGGAAATTCCCGAAGGGCAGCGGCTCGCCGGACGGGGCTGGTAAACATCCAAAGTGGCTGCCGGGAAGAGTCACCACGAAGCACGCACAGGCCCCGCGAGAACGGTTATCGGCGTCCTGGATCTTCAGGGAGATGTCCATGAGCACTGCGACCATCTCGAACGCATCGGCACGCCAGGCCGGCGGGTCAAATCCGCCGATCTCAGCGACCTTGCCGGGCTGATTATCCCCGGTGGCGAGAGCACCTGCATTTCCCGCCTCATCCGCATCTTTGATCTTGAGAATCCGATCCGAAATAACTTCCGGGATGGAATGAAGATATGGGGAACCTGCGCGGGTGCGATCCTTCTGGCGAAAACCGTTGTCCATGAACCGCCCCACCTCGGCCTGATCGACATTGAAATCGAACGCAACAGTTTCGGGAGCCAGCTCGACAGCTTTGCCTCCGAGGCAGTTGTTCACAAGATCGGAAAGGGCACTGTCCCGCTCATCTTCATCCGGGCTCCGAAAATAAAAAAGGCGGGAGCCGGTGTTGAGGTCCTGCTTCAAATGGATGACTACATTGCCGTGGCGGAAACGCCCGACGTGCTGGTCACGGTTTTTCACCCGGAACTGACCGGGTGTGTTGCACTCCACCGCTATTTCGCCCGCAAGTGCGGCCTTTCTCCCCTCGATGAGGACCACGTCCCGGATATCGACCCGGCCTGGGACCGGAACAGTTGGACCCGCTTTGCCATGGTTCCGCAAGGCGGGTCGCCCCGCTTCAAGACAGGGATGACAGGTACGACCGGAGATTGACTTTCTTGTTGTTCAGTCCGAGCTTGTTCCGGATATGATGCCGGTGCAGATCCACAGCGCCCTTCCCGACTTTCATCAGCCTGGCAATTTCCTTTGTCCCTTTCCCTTCCTTGATCAGCGTCGCCACCTGGATTTCCTTGGGTGTAAAGCTCAGGTACTTGGAGGTGATCTTCAACAGAAACGGGGAAAGAATATCATTCAGGTTCGTTTCAATGATCTCCACATATACCTGCTGATAGGCATCCAGCTTGGTTTCCTTCAACTTGACAATGTAAGGCAGAACCAGTTCATTGATGTTGGACAGGATCTTGTTTTCGAGTTCCTTCTTGTTTTCATCCCGGTGCTTCAGCAGCGTCTTCAATGCCTGATTGACCTCTTCCAGCCGAATGGTTTGCTCCCGTAACTCCTCCTCCCGCTTTTTCAGTTGCTCTTCGGCGTGCTTGCGGTCCGTGATATCACGAACGATGCCCCGGTAACCGGTGAACCGGCCCGTTTCATCAAACATCGGATTCCCGCTTGCCTCGGTGATGACCTCATGGCCGTTCTTGTGGATGAAGCGGCTTTCCATGAAAGTGTAATTTTTCCTGGCTTCCATGATCGGTCGAATGACAGCCTCAATTCGCTTTGCTTCCTCCGGAACCATGAAATCGAAAGGAGTCTTTCCCCGTACCTCATCGGGCTTGTACCCCAGAAGGTCGCTGATGCTTTCGGTCAGATGGGTGAATGTGATCTTTTCATCGACTTCCCAGACCCAGTCGTTGGTCAACTCGACAACATTCTGATATTTTTTCTCTTTTTCCATGACAATTCCCTCCGTAGTTCAATAGCGCAATATGCAAGACATGATTCGCGCCTTCCCTGTCCCCGGTTTACGGACTGATCAATTCAAGACGCTTCCGCACATCAGCCGCTTTGTTCATCTCTTTTGTGGAATCATAATAACGCTCGATCCTCTTCAGATACGCCAGAAGCGGTTTTTTCCATCCCTGCCTGGAGGCGGTTTCGATGGCCCCGTTCAGCAGCAATTCGTTTTCCTGTCCCCCTCGAACGACGAGCCCGACGGCAATCAGTCTGGAAAGCGGATCATCGATGCGGGACGCCTCCCTGGCAATTTCGCTTGGGCTCCCTTTTCGGAGTGCGTTCAGGAAGTGCCTGTACTGCCCGGGCAGTTGGTCTGTGTCAACCCCTGCCAGGGAACCTTTGAGAAAAGAATAATAATGAAAATGAGGAAGACCGGAGTCGGCGGCGGCCAGGCGCAGATATTCCCGATCGTCAAATGTCTCCAGGGTGGCGGTCAGGACAGCGAGCTTCGTCAAGTGAACGATCGCCATGGCCTCAATATCGCCGCTTGATTTGACCTCTTCGAGAGCCCTTTGAAAACTTTTTTCGGCAAGACGCTCGTTTCCGCGCAGGTAATGCTTCTTGAAACCTTCGAGGTGGTTGTAGCTCGCGCCGATCCATTCGGGCGCCGGCTTGGAACCACAAGCCGTCAGGAGGATCAAGACGCTAAGCAGGCAGAGGATTTTTTTCATGGCAGTTGAATCCGTTTTTCTTTTTTTAGCGGGATCAGCCGGTCGATGTCCTGCACCAGACCATTGATGGCGTCTACCGTTTCGTCGATTTCGCGCCTTAGGAGTTGCAGATCGCGCGTCGAGTCGGCTGCCTCGTCGGTAATCCGCGTCACGTTATCGAATGCCGGATCGAGCTTTCTGAGTTTGGCGCTCAGATCGACCAGGATGCTCCGGACCGCCGGCAGCAGGCCATCCGCACCATAGATCCCCTCCTCGGTCTTTGCCGCCATTGCATCGACTTTTTTCAGGATCGTGCCTGCCTGCTGCGTAATGTCCCGGGCGTTGCGCAAAATTCTGTTGAAATCACCCTGCGGGTTGGAGAAATCAGCGGTGATTCTGTCCACGCTATCGGCAATTTTATTGATTTTTTCAAGGATCGGCCGAATGTTTTGAACTGCTTCGTTGATGTTGTCGGCCTCCACAACGCGGGGAATCGTTTCGTTCGACAGGGGGGCGGCATTCAGGTTTGCCGTCGTCACGTTGATTCTCGCGGAACCGATCAGCGGTTTCTCCAGCGTAAAAACACTGTCCGCCCGCAGCCACTTGACATGACCATCAGGAACTTTGATGCTGATCATAACGATCCCATCGGAGTTCAGTTCCAGGCTGTGGACCCTGCCGATCTTGAAGCCTGAAAATAAAACGGGCATGCCTTCCGTGAGATTTTCACCGGATCTCGAAGACAGGGTGAAAACATGCTCCCTTGAAAAAAATCCCTTTTTATAGGCGACATAACCCAGCGATGAAACAATCAGAAGCGTTGTCGCAACGATGAAAGAACCTACTTTAAATTGAATGTTCCGCGGCATCGCTGATCCCATACCTGTCCCTTAACCAGATATAATCGAATATGCAACTACTCGTGTATAAATCTTCAATCATCCTGATACTTTCCAAAATAAAACGGCCGTCTTCCAATTCCGGCATGATTCGAAACGGCCGGTCGATGAGAATCGCGGCACCATCCACCATGGCCGCCCGCAGCAGCATCACGCAAAAGCGTTCCCGATTGGTTAAAGCGGAACTTCTCCTGTAGGCGAAACTGCCAAGATCATAGCGCGCCAGATAATCCATCACCTCTTTTTCCGCCTCGCCCCGCGACTGGTTCCGGTGATACATTCGGATCAGGGCGATATTGATCCAGACATCGAGGTTCGATATGAGCGGAACATCCGGTGAAACCAGACCCAGAGAATGCCCATTCCGAATCGCAAAGTCGTTCAGTTCCTTTTTCAGGCTTTCCTCGCCGTCGAAAAATGTTATATCAATCTTGCGATTAATGACAGCACCTCAATCACGATGATGGCAATAAAAACATTGACCATGCCATTCATAACCGATACGGGAATACTGGTGAGTTCCCGCGTCGCATTCAGGCCTGCCCTGACGGGGATCAGGGTGATAAAAAATCCGAATGCCGCCGCTTTGACGATGGAAAGAACCATATCGGTCAACTCCGTCGAATCCAGCAGCACATTGGCATAGGCGTCGAAACTCATGCCGAACATGAGATTGGAAAACACGAGGCCGCTTACGAGTACGACAACTGAAAAAAGGCTTGTCAACAGGGAGACGGAGAGAACGCCATTGACAATTCTGGGAACGAAAAGATATGCGGTCAAATCGATATTGAAGACCTCCAGTGCATGCAATTCCTGATTCATCTTCATCACGGCAATTTCCGCGTTGATCGCGGCACCGGAACGGAGCGCGATCAGTAGCGCCGTATACAGGGGAGCCAGTTCGATCACCAGAATGCCCATCAGGATTTTTCCCAGGTAGTCCGCCAGACCCAGATCGGTGATGATCTGAAAGACGACGCCGATCAGCAGGGTGCCGAACACAATGGAACCAGCGAGAAATAAAGGCAGAATTTGAACGGCGGTAAAATAGATCTGATTCAGGAGAACCCCTCGGGTCGCACTGTTATAGGTTTTTCCGTCAACGATCTTTTTGATCACCCGATGGGAAAACGCCAGCGTTTCATGGACTGACCGGCACGCGTCCAGGCTGATTCGGCCGATGTTTTCCATGGCTGAAACCATTGATTTGTGATTGCCCCCGTGATAGATGTTACCATTAAGAAAATTTAAAAATGACAATTTTTATAATCATATATAATTATATCATGCGTGGTGGCGCGGTGCAAATGGATTTTATGATCCAAAATACCGAACCGCATGGCAAATCAAGAAATATTTCTTGAATCAAAGCAGGTTACGGTGCCGGATCATGCCAATCGGCACGCCCGCACCCTCTGCCACACGCGAGATCACATGGAGAAAAAATGAAGATCGTTCGGTTCCTTACAGACAATGGCCAAATCTTGCATGGACGGTACCGCGATGACGAACCGGCGTGGGCCGACGTCATTGAAGGGGAAATTCTTCAGGATTTCAAGGTGACCTCCAAGAAAGCAAAAATCGCTCAATTTCTTCCCCCGATATGGCCATCCAACATACTCGCACTCGGGCTGAACTATCGAAAGCATGCCGATGAAACAAAAATGGAGATCCCGGAATTTCCCATTCTATTTGTCAAAACGACAAACAGTTTGATCGGGCATGAAGTGCCGATCCTGCTGCCGACTGCCGGTCCCGATCAGGTCGATTACGAAGGGGAACTAGCCGTCGTCATCGCCAGAAGCGCGAAAAACATCACGCCGAAAGAGGCTTTTGATTATATCCTTGGCTACACCTGCGCAAACGACGTGAGCGCAAGAGACTGGCAGTTCGAAAGGCAGAAAGGCCAGTGGGCCCGCGGCAAAAGCTTTGATACCTTCTGCCCATTGGGCCCTTTCCTGATCACGAGGGACGAAATCCCGGACCCCAATCGGCTTCGAATCAGAACGATCCTGAATGACACCGTCTTGCAGGATGCCAGTACCGGCGCGATGATTGTTCAGGTTGCCGACATCGTCAGCCTGCTCAGCCAGTCGATGACGCTTCTGGCGGGAACCGTGATTCTGACCGGAACGCCCGAGGGCGTGGGCTTCACCAGGAAGCCTCCGATTTTCCTGAAGGACGGAGATCGAATTACCATAGAAATCGAGAAGATCGGAAGGCTGAGCAATCCCGTCACAAAGGAGCGCTCGGCCCGTTGATGCCTGTAAACAAACGGTCAGTTCCTTCGAGGCGCCGGACGGAACGAACCGAACAGCGAATCCAGTTGACAAAGACAGGTTCAAGGTTATATTAGCACCGTAAGGTAGAAATTCGGTTGTGCCATTACGATAAATGGCTGTATTGAAACAATAATAATCAGAGCGCCTGTCATTTTTCGGGGGGATGAAATGAGCAAGAATAACCAGAGCAGAAAAACCTTTATCATGTTTCTGGTGGCCTGTCTGATCGGATTTTTCATCGTTTCCTTTGTCGAGGTCCTGCGGTCTTCCTACGCACCAACCGGACCCGGACCGGATGTTCAGACGGCAGCGGCCGTTTCCACGGCGGAGATCGGCAGAACGCCATCATCTTTCGCGGACCTGGCGGAACGGCTGAAGCCCACCGTCGTCAACATCAGCACGACGAAGACCGTCCGCAGCGGCAGCGCGAGATCCCCTTTCGGCGGGCGCACGCCTTTCGATCGATATTTTGGCGGTGATGACTTTTTCGAACGATTCTTCGGAGACACCCCGAGAAGAGAATTCAAGCAGAGAAGCTTGGGATCGGGCTTCATCATCAGCGCGGACGGCTATATCTTCACCAATAATCATGTTGTCGAACAGGCCGACAAAATCCTTGTCAAGCTTTCCGACGGACGGGAGTACACCGCAGACGTAATCGGCAGGGATGCAAAAACGGACATCGCCCTGATCAAAATCAAGCCGAATAACAGCCTTCCCGTGGCGGATATCGGCGACTCGGAAAAACTCAAGGTCGGCGAGTGGGTCATGGCCATCGGAAATCCCTTCGGTCTTGAACAGACGGTGACAGCCGGGATCGTCAGCGCCAAGGGACGCGTGATCGGGGCCGGTCCCTATGACAACTTCATTCAGACCGATGCCTCGATCAATCCCGGCAACAGCGGCGGACCGCTTTTCAACATGGAAGGCAGGGTGATCGGCATCAACACCGCGATCGTCGCGCACGGCCAGGGAATCGGTTTTGCCATTCCGATCAGCATGGCCAACAGCATTCTGCCCGATCTCAAATCCAAGGGCAAGGTGACGCGCGGCTGGATGGGAATTTCCGTTCAGGACATCTCGGAAGAGATCGCCAAGAACCTCAAACTCAAAGACAAAAGCGGCGCCCTGATCTCGGAAGTCTTCAAGGGAGACCCGGCTGACAAGGCCGGTCTGCAGCCGGGAGATGTCGTCATCGAGGTGAACGGAACGAAGATCAAGGATACCCACCAGCTCCTGATCGTCATTGCCGGTTTCCACGTCGGAGAGCGGGTCAATGTCAAGGTTGTGCGGGACAACCAGGAGAAGGTGTTTCAGGTGACGGTCACGGAGAGGAAAGACAAACCGGAAGTCGCCATGGAGCAGGGCGGAAAGAAGGAAGAATTCGGAATGACGGTTCAGGATATCACACCGCAGATCGCCCGCCAGCTCAATATTCCCAAGTCAACCGGGGTCATCGTCACGGATGTGGAAGAAGGCAGTCCCGCGGATGATGTCGGCATCCAGCCCAGGGACATCATTCTCCAGATCAACAAAACGAACATCCATTCCGTCAAGGAGTACCAGAAGGAGATATCGAAGCAGAGCGCCAAAAACAGCATCATGCTTCTGATCAAGAGGGGAAAATCCACCTTTTTCGTAGCGGTTCGCCGATAAACAAAGGGGAAAGTCAGGCAAATTTCCGGTTTGGATGCAAGGACGCGAAACCCTCTTACAGATCTATGAAATTTTGAACGGCCACTTCGGAAATCTCCGGTGGTGGCCGGCTGACTCCCCATTTGAAGTGGCGGTCGGCGCGATCCTGACCCAGAACACGACCTGGCAAAGCGTGGAAAGGGCGATCTCAAACCTCAAGTCACAAAATCTCCTGGACCAGAAAAAACTTTCAACCATTCCGGACGACACCCTGGCCGGCCTGATCCGGCCATCCGGATACTATCGCGTCAAAACCAGGCGGCTTAAAGCCTTCCTTACTTTTCTGAATGATGAATTCCACGGGAACCTGGAAAGACTTTTCAGTGAAGACCTGTGGCCTTTAAGGAAAAAGCTTTTGACAGTCAAGGGGATCGGGGAGGAAACGGCCGACAGCATCCTCCTGTACGCGGGACAGAAACCCGTTTTCGTCGTTGACGCCTATACGCGAAGAATTCTGGAAAGGCACAGGATCATTGCCGGCCACCCATCTTACGCGGACATCCAGAAATTGTTCATGGACGGTCTGCCTCCAAGCGTTCCACTCTTCAACCAGTATCATGCGCTGCTGGTGAACACAGGCAAGCAATTCTGTTTGAAAAAGAAACCCTTATGCAGCCAGTGCCCTCTCTCTGCCTCGGGGGAGGTTTTGCTTTTGAATGTTCAATGAAGCGCTCCGGAAACAAATCGTGGGGTTGCTAAAATGATTTTTCTGAAACATTTCAGCTTCAATTCCGGTGAAGACGAAATGTTTCACGTGAAACATGACCCCTGAATCAGGGTTGATAGGGATGAATGGCCCTGCCTGAAGGGATGACTTTCGCGTTACGCCTTTATATTTCTTAACAAAAAATACCCTTTGCCCAAGATCGAATCCTTCCGTTTTCGCGCGCTCACGCCATCATTCCACCGTCGACAGTGATGCAGGAGCCCGTCACATAGGATGCAGTGTCGGAAACCAGATAGAGAACGGCGCCGGCCATTTCCTCCGGCCTCGCCGCCCTCCCCATGGGAATGGTCGGCAGAATCAGCTTCATCAGTTCGGGGTTGCCCGTCATGAGAGATGAAAACTTTGTATCCGTCAGGCCCGGCAGCAGGGCATTGACGCGGATATTGAGCGATGCCAGCTCCTTGGCGAAGGACTTCGTCATGCCGACAACGCCGGCCTTGGTGATCGAGTAGATTCCTTGAAAGGGCGCCGGCCGAATGGCGTTGACCGATGCCACATTCACGATCGAACCCCCTCCGCTCTCCTTCATCATTTTGGCCGCCTCCTGGCTGATGAAAAAAGCGCCTTTCAGGTTGACGGCAACCGTCTTGTCCCATGCCTTTTCATCGGCACTCAAAACATCGCCGAAGAACGGATTTGTGGCGGCATTATTGACAAGAATATCGAGCCTCTTAAAGCGGTTCCTGATTTCTTCAAAAAGCAGCCGGATCTGCCCCATCTCACCGGTATGGCAGGCCACGCTGAACGCCTTTCCGCCCTCACGGACAATCTCCTCTTCCACACGCTTCAGATCATCGATCTTCCGGCTGGCCAGGATTAACTGGGCGCCGTGTGCAGCCAATGTCCTTGCGATCGCTTCGCCAATGCCCCGGCTGGCGCCGGTCACCAGCGCGATTTTTTCATCCAGACGAAATAATTCTTTCGATGCCATAATTTTTCTCCTTCCTCGAATTTGCCGCGCCGGTCGATGCGCCTGTCTTTCCGCCGCTTCCCCGCCGTCTACAGCTCAGCCTCCCGAATGATGCGTCGGGCTGCCTCATCCACGATATGCACAATAATGATCATGAGTTTGAAGCGCTCGTCCTTCGTCTGACCGTGATAAAAGCGATAATAGATCTGCTGTGCAATGACTGCGAGGCGGAAAAGGCCGAAACAGTAATAATAACCCATATTGGATATGGTTACGCCCGTGATCCGGGCGTATCGCTCTACGAGTTCCCGGCGGCTCATCATCCCCTTCAGATGTGTCGGCGAAAATGCCAGCGTTTTCAAATCGGGGGGATCGTCATGATTGATCCAGTAGGCCAGCGCCCCGCCCAGATCCATCAGCGGGTCGCCGATGGTGGCCATTTCCCAGTCCAGGACCCCGATGATCTGAAGCGGATTTTCCGGGGAGAGCACCACGTTGTCGAACCGGTAGTCGTTGTGGATAACCGAGGCCCTGGGGCTGTCTGCCGGCATTTCGGCCTGAAGCCAAGACATGATCTCCTCGCAATCCGGCGCATCGGGCGTTTTTGCATTCCGGTAACGCTCCGACCATCCGTCCACCTGGCGCCTGACGTATCCCTCCGGCCGGCCGAAGCCATCCATCCCGGCCTTCCGGTAGTCGATGGAATGCAGTTCCGCATAAACATCGACAAACCGCTCACAGAGAGTCCTGGCATCCACGGGTGTGAGGGTCATCCCCGGGGGCAGTTCCTTCCGCAGAATTATCCCCCGAATGCGCTCCATCACATAGAATGGGCACCCGATGATGGATTCATCGTCCGTGTAGGCCAGCGGCATCGGACAGTACGGGAAAAACGGCTTCAAGGCCTTTTGAATCCGGTACTCCCGTCCCATGTCGTGCGCCGTCTTCGCCTTGTGTCCGAACGGCGGGCGCCGGAAGATCAGTTCCCGGTCCCCGACCCGGATCAGGTACGTCAGATTGGAATGGCCGCCAGGAAACTGCTCGACCGTCAGTTTTCCCTGCAGCCCCGGCAGGGCATCCTTCAGAAAAGCCTCGACCTTCGCCAGGTCAATTTCTTCTCCCGAGCGGATCGGCTTCGTTTTGTCTATATAATCCAATTTTTATCTCCCCGTTTCATTTTCCGGTGCGGTCGAAAAGGCCCTTGATGATCCGCCGGGCCACCGACATCTTGTGCACCTCGTCGGGACCGTCATAAATGCGGGCCGCCCGCTCATGTCGGTAAAAGAAGGAGATGATCGTATCATCGGTCATGCCAAGTCCTCCGTGAACCTGAAGGGCCCGGTCGACGACCTTCTGCATCACGCCGGCCACAAAGAACTTGATCAGCGCAATGTCTTCCCGGGCCTCCTTGACACCCAGATTTTCGATCTTCCAGGCGGCATGAAGCGTCATCAGTCTGGCCGCCTGGATGTCGGCGGCGCATTCAGCGATCCATTCCTGAATGATCTGGCGGGTGGCCAGCGTCTGGCGGTCCATGGTAATGATCCGCTGTGAGGCTCGCCTGCACATCAGGTCAAATGCGCGGTTGCAGATGCCGATCCACCGCATGCAGTGATGAATTCGACCGGGTCCCAGCCTTTCCTGGGCGATGACAAACCCGAAGCCCTCCGGCCCCAGAAGATTGTCCTGCGGAACCCGGCAGGACTGATAGAGGATTTCACCGTGGCTGAAAAAATCACTCCCGCTGTGGCCCATGACCGGAATATTTCGCACCAGATTGAAGCCCGGCGTGTCCGTCGGCACGATAATCATGCTGGCCCGCAGATGAGGCGGCTCCTGCGGTTGGGTCACGGCCATGACGATGGCGAAGGCGGCGCCGTCTGCGGCGGTGGAGTACCACTTCTGCCCGTTGATCACATAATCCGACCCTTCCTTGACGGCGGTTGTGTCCATCATGACAGGGTTCGATCCGGGCAGTTCCACCTCGGTCATGGAGAAGCAGCTTCGAATATCTCCTGCCACGAGCGGCTTCAGATACTGCTCCTTCTGCCTGTCCGTTCCATATTTGTGAAGGATCTCGATATTTCCGGCATCGGGCGCATGGCATCCGAATACATAATGGCCCAGTGGCGACATGCCCAGCACTTCAGAAACCAGCGCATGCTCCATCAGGTCCAGGCCCATCCCTCCGTACTCCTTCGGGTGGTTCGGCGCCCAGAGTTCCATTTGCTTCACCATGCGCCGCTTTTCGTTGATCACCGGAATCATCGTTTTGAAATCCTTGACCAGGAACTCCGGTTCCAGCGGAATCAGTTCCTTTTCAACAAATTCCGCCATCATGCCGGTGACTGCCTGCATCTTATCGGATACCGCAAAATCCATGATCAACCTCCCCTGCGCCTTTGACGAGGCCTTGCCGCCCCGTTCGCTTTAATTATTTTTTACTTAATTATATCAATTAGATAAGAGCTTATAACCTAAAATTCTCTGCCCCGCCGGCTTCGACCCGAGGCACTTCAGCGGTACGTCACCCAGGCCGGGTCGTTCAGCAGCGCGAGGTGGGAAGCGTTGTTGAAGGAAGTCAGCGCCATGCGCGCATCGCTATAGACAAATGACGTCATGGAAGTATTGACGATTTGCCAGGCGATACGCAGTGCCTTTTCGTCGGACAATTCCAGTGCCGTCTGCACGGCCGCCGATATGGGACCGCCGGAGGTGCAGATGAGGATTGTCTTGCCCCGGCCGTTTTCTTCCATGACCTTGCGCAGCCCCGATCTCACGCGCCCGCAGAAATCCTGCCAGCGAACAACGCCCGGCTTGTCGGCTTCACCGGAGATCCACCGCATCATGATTTTCTCAAATACGCGCTGAAAGGCTTTTTTGTCTTCATAGATGTTCTTCAGGTCCGCTTTCAGTTCCGGGTCCTCCCCGGCCACGTCATGGATGTGGGCCATGATGATGTCCCGGGAACTGTACTCGTTGAATTCGCTTAAAACCTTTAATTCCGGAAGGCTGCGGTCCTGCAACCGGTAAACCGAAAGGATTTCACGGGCCGTGTCTTTCTGGCGAACCATATCCCCGGCGTATACCGCGTCAAAGGACAAGCCGGTCCGGATCATGTATTCCGCCAGTACACGGGATTGCTCCCGTCCCTTTTGGGAGAGCCGGTCGTAGTTTTTCTCCCCGAAAGAGGCCTGGCCATGCCTGACCATCATTACTGTACTCAAAGGCAGCTTTCTCCGGTCTGATCCCCTTCTGAATTCATCGCTCTGAATGAAACGCAAACCGCTCATTGAACAGCGCATCGACCATACGATG
Organism: Syntrophales bacterium; assembly: GCA_034678725.1. Classification (GTDB taxonomy): domain Bacteria; phylum Desulfobacterota; class Syntrophia; order Syntrophales; family Fen-1087; genus JAXDBM01. Next base: position 13,732 of record JAXDBM010000017.1, on the reverse strand, counting down.
AAGCCCCAAAAGGGTCAATCAAAATCTCGCCATGCAATGGAGGCACGGCCCGAATCCGCGTCGCTTGCATGCTGCCGGAAAAAGCCCGGATCATATAAAATTTTGTCTTTTCTGAATTCTTTCCGATGAAGCGAAAAACTGGTTGACATGTTTCGACGGATGCCTGAAAAGGGAACACGATTCTGAACTTCGGCCCCGGCAGGAGAGCCGCAGCGGGGCGCATTGAAGACTCAAAGGAAAAGACCCTTTTCCGAAAGCGGCCTGTAGATTTTCACAAAGACATCGCGAAGAGGAGTATCCCATGCCGGCGAAAACCGCACAGCCTTCAGGCAGCGCCAATCATGGTGAACGGAATGACATGCCTGACTATGAAAAAATGTTTCACCCCAAAAGGATGTCGATTTTCGGCGTTTCCCTGGAAGGGGGCAGCGTGGGACTTGGAAACGGACTTTTGCTTGCCCTGCAGGCGATGGGGTACGAAGGGGAGATTTTCCCCGTCAATCCCAAGGGCGGAAGCTTTTCCGGATTGAATATCCTCAAACGCATCGAAGACATCCCGGGAAAAATCGATTTTGCGATCATTGCCCTGGCGGCGCGGATGGTGCCCGAAGCGCTCGAAGCCTGCAGAAAGAAAGGGGCCGCCGGTGCGGAAATTCTTTCATCCGGTTTCAGTGAACTGGGAACCCCGGAGGGCATCTCCTTGGAGAACGAAATCAGGCGGATCGCCGCGCGGGGAATCCGCGTGATCGGCCCGAACTGTTTCGGCATCTACTGCCCGAAGAGCGGCCTGACCTTCATGCCCAGCCCCGACCTTTCGCGGGAAAGCGGCCCCGTCGCCTTCCTCTCGCAAAGCGGCGGCATGGCCAGTGACTTCGCAAATACCGGAAAATGGATGGGAATCCGCTTCAGTAAGGTCGTCAGTTTCGGCAACGGCGCGGACCTCAGGGAAATCGAGCTGCTGCAGTATCTGGGAGAAGACCCGGAAACGCGCGTCATCTCGATGTATGTGGAAGGCGTTAAAGACGGGGATCTCTTTTTCAGGACCCTGAAATCCGTGATAGAGAAAAAACCCGTCATCGTTTACAAGGGGGGGCTTTCCGAGGCCGGCCAACGGGCGGTCGTCAGCCACACAGCCTCCATGGGTGGAAGCCGCGCCATCTGGCCGGCGGTCCTTCGGCAGGTCCGGGCGGTTCAGGTGTACAGCATGCTGGAAATGGCCCAGGCCAGCCTGGCTTTCTCGCTCCTTCCCGCCCGCGTTTTCAAGAATGTTTCCGTTATCGGCGGGGGCGGAGCGCTCGGCGTCGCCGCCTGCGATGCCGCGGAGGCCTTTGGCATCGGGATCCCGCCGTTTTCATCCGACCTCAGGGATCGCATCGAGACTTATCTGCCGAAGCCCGGATGCAGCGGCGCCAATCCCGTCGATATCGCCAATCCCTATGTTCCGCCTCAGCAATTGAAGGAGGTGCTCCGCCATGCGGCAAAGGATGAACGGATCGATCTTCAGGTCATGATCTCGCTTCTGTACCACTTCAAGGCCATCGCACGCGCCAGGAAACGGCCTGTCGCAGCGGTGACTCCCTGCCGGGAGCTGGCCGATGCCGTCGGGGAGGTGGCAAACGAGACGGGAAAGCCCGTCATCGCAGTTCTTCCCAATACGAAAAGAGGCCTGGAGGACATGGACGTTGTGGAAATGCTGGAGGAGGCAAGGCGGATGCTGCTCGAAAAAGGCATCCCTGTCTTCGATGAGATCGGGGATGTCTTCCGGGCCGTTGGGCACGTCAATGCCTATCATGGATACGGGAGTGATGCGCATGAATAGAGAATCCGCCTTGCATGTGATCGACCAGGCGCTGCGGGAGGGCCGAAAAACCCTCTCCGAATATGAAGCCAAACAGCTTCTGGCTGCTTACCGCATTCCCGTCACGCGGGAAATCCTTGTCAGGAAGCGGATGGAGGTTCGAAAAGCGGCAATGGCCGTCGGGTATCCGCTGGTCATGAAGGGCTGCTCCGCTGAAATTGCCCACAAGACGGAACGGGGATTGATCCGCGTCGATCTTCGCAACGACCGGGAAGCCCTGAAGGCGTTCGACGAAATCAAGAGCGGGATGGATGGTCAGGAAGGCGATGTCCTGATGCAGGAACTGATCCAGGGCCGCAGGGAACTGGTCATGGGAATGACCCGGGACGACCAGTTCGGCCCCTGCGTAATGTTCGGTCTGGGGGGCATCTTCACCGAGATTCTCCGCGATGTCGCGTTCCGCAGAGCGCCGCTTGAAAAAGTAGATGCGCTCGCCCTGATGGATGAGATTCGTGGCAGCGGCATCCTGGATGCCGTCCGCGGCATGAATGCCGCCGACAGGGGTCAACTTGCGGACATGCTGATTCGGGTGGGGCGGATCGGCCTCGATATCGACACGGTCCGCGAGATCGACCTCAATCCTGTCATCCTGCGGGGGAGCGAACCGGTCGTGGTGGATGCGCTGGTCATCCTGAATTGACACGTCGTTTGTCCGCGACCACGGCGGCCTCGACCTACACGATCCGCCTCGTTTTCATGGACGTCCGGGTCACGGCGCCGCTTCCAGACGCTATGGCGCCACGCCTTCGGCTTTCATCCACCGCTGGTAGGAGACCATCTTGGCCAGTACCTTGACGGTCCGCTCCGGTGTCAGGAAAGAGATGCTTTTATAGGGGCTGCCCGCGATTTCAACCACGGTCCGCGTCTGCTCATCCGCCATCAGACTGACGCCCAGTATGGGCTTGCCGTACTGTTCCATCAGCTTGATCACGAACCGGATGTATTCCTTCTCGAAATTCCGAAGCTGCTGCGGGATCAGTTCAAGCAGCTCACGGTTCATGGTCGGGTCCACCTTCAGGACCGACTGGATCAGGGGTTGGATAAAAACCAGGCGCCCCAGGATGCCGAGGTGGATCACCGCGTCGCACCGATCCCACTTCAATAGCTCCTCCGTGGCCTTCATCGAGGCCTGGGGATCCATTTCCGCCACCAGGTCGATCGGATTGGAGCGGCTCCAGTAAGGGGGAAGCACCTGATCGATCCGGGCGATCATGTCCGGCTCGAGATCGGGCACCTCAAGGCCCTGCTCGGTGCAGAGGTCCGTGGCAACAACGCCCCAGCCTCCGCCCAAGGTCACGATCCCGACCCGGTTTCCCCGCGGCAGGGGCAACGCGGAGAAGGCCGCGGAAAGATCCAGCAGCTCCATGGGCTGTTCCACCAGAACGACGCCAGCCTGCCGGCAGGCAGCCTCGAAAATGCGGATGTTGGACGCCAGCGCCCCGGTGTGGCTCGCCGCGGCGCGGTTCCCCGCCTCGGTGCGGCCGCCCTTGAGGACGACAACGGGCTTTTTCCGGCCTACCCGTCGCGCGGACTCCAGAAATCGCCGTCCGTTCTTGACGCTTTCAATATACAGCACCACCGATCGGGTCAGTTCGTCCACCTCGAAAGCTTCCAGATAGTCCTCGATCGTGATCATCGCCTCGTTGCCGGAACCGCTGAAGGCGCGGATCCCGATATCCTCTTCTTCCGCAAAGACCAGAAGCTGCGTTCCCAGGTTGCCGGACTGGGCAACCAGCGAGATGGACCCGGGTTTCGGCCATGTGTGTGTGCCGGTGCAGTAAAAGGAGAGATGGGGGTTGCAGATGCCCATTGTGTTGGGTCCCAGGAGCAGGATGCCCGCCTCGCGGGCTTCCCGGACCAGCTCCTGCTCCAGTTGGCGCCCCTTTTCTCCCGTCTCGCTGAAGCCGGAGGTGATCAGCAGCATGTGCCGAATGCCCTTGGCTTTCAGGTCCGGAATCAATGCCCTGACCTTTGCGGCGGGCACGGTGACCACCGCGAGATCGACGGCATCGGGAATGTCCATGACGGTTTTGAAGACCGGCCGTCCCGCGATGTCCGCTCCCTTTGGATTGACCAGGTAAATGGCGCCCTTGTATCCGCCGGCGACCAGAATGGAAAAGAGATTGTGACCCCATTTGCCGAATTCTGCGGACGCTCCCACGAATGCGACGGAACGGGGGTAGAAGAGGCTTCCGATGGCCCGGGGATCCACGGGGGGACGTTCTGCCGGCGGCACGGGCCTCTCGCCGACAATGACCAGCGCGTCCACGGCGGCCACCCGCCCGTCGGCGTCAATGAGCAGGGGGTTGACATCCACCTCCGTCACATCGGTCAGCTCCAGGGCCAGGCGGGAGAGCCCGACCAGCGTTCGAACGAGCTGCCCGCGGTCCGCCGGCTTCTCGCCCCGGAACGGCCCCAGCAGCTTGGATGACCGCAGCTCATCGAGCATCCATCCGGCCTGCACGGCATCCACCGGGGCAACGCGGAAGACCACATCGCCAAGCGCCTCCGTGAAAACGCCGCCCAGACCGAACATGACGACCGGCCCGAACTGGGCGTCGTTGAATATTCCGGCCACGAACTCCCGTTTTGCCGAAATGAGCGGCTGAAGGAGCATCCCTTCCAGGTCCTCGCCTGCCGCCGCGGCAATCTGCCGCGCCGCCTGCCGCAATTCCGTCTGGTTCCGAAGGTTGATCTTGACCAGACCGCGCTCCGTTTTGTGCGTGAGCCTGGCCCCCAGCCCTTTCAGGACGACAGGGAAACCGATTTCCTTCGCGCGCCGGACCGCTTCGGCTCCGTTTTGGACAACCCATTCTTCCACGGTGGGAATCCCGTAATGTCTCAATATCTGCTTGGATTCCGCCTCCGTCAGCGCCCTCCGGCCCGCGTTCTTTGCTTTGTTAATTAATTCAAATGGTTCCATGTTCAATGAATCTCTCTTGCCTTTTGTTGATTTGCGCGGTTCTTATCACAGGTTTGCCGGAATGGCAACCGGAGGGGGACCTTCAGCCGATCATCGCATAGTAGGATTTATCATCCCGCGTCTCCTCTCGAACCAGGCCCTCACGCACCAGCTCCAGAAGATGCACGTAGGTTTCGTTGATGGCGAGAAACTGATCGAATTCCGGAAGTTCCGGACCAAATAGATCGACGGAGACCTGGCTGGCCGTTTTCATCCCTTCCCGGACGGATGCCACGGATGCCAGGGTCAGGCCCTTGCGCTCCCGGTGATGATCCTTGATCTCCTCGATCCGCTCCCGGAAATTCGCAAAGGGCTGTCCGTGAGCCGGACAGACCAGGCGGACCGGAAGATCCTGTATGGCCGTCAGGGATTCCACGAAACGGCTCAAGGGGTAAAAGGAGGGTTCAAAAAGATCCGGGCTGAGGTTCGGCGTGATGTCCGGCAGGATATGATCCCCGGCAATCAGAATGCCCTGCTCCCGCAAAAAGAAGCAACTGTGTCCGGTGCTGTGTCCGGGAGCGGACAGGACTTCAAGCGTCCGGTCCCCGACGGCGTGTGTCTGGCCGTGCCGCAGCGTTCGGTCCAGAGTGAATGAACCGGTCATCTTCCGGAAGCCTTTCATGATGGAGGCGAGGATGGAAAGCGCCTCCTCCCCCAGGCCGTGCCGCAGATAGAAATCCCGCATCGCCCGGATCAGGACCTCTTCCCGGTCGGACATGGCGATAAAGGCGTAGTCGGTTTCCGACATCAGGATTTCCGCGCCGGATTCCGCCTTGATCCGGCCTGCCATACCGCAATGATCCCCGTGACGGTGGCTGATGAAGATCCGGTCGATGTCCTGAATCGACCGGCCGATGCGCTTCATGGCGGCTTCAAGGACGGAAAAGGTTTCCGGGGTATTGAGCCCCGTATCGAAAAGTGCGACCCCGCCGCCATGCAGCAGCGCATACACATGCACGTGCTTCAGCCGAAAGGGCATGGGGAGTGTGATGATGTAAAGATTTTCGTTGATTTCCTTGATCATGTCAAAATGCAGGGATTCTCTTTCATATCCATTGGATGATTGTCAAGCGAAAAGGGCTTTTTTGATTGACAGGCAATCGCGCTTGTGAAACAAAGCCGCCGATATGCAAGGGCAATCCGCGGGACAGCTCCTGAAAAAAACACCGCGAGCCCTCAAGAGAGCGAAAGCGCCGGGCCATGGTTCAATTCAACACATTGATGATGCTGTTTCTGGCCGCGTTTGTCACCGTCGCCATCCTGCGGCGCCTGCTCACGGCCCTCAACATCCGGCATCTCCGTCTTCACGGCCACGAAGTCCCGAAAGCCTTTACCGGAGAGATCGATGGCGAAACCCTCTCCCGAATGAGCCGCTACACGGCGGAATCTTCAAAATTCGGGGCCATGGAGGGTCTTTTTGACGATCTGGTCACGCTGGCGATCCTGCTGAGCGGCTTCCTTCCATGGCTGACCGCCCGGATCCTGCCCTGGAAGGAGCACTTCATCGCTTCGGGCCTCATGTTCTTCGGGGTTCTCTTCCTGATCAGTTTCCTGCTGGGCATCCCGTTTGCCCTGTACCAGACCTTCGTCATTGAAAAGAAGTACGGCTTCAGCACCGTGACCCCGGCGCTGTGGATCAGCGATCTGCTCAAGAACTTCGTGATTTCGGCGATCCTGCTCGGGATTCTCCTGGGCGCATTCCTGGCGTTGATGCATTATGCCGAAAGGACCTGGTGGCTCTGGGCCTGGATGGTCTTTGCCTCCTTCCAGCTCCTGATGCTCTGGCTCTACCCGGTCGTGATCGCACCGTTCTTCAACAAGTACGAGCCGGTACGGGACAATACCCTCAAGGAAGCCATCGTCGCCATGATGGCGAAAGCCGGCCTGAAGACGGAAGGCGTCTATCAGGTGGACGAGGGGAAGCGGAGCCGGCACACCAATGCCTATTTCACCGGAATCGGAAAGACCAAGCGCATTGTCCTTTACGACACGCTTCTGAACTCGCACAGCCACGATGAGATCCTGGCGATCCTCGCCCATGAGATCGGGCACTGGAAAAAGAGGCACATCCTCATGCAGCTCGCCTTCATGGAAACCGCCTCGCTGGCCGTCTTCTACCTCGCTTACCGGCTCATCGACTGGCCCATTCCTTATCAGACCTTCGGTTTTGAACAGCCCGTCGCCTACGCGGGGCTCTTGCTGCTGGCCGCGATTTTCGGACCGCTCGCTTTTTTCCTGACCCCGCTGGGGACCGCGGCGCTCCGAAGGTTCGAGCGGCAGGCGGACCATTACAGCTACATCCTGACCGGTTCCACGCAGCCGCTTCGCAACGCCCTGAAGCGCCTGGCCAAAGACAACCTCGCCAATCTCCACCCCCATCCCCTTTATGCCTGGTTCTACTATTCCCACCCCCCGCTGACGGAGCGGATCCTGCGTCTGCGGGACATGGAAACCCGCCAAAAAGCGCCTTGATTTTCATTCATGAATGATTAAACTATCGCCAAACTCACCTGCGAGGAGATTGCATGCCCATCTACGAATTTTACTGCCACAAGTGCAACACGGTCTACAACTTCTTCGCCAGATCGGCCAATACGGACAAAATCCCGAACTGCCCGAAATGCAAAAGGGTGAAGCTGAAGCGGCAGATGTCCATTTTTTCCAAGGTTGCCGGTGGAAAGGATGAAGGCCCCGGGGAAGACATGCCGCCGATCGACGAGGCGAAAATGGAAAAGGCCATGGCCATGCTGGCCGGCGAGGCCGAGAAAATGAACGAAGACGACCCCCGCCAGGCGGCCTCGCTGATGCGGAAGCTTTCCGAAACCACGGGAATGAGCCTGGGGCCGGGCATGGAGGAGGCCCTGAGGCGGCTGGAGCGCGGCGAGGACCCGGATCAGATCGAAGCCGAAATGGGGGACCTGCTGGAGGGGGAAGATCCCTTCACCTTCGAACAGAAGGGGAAGAAAGGCACCCGGAAAATGAGGCCAAAGGTGGATGAAACCCTCTATGACCTGTGATCGAACCGCAGCGGTTGAAGGCGGAACCTGTCGAATTCAGCGGACGGGATTGCCGCGGCCCCGCGCCGCCGGAACGCCGGCAATGACGCAAAGAGCCCAGGGCCTACCGTGAGAGTCAAAATCAACAAACAGCTCTGCATCGGCTGTGAGGCCTGCGTCAACCACTGCCCCGACGTCTTCATGATGTGGGGGATGTACATGAAAGCGGATTTCGAAGTCCCCCGGCCGGAACAATACCGGGATTCCGTTCTGGAGGCTGCCGGCCTCTGCCCGAAACGGGCGATCGCCGTCGACTGAAGGAATCCGCAGTCCGCATCGTCTTCAGGAACTTCCGGCATCTGTTCAGTTCCCCGCCGGTTGAACGCCCCCGCCCCGCCTGCCCTAAATGTCCAGAAGCTCCACCGGGTTGTCCACGAGAAATTCCGGTCCGGCCGCCGCCAGCTTTTCCCGGCTGTGCCAGCCCCAGGTCACCGCCACCGTCCGCACCCCGGCGGCCCGCCCTTCGCGGACGTCTCCCGCCGTGTCCCCGACATAGTACGTCCTGTACGGATCCATTCCGTAACGTTCCATCGCATAGAGAATCTTTTCCTTCTTGCTGAACCGGACATCGGCCCCCAGGATCTCCTGAAAACAGAAGTCGAACCGAATGCGCGCGAGAACGTTCTGTATGGCCTTCGTGAAATTGGACGAAATCACCAGAAGGACGTGATGCCTGCAGAGCCGGTCCAGGACCGGCATGATCGGATGGAAGGGTTTCATCTTCCCGTAATCGACGGCGTCGCGGGTTTCGTCGGCGGCCTTCATGAACGCCGCCAGATCGACCCCCTTTGCCGCCATGGCCTCGTAGAAATTGTCATCGAACAGATCCAGATAATCGGCCCGGTCCTGAATGATCGGCGTGCCGATCCGCTCCAGGCACCGGCGGACCGTCTGCTCGTACACGTCCAGGGAGTCCACCAGGACGCCGTCGAAGTCAAAAAGAAAAAGCTTCTTCACCATTTCTCCATCGTCTCCGGAAGATAAAGGGCAATCTCGGGGAAGGCAACCAGCAGGAGCATGCAGACAACCATGGCCGCGAAAAAGGGCCACACCCCCCTGAAGATCGTATACAATGGCACGTCCCGGGCCACGCCGCTGATGACGAATACGTTCAGGCCCACAGGCGGCGTGATCAGGCCCATTTCCAGAAGCAGGGTCATCACGACGCCGAACCAGACGGGGTCGAACCCCAGCTCCATGACCAGGGGGTACACAATCGGCAGGGTCAGGATCATGATGGCCAGGCCGTCCATCAGGGCGCCCAGGACGATGTACACCAGGCAGATCAGGAGCAGCACCGCATGCCGGTTGATCCCCAACCCGGCAACCCAGGCGGTAAGCTGGTCCGTCATCTGGCTGATCGTCAGGAAATACCCGAAGATGTTGGCGCCGATCAGGATGGTGAAAATCATGCCTGTGGTCAGCGTGGTCTCCAGCAAGGCGTCCTTCAGGGTCTGCCGGTTCAGCCGTCTTTTGATCCAGGTGATCATCAGGGCCCCGAAGGCCCCCATGCCCGCCGCCTCGGTGGCGGTGAACCAGCCCGCATACAGGCCGCCGATAATCAGCAGGAAAAGGGTGAGGACCCCCCAGGTGTCCTTCAGGGAGCGGATCTTTTCCCGCATGGGAAAAGCCGGCCCGGGCGGACCGAGGGCCGGGTTCCGTCGCGTCACCGCGCAAATGGCCGCCATGAAGAGCCCGCTCAGGATCAGCCCCGGAATGATCCCCGCGACAAAGAGTTTCCCGATGGACTGCCCCGTCAGAAACCCATAGATGATCATCACCGTGCTGGGCGGGATGAGAATGCCCAGCGTCCCGCCCGCGGCGATGCAGCCCGTCGCCAGGGCGTCGTCGTACTTGAACCGCTTCATCTCCGGCAGGGCGACCAGGCCCATCGTCGCCGCCGTCGCCATGGAGGAGCCCGACACGGCCGAGAAGCAGGCGCAGGCCCCGATGCTCGCCATCGCCAGTCCGCCGGGCAGGGCGCCGAACCAGCGATAGGCGGTCTGGTAAAGGTCGTACCCCATTCGGGATTGACCGGCGAACTGACCCATGAGGATGAACAGCGGAATGACCGTCAGCGTGTATGAGGCCGCCGTCTTGTAGGTCGCAAGGGCCAGCATGGAAAACCCGGCCGCAAAGGTGGACAAGAGCGAAAATCCCAGAAACCCGACCACGGCCATGCTAAAGCCGATCGGCACGCGGAGCATCAAAAGCAGGATCATGCAGGCAATGCCGGCCAGACCGAGCGTCAGGGGTTCCACGTCTTCCTGAACTCCGCAATGTCCGTCAGGCATTTGATCACGAGGACGATCGCCAGAACAGCGCAGCCCGCAGCCCCCGCCCAGACAAAGGGGTAGCGGGGAATCAGGAGGTCCACCGTCGCCTCATGGGCCTCCCGGATGGCCTGCGCGTATACCAGGAGCGCTGCCGTTGCCAGCCCGAAAAAAACTGTGCAGGCCAGTCGCGTGATCATGGCCAGTGCCAGGCGGGTCCGGGGGCCCAGGCGCTTCGCGGCGAGATCGACCGAAATATTGCGGTCCAGCAGCTCGACCCGCGCCAGGGAGAAAAAGACCAGACCGACCATCATGAACTCGGTCAGCTCGAGTGTCCCGAGGATCCCCCTGTTCAGGATTTTCCTCAATGCCACGTCCGCTACCGTCAGCAGCATCATGGCGAAGAGGATCACGGCGGCAAACCGGTTCAAAAGGTCTGTTGCGGCGCCGATTTTCTTCATTTCGGCTTGTTCTTCGCGGCGGACCGGTGCACGGCCGCAAGCAGGTCCCGGGCCGGCAGGCCTTCCTTCGCGGCCTTTTCAGCCCATTCGGTCTCCATCGCCTTGATTTCGCGCATGAATTTCTTCTTTTCCGCGGCTGAGAGCGTGTGGGTCTTCTTCTGACCGCCCTCGTTCATCTTCTTCACCAGGTCGGCATCCAGCGCATCGTAAAGACGCGCTGCGCGCAGGCCCCGAGCCTTTCCGGACGCCTGCTCGATGGCCTTCTTCGCGCTGTCCGGCAGGCTGTTGAATTTTTCCCTGTTCATGACAACGGCCATCGGCGCCGTGTAAATGTTCAGACGGGTGCTGTGCTGGATCAGATCGGAGATCTTGAAGTCATAGACCGCCGAAGTCGGCGCGAGCGTCCCGTCGATGATCTTCTTGTCCAGCGCCATGTGAAGCTCCGACAGGGGCATTCCGACGGGATTGGCGCCCAGCAGCTTCAGGGCCTGGCTCATGGGCGCGGAAGACGCCCGAATCTTCATGCCTTTGAGCTCCTCCAGCTTTCGGACCGGCTTGGACACGAAGAAAAACTGACCGGGATCGCAACTGTAAAGCCACAGGACCTTGTAGTCCTTGTAGTCTTCTGCGAGGTACCGGTCGTACAGGTCATAGAAGACCTTCGTCGTGTGCTCGGCGCTTTCGAAGAGGAAAGGAAGATCGAGGGCCGACGTCCTCGGGAAGCGTCCCGGTGTGTAGGAAGGCACGATGAAGGCGATATCGGCGACGCCGGTCTTGACCGCCTCCGCCAGTTGGGTGGCGCCGCCCAGCGTCTCGCTCGGAAAGACCTTGATCTTGACCTGCCCGCCGGTCAGGTCCTCCACCTGCTTGGCAAAGGGCAGAAAGGACTTCTGGTGCTGGATATGCAGCGGCGACATGAAATGGGCCATTTTCAAGTAAATGGTCTCGGACCGGACCGCCGACGGTCCCACCGCCAGCCACAGGATCGCGGCCAGCGACATGACAGCAAACTTCATCAAAATCTTTTTCATGGTGCGTCCTCCCGTCATGGATTCAACAAGGATTCGTTTGGCGATATAAGGCGCACTTTCTAACCGTTTTGCAGATTATTGCAACAGGAAAATGCGGCCGCGAAGAAATCCTTGCAATCCAAACGCGAAATCCTTACACAGAAGATATCGACGGCAATACCGGTGATTCCATGATCAGGATCAACAGCTACCTGCACCGAACCGATCTGAGCGATCTCATCCGGCGCTGGATGTACCATGAGGTCCATCCTTCCGACGCCGATTTGATCGCCCGGCTGGTCAACTTCAATCATGTTTATGTGGCCCGCTGCCTTCGCGCTTTTGCCGGAAGGATCTTTCACGAACTGCATCCGTCCGGATTGATCTTAAGGCAAACTTCGCGCAAGGGGGAAATGAAAGATGCCCTGGCCGCCTGCCCCCCTTTCCGGAATCCTCGCATCGACGAGCTGATCGGGCGCTACCGAAAGCACCCCGAGCGCTACTACCGGGAGACCCCTTTCTACGGCACCCTTTTCTTCGCCCCCTGCGGCGGGGTCGAGGCGTGCGTTGGCGCAAGCCGGATCAAGCGGGTCCGCAGGCTGGCGGAAAAGGCGGCGCGCCGGATCATCGACCGAATGTTCGACGCGATCAAACGGCACGCCGACGATCTGGCCGAGGAAAGGGCCCGGGGGATGGGCATTCCCCGCCACCAGCTCTTCACCCCGCCCGAGGAGATGCTCGATGAGTTCCTTCATGCCGAGGAGCGCCTTCTGGAAGACCTGCGCATGGGCGGGCCGATTCGGGACGGCGGCGACATCGCCATCAACGACGTGGCCGGGATCAAGGTGATCCTGGATGAGCCAGGCCAGGCGCGCATCCGGTCCCTGCTCGACGGACTTCCGGACTGCCGGGTCACCGAGGAAGAGCGCCACAGCGGTCTCTACAATGCCACGAACCTGATCGTCTGCCACCGGCCCGACCGGGAGCGGATCCTGTCCCGGCCGCTCACCGGCAGGATCCTGACCGTCATGCAGGCCCGAGGCCGGCAGCCGGACCAGGTTCAGCAGGACTTTGTTGAATTCGTCCGATCCGGCGAGGCGTCCGTCTCCCTCGAAATCATCGTCTCGGACTACCCGGAAACGCTGGAGAGCGAGATCGGCCGCTGCATGCACGAAGACCGCATCATCCGGCAGCGCCTGACCCGCCAGTACCGCGGCCACCTGTCCAAGAACATTGAATATCTGATGGAATATCTCTTCAGCTTCCCGGCATCGTCACAGCGCGATCTGAGCGAGCTTCCCGTCAAGCTCTGGCACCGCTACCTTCCTGACTATTTCGACGAGGTCCTGAAGGAGCTTTTCCGGCTCCCGTCGAACGTCATCCTGGACGAGGAGAGCGACTGAATCGGAAATCGCTTCGAAGCGGCAGATCCGAAAAAAGAAGAAAATGAGGCGAAGCAAGAAGGAAATCAGGGACCCGGAGACCATCGACGCGCTGCTGAGGACCGCGCAGGTGGGCAGGCTGGGCACCATCGGCCCCGACGAATACCCGATGATCAAGCCCCTCAACTTCGTTTACAAGGGCGGGAAGATCTACTTCCACACCGCGCTTGCCGGGGAAAAGATCGAGGACATTCGAAGAGACGGCCGCGTTGTTTTCGAATTGGACTTGCCAATCGCCTATGTGAAAGGCGATAATAACCCCTGTGGCGCCAGGTATCTTTACCGAAGCGTGATTGTAAAGGGCCGGGCGGCCCTGGTCGAGGACCGGTTCGAGCGGGTCCATGCCTTGAAAGGCCTTATGGAAAAATACCAGCCGGAAGGCGGGTACGGGGACTTTTCCGAGGAGAAACTGGCCGTCACCGGGGTCGTGCGGATCGACATCGAGGAAACGACGGGCAAAGAGGACCTGTAGACGGTCGCCGGCGCAGGCAGGAGGCTGGATATGCTATTGAGCGAAGCAGAGCGAAAGAAACTCATCAACAGGCTGAAGACGGTGAAAGACGCTACGGAGCGGGACCGGATCATCTGGGCGCTCGCCGGGCAGGAGCCGAAATCCGAAGAGGCCGGGCCGTCTCCCATGGCGGCCCAGCGGGGCAAGACAGCCCCCGGT
>JAXDBM010000016.1:0-18972 GCA_034678725.1 Syntrophales bacterium | reverse complement strand
GATGGAGGTGGCGGAGATTCCCGTCTTTGATGATCGAAATGAGAAGTTGCAGGCGCTGCACGTCACCGTCCGGAATGTCACGCCCACTGGGGAGACGATGAAGGGCGACGGCCAGAGCGGCTGCCTGATGCTTTCGTGGCGTTATGCGTCTTCCGACGGTTCGGGCGAGGTATGGGGGCGATACCCATATTGCGTATTGTTGCCGAAGGATCTGCCCTACGGGAAGGACGGAAACGGCAATGCGATTGACGATGACGAACATGAGGCGACGATTGTCTTCGACAACCTGGATCAGACACAGGGCGCGCCGATCTGGAAAAAAGACTATCCCCGTGTTGCATTCACCCTTGCCTACGTCGGCACGCTCGGGAACGAAACCATGCTCCCTTCCGGCACGCCGGGACAGATCAGCATCTCCGGCGCCGTCATCGGCAAGCACTTCACGCCTTCGTTATCGATCATGTTCGATGAGGAATGGATGACAGCCCCCCGGGGCGATCATCCCGTGTGGTACATGAGCCACGACGCTGCGGGCGGGGTGGCGGATTCGAAGTTCTGCAATAATTTGTCCTGTTCCGATCCCATCTCCTGTCCGGACGAAGCCGGGAGGGCGACGGACATTGTCGATCCCGAGAACGGGGGAAGCTTGATCATGACCAATACGCGATACGCCAAGCCTTCCTGCGATCCGTCGTCGGGGGGTTACAGTTCCCCCCATTGCAATGTGGCCCTGATCGGCTACCACAATTTATCGGGCGATGTATACAACCCATTTGACGGCAGCACCGGCAGATATGTTTTCCCCGTTGAGATTACAAAAGATTCGTATCTTCAGATCAGCGTGGACGAGATGTCCGTCAACCCTGTTCCTCCGGCATCCGGTTACGCAACGGCCTACCAGACGGTGGAGTTTTACTTCAGTCACGGATATGTATTGCAGTACTCCGTGGGCGATCAGTTCCTGTATAATCCCTCTCCCTATGTCGGCTCTTTCTACCTCGATCCCGGCCATATCAACGCGGATAATATCTACGAACTGTTCGCAATGTATGATTTCCCGACCCCGCCTCCGGACCTCAAGCTGAACAACATCCGCATCGTTCAGCAGACATTTCCGGATCTGCCCTGCAATCTCGGATATACACAGACGATGAAGGTCGATCTCATCCGCATCGTTGAAATGAAACCGTTCCATTAGCCGCAGTCCTCGTTCCTTTGATCCATTGCAGCCCGCAAATCCTGCGGGTTTGACCGCTGACAATACTTCAGGCTTTTCTTTCACAGTCGCTGGACGGGCAGTTTGTGTCACCTGCTGTCATCGTGGAATCGCTCATCTCAAAACAAACGGGGAAGGTCACCAATGCATCGTCCGTATGAATGGAAAAATGGCTTGGAAGGATGCAGCGGCCCGGCGGTTTCCCGGCGCTTGTTCAGTGCAAGAATACCGACAATCAGAACAGGCCGGGCATCTCCTGCTGTTCGAAGCAGAACTTCCCGATGTCCTTGGGCGGCGGGAGGGGATAGTTGCCGGAGTAGCAGGCCAGGCAGAAATGGTCCGGTTTCATGCCCGTTGCGGCGACCATCCCTTCGAGGCTCAGATAATGAAGGGAATCGAGTCCGATGAATTCGGCGATCTCGGCCTCGGCGCCTTTCTGCGCGGCGATCAGCTCGCCCTTCGACGAAAAGTCGATCCCGTAGGGGCAGGGGTGCCGCGTGGGCGGGCAGCTCACCGCCATGTGAATCTCGGTGGCGCCGTTTTCCCGCAGATTCCGGACGCGGTTCCGGCTGGTCGTCCCTCGAATGATGGAATCCTCCACAATGAGGACCTTCTTGCCGGAGAGGAGCGGCCGCACGGGGTTCAGCTTGACGCGTACGCCGAAATCCCGCATGGCCTGCGTCGGCTGGATAAAGGTACGGCCCACGTAATGGTTTCGGATCATCCCCATCTCGAAGGGCAGCCCGCTCTCCTCGGCATACCCCAGGGCGGCGTAGTTGCCCGAATCCGGGAAGGGCATGACGAGGTCGACATCCGGCCGGTACTCCCGGGCCATGCCGTGGCCGAGGCGCTTCCGGCAGAGGTATACATTTTCCCCGAAGATCTGGCTGTCCGGGCGGGCGAAATAGATCAGCTCGAAGATGCAGTGGGCCGGCTTCACCCGGGGATAGGGCGTCAGGCTCTGCACCCCTGACTCATCGATGACAATGATCTCGCCGGGCTCCACGTCCCGGACGTATCTGGCCCCCACGAGGTCCAGGGCGCAGGTTTCCGAGGCGACCACCCACCCCCCGTTGAACGCGCCCAGGCAGAGGGGCCTGAAGCCGCGCGGATCGCGGGCGGCGACCACCTTGCCGCGGGTCATCATGACCAGGCTGTAAGCGCCCTGAATACGCCCGAGCGCATAGACGAGGGCCGCCTCAAAGCCGATTTTCAGGTGCGGCGCCATGAGGTGAATGATAACTTCGCTGTCCATGGTGGACTGAAAGATGGATCCCCGGTCCTCCAGCTCCGCCCGCAGCTCGCGGGCATTGATCAGGTTCCCGTTGTGGCCCAGGGCGTAGTACTCGTCGCCGTGATGCGCCAGGAAGGGTTGGGCGTTGGAGATGACGGAAGATCCCGTCGTGGAGTAGCGGACATGGCCGATGGCCATTCGGCCGGGCAGTCTGGAGAGCGTGTCCTCACGAAACACTTCGGAGACCAGACCCATCCCCTTGCGCTCCAGGATTCGGCAGCCGTCCGCGGCGGCGATGCCGGCGCTCTCCTGGCCCCGGTGCTGCAGGGCAAAGAGCCCGAAGAAGGCCACCCTGGCCGCCTCGTCGTGCCCGTAGACGGCAAAGACGCCGCACTCCTCCCGCGGCCTGCCAACCGTTTCGTTGTATTGATCCCTTTCCATCACACCTTACCGATCCTCCTCGATGCCTCCGCAAAAAACGGCACCGATCCCCGCCCGGCCGTCTTCATCCGCCCGCGGGCGGCGCATGGGCTTTTTTCCTCTCACATACGCGGGGTCTGCGCATGGTACTCCTGCAGCGGCGCCACGCTCCAGTCCCCCCGCTGAAGGGCCTGGAAGGCCTCGGCAAGCGCCCGCGCCCCGGCTATGGTCGTCGTGTAGAGCAGGTTGTACAGGAGCGCGCCCCGGCGGATATGGTAGGCATCCCGGGATGACTGGCGGCCCACCGTCGTGTTGATGACGACCTGGATGTCCCCGTTCTTGATGTAGTCCACCACGTGGGGGCGGCCTTCACTGACCTTGAGCACCGTCCGGGCGCGGACTCCGGACCGCTCCAGCCGCGCAGCCGTGCCGCGCGTTGCCCAGATCTCGAAGCCCATCCTTCGAAAGGCGTCGGCGACGGGGACGATGCTGTCCTTGTGCCGGTCATGCACGCTGACGAACACCCTTCCCTCCTTCGGCAGCCTGAATCCCGCCGCCATCTGCGACTTGGCGAAGGCCATACCGAAGGAACGGTCGATGCCCATGACCTCCCCGGTGGATTTCATCTCCGGTCCGAGAAGGATGTCCACATTCGGAAAACGGCTGAAGGGGAACACCGCCTCTTTGACGGAGACATGCGCCGGACGGACGGTTTCGGTAAAGCCCAGCTCCCGAAGGGTCTTCCCGATCATGACCTTGGTCGCCAGCCTGGCCAACGGGACGCCGATGGCCTTGCTTACGAAGGGCACAGTGCGGGATGCCCGCGGATTGACCTCGAGGACGTACAGGACGCCGTCCTTTACGGCATACTGAATGTTCATGAGCCCGACGACCCCGAGTTCTCCGGCAATCCGCCGGGTCTGCTCCTCGATCTCCCGAAGCAGCTCCGGCGGGAAGGTAATGGGCGGGAGCGCACAGGCGCTGTCCCCGGAGTGGATTCCGGCCTCCTCGATGTGCTCCATGATGCCTGCCACCACCGTGTCCGTACCGTCGCTGATGGCGTCCACGTCCACTTCGATGGCGTCCTCCAGAAACTTGTCGATGAGGATCGGATGGCCCGGGGAGACATGGATCGCGGTTTCCATGAAGCGCCGCAGGGCCTCCGTGTCGTAGACGATCTCCATGGCCCGGCCGCCCAGGACGTAAGAAGGGCGCACGACGACCGGGTAGCCGATCCGCTCTGCGGACCGGACGGCGTCGGCCACATCCATGGCCGTGTCGTTGTCGGGCTGCCTCAGGTTCAGCCTGTGAACGATCTCCTGAAAGCGCTTCCGGTCCTCCGCCCGGTCGATGGCGTCGGGCGATGTGCCGAGGATCGGCGCCCCGGCGGCCTCCAGGCCCCGGGCCAGATTGAGCGGGGTCTGTCCGCCGAACTGGACGATCACGCCCATCGGCTTCTCCGCGTCCAGGATGTGCAGGACGTCCTCCAGCGTCACCGGCTCGAAAAAGAGCTTGTCCGACGTGTCGTAGTCGGTGCTCACCGTCTCCGGGTTCGAGTTGACCATGATGCTCTCGTAGCCCTCCTCGCGGAGCGCAAAAGAGGCGTGCACGCAGCAGTAGTCGAACTCGATGCCCTGGCCGATCCGGTTGGGGCCGCCGCCCAGGATGACGACCTTCGGCCGGTCCGAGGGGCGCGCCTCGTTCTCCCGTTCGTAGGTCGAATAATAGTAGGGCGTGTAGGCCTCGAACTCCGCGGCGCAGGTGTCCACCAGCTTGTAAACCGGCTGGATTCCCCGTTCGAAGCGCCGCCTGCGGATGTCCCCTTCCCCGGTTTTCCAGAGCTCGCCCAGGCGGCGGTCGGAGAAGCCCCACCGCTTCGCCTCCCGCAGCAGCTCGTCCGAGGGGGCTGATTCCGCGAGCTGCTGCTCCGCTTCCACGATTTGCCGGATCTGCTCCAGGAACCAGGGATCGATCCGGGTGATCTCCTGAAGCTCGGTCAGGGTCATCCCCTGATGAAAGGCGGCGGCGATGTAGAAAAGGCGCAGGGAGTTCGGGGTCTTCAGCCGGCCGGCGATCAGGTCCCGGGACTCACGGATCCGCCGGGGAACCGCCTCGACGATGCCGAACCGGCCGGTTTCAAGCGACCGGACAGCCTTCTGCAGAGATTCCTTGAAGGTCCGTCCGATGGACATGGTCTCCCCCACCGACTTCATGGACGTCGTCAGGACGTCCTCCGCCTCGGGAAATTTCTCGAAGGTCCAGCGGGGAATCTTGGTGACGACGTAATCGATGGTCGGCTCGAAGGAGGCCATCGTCTCCTTGGTGATGTCGTTGGGGATTTCGTCCAGCGTGTAGCCGACGGCCAGCTTGGCGGCGATCTTGGCGATGGGGAAGCCCGTCGCCTTGGAGGCCAGGGCCGATGAGCGGGAAACCCGGGGGTTCATCTCGATGACGATCATCTCGCCGGTCTCCGGGTGCACGGCGAACTGGACGTTCGACCCGCCCGTCTCCACGCCGATCTCTCGCATGATGGCGATGGCCGCGTCCCGCATGCGCTGGTATTCGACATCCGTCAGGGTCTGGGCGGGCGCGACGGTGATGGACTCGCCGGTGTGCACGCCCATGGGGTCGAGGTTCTCGATGGAGCAGATGATGACCACGTTGTCGGCCCGGTCGCGCATGACCTCCAGCTCATACTCCTTCCAGCCCAGCGCCGACTCCTCCAGCATGATTTCGTGGATCATGCTCGCGTCCAGCCCGCTTTTCGCGATGACGGCCAGCTCCTCCCGGTTGTAGGCGACGCCGCTGCCCGTCCCGCCGAGGGTGAAGGAGGGGCGGATGATAACGGGGAAGCCGATCCCGGCGGCGACGGCAAAGGCCTTGTCCAGGGTCCGGGCAAAACCGCTTTCGGGCACGCGCAGGCCGATCCGCTTCATGGCCTCCCGGAACTTCTCGCGGTCCTCGGCCTTGTGGATGACCTCGAGGGAGGCCCCGATCATCTCCACGCCGTACCGGGCCAGCACGCCGCTCTCCGCCACGGCCACGGCCGTGTTGAGGCCGGTCTGCCCCCCCAGCGTCGGCAGGAGCGCGTCCGGGCGCTCCCGGGCGATGACCCGGGCGACGGCCTCCGGCGTGATGGGCTCGACGTAAGTCCGGTCCGCAGTCTCCGGGTCCGTCATGATCGTGGCCGGATTGCTGTTGATGAGGACCACCTCGTAGCCCTCCTCCTTCAGCGCCTTGCAGGCCTGGGTTCCGGAATAGTCGAACTCGCAGGCCTGGCTGATGATGATCGGGCCCGAGCCGATGATCAGGATTTTCTTGATGTCCGTCCGCTTCGGCATCTTCCTTCCGATTCCTTATCCGTCCTCTTGCCGCTTCCCCGCTTTCGAATTGGGAAAGTGTTACCGAACCTTACCTCTATTCCCACTCGATCGTGCTGGGGGGCTTGGAGCTGATGTCGTAGACCACCCGGTTCACGCCCCGGACCTCGTTGATGATCCGGTTGGCGATCCGGCCCAGCAGGTCATGGGGAATCCTGGCCCAGTCCGCCGTCATGGCATCGTCGCTGGTGACGGCCCGGATGGCCAGGATGTTTTCGTACGTCCGCTGGTCCCCCATGATGCCCACGCTCTTGACCGGCAGGAGAACGGCGAAGGACTGCCACAGCCGGCGGTACAGGTTGGCCGCGCGGATCTCGTCCATGAGGATCACGTCGGCCTTGCGCAGGATGCCGAGGCGCTTTGCCGTGACCTCGCCGATGATCCGGATGGCCAGCCCCGGCCCGGGGAAGGGCTGGCGCCAGACCAGCTCGTCGGACATGCCCAGTTCCCTGCCGAGGAGACGGACCTCGTCCTTGAAGAGGTGCCGGAGCGGCTCCACCAGAGACAGGTGCATCTTCTTGGGCAGGCCGCCCACGTTGTGGTGGGACTTGATCACGGCGCTGGGCCCGCCGAAGGCCGACCGGGACTCGATGATATCGGGATAGAGCGTGCCTTGCGCAAGGAACCGGACCCCCTGAATGCGCCGGGCCTCCTTCTCGAAGACCTCGATGAAGGTGCGGCCGATGATCTTCCTTTTCCGCTCCGGCTCCCCGACGCCCTTCAGACGGTCCAGGAAAAGCTTTCCCGCCCGGGCATAGCGCAGGTTGATGTGAAAGTGCTTCCGGAAAACGTCCCGGACCTTGCGGGCCTCCCCTTCCCGGAGCACGCCGTTGTCCACGAAAACGCAGTGCAGTTGACGGCCGATGGCCTGGTGAAGCAGGACGGCCGCCACGGAAGAGTCCACGCCGCCGCTCAATCCGAGGATCACCTTGCCGTCTCCGACCTGTTCGCGGATTTCCTGCACGGCATCCCGCGCGAAGGATTTCATCGTCCAGGTCTTCCGGCAGCCGCAGATCCGGAACAGGAAATTCCCGAGCATCCGCTTCCCCTCGGGCGTGTGGACCACCTCCGGGTGAAACTGAAGGCCGTAGAAACGTCTTACCGGATGCTCCGCCGCGGCGACATTCGTGCTGGGTGTGGAAGCGGTCACCCGGAAACCCTTCGGCAGCCGGCCGATCATGTCCCCGTGGCTCATCCAGCACCGGGTGTCCCTCCGGACGCCGCTGAAGATCCCCTCCGGGGTCCGGATCCGCAGCTCGGCGAAACCGTACTCCCGCCTTTCCGACCGGATCACTTCACCGCCCAGGGCGTCCATCATGAATTGCAGGCCGTAGCAGATCCCGAGAACGGGAATATTCAAATCAAAGATTCTCCGATCCACGCGCGGACTCCCCTTTTCGTAGATGCTGGCCGGGCCGCCGGAGAGGATGATGCCCTCCGGCCGCAGCGCCTCGATCCTGTCGAAGCCGATGTCCGGCGGCTCGATCTGGCAGTAGACATGGTGCTCGCGCACCCGCCGGGCGATGAGCTGGTTGTACTGGGAGCCGAAGTCAATGATCAGGATCATGGCCGCTTCTCCTTTGCCAGGGTCATCCGTTCGACGAAGCGGTCGAACAGGTAATCGACATCGTGGGGGCCGGGCGCCGCCTCGGGGTGATACTGGACGCTGAAGGCATCGAGATCCGGGCAGTCAATGCCCTCGGACGTGCAGTCGTTCAGGTTGTCGTGGGACAGATCCGGCCCCGCGGGCAGGGATTCCGGAAGCACATGGAATCCATGGTTCTGGGACGTGATTTCCACCCGACCGGTCGCCCGGTTTTTGACGGGCTGGTTGATGCCGTGGTGTCCGAATTTCAGCTTGCCGGTTTTCCCGCCGAGGGCCTGGCCGAGGATCTGGTGGCCGAGGCAGATGCCGAACAGCGGAATTCTGCCCAGCACCCCTTGGGCCGCGGCGACCACATAAGGGAGGGCGGCCGGGTCGCCGGGACCGTTGGAAAAGAGGACGCCGTCCGGCTGCCGGGACAGGATTTCCTCGCCGGTCGCCGTCGCGGGCAGCACGGTGATCTCGCAGCCCCGCGCTTCGAGATGCCGCAGGATGTTGTATTTGACGCCGCAGTCGATGACGACGACGCGTAGCGGGCCGTCGCTCCGCCTCTTTTTCGCGCCCCGCATGGATTTCGGCCCACCATCTTTCCAGCGGAAGGGTCTTCGGCAGGTCACTTCCCGGATCAGGTCCCGGCCCACCAGGCCCGGATAGGAGCGGACCCGTGCAAGCAGGGTATCCACGTCACGGGTTTCCGTCGTCAGGATTCCCCGCATGGCGCCTTGCAACCGCAGCCGGCGGGTGAGGGCCCGGGTATCCACCCCTTCCACACCCAGCTTGCCCCTGGCCTCCAGAAAGGCCTTCAGGGTCCGGCGGCTCCGCCAGTTGCTCGGAAAATCCTGATACTCCCGGACGATCAGCCCCTCCAGGTGGATGCCCCCGGATTCCATGTCCTCGTCGTTGATCCCCGTGTTGCCGATCAGGGGATAGGTCATGGCCACCATCTGGCCCTTGTAGGAGGGGTCGGTGAGGATTTCCTGGTAGCCGGTCATGCCGGTGTTGAAGACCACCTCCCCCAGGACCTCTCCCCTTCCGGCGAAGGCAAGGCCTTGGAAAACGTTCCCGTCCTCAAGGACCAGCAGCGCGGGCGGTTGTTGTTTGAGCAGGGACAAGGTTCAACTCCCCCAAAATGGCAGGGTCATTCGCGTTCGTTTCCGACCGGGCCCGGTTCGGTCTGCAGCCCGATCCCTGCACTGAATCGTGTCAATGAATCCCCCCTTTGGCCGGGAAAGGTCCTGATCTGTGAAACCGCCAAAGACCGGCCCCCTCACAGGATCGGCAGATAGCGGTCGAGCTCGAACTGGCTGACATGGGTCCGGAAGCGGTCCCACTCCAGCTTTTTGTTGTCCAGAAACTTCTCGAAGATGTGATCGCCCAGTGTCTCCCGAACGAGCCTGCTCTTCTCCGTCAGGGTCATGGCCTGATGAAGGCTGCCCGGCAGGGATACGATCCCGGCCTTTTCGCGGGCCTTCTCGTCCATTTCAAAAATATCCTCTTCCACCGGATCGGGCAGTTTGTATCCCTTCTCCACTCCCTTCATCCCCGCGGCCAGCATGACCGCAAAGGCCAGGTAGGGGTTACAGGCCGGGTCGGGCGACCGGTACTCGATGCGTGTGGCCTTTTCCTTGCCCGGCTTGTACATGGGCACCCGGATCATGGCGGAGCGGTTGCGCCTGGCCCAGGAGACATACACCGGCGCCTCGTAGCCCGGCACCAGCCGTTTGTAGGAGTTCACCCACTGGTTGCAGACTGCGGTGATTTCCGGGGCGTGCACCATCAGGCCGGCGATGTAGCATTTTGCCATTTTGGACAGGTTGTATTTGTCCTTTCCGTCGAAAAAGGCGTTCTTGCCGCCCTTGAAAAGGGACTGGTGGGTGTGCATGCCGCTCCCATTCTGGCCGAAGATAGGCTTCGGCATGAACGTGGCGTAAACGCCGTTTTGACGGGCGATTTCCTTGACGGCCGTTCGGTAGGACATCACCTTGTCGGCCATCCGCAGGGCCTCGTCGTAGCGGAGATCGATTTCGTGCTGGCTGGGCGCCACCTCGTGGTGCGAGTATTCCACCCGGATCCCCAGGTCCTGCAGCGCGAAGATCGTCTGGCGGCGCAGGTCCGTGGCCCGGTCGACGGGGAGGCCGTCGAAGTACCCACCCTGGTCGAGGATTTCCGTCCCCTTCTCGTTCTGAAAATAGAAAAACTCCAGCTCCGGCCCCACGAAATAGGTGTAGCCCTGGTCGGCGACCTTCTTGATCGTCCGCTTCAGGACATAGCGGGGATCCCCCTCATAGGGGGTCCCGTCCGGGTTCAGGATATCACAGATCATTCGGGCCACCGGCCGATCGGTCGGCCGCCAGGGGATCATCTGAAAGGTCGTCGGATCGGCCATGGCGATCATGTCGCTCTCCTCAATGCGCGCAAATCCCTCGATCGACGACCCGTCGAAGCCCATTCCCTCCTCGATGCCCTCTTCCAACTCCGAGGGCGTGATGCTGAAAACCTTCTGCATCCCCAGGACATCCGTGAACCAGAACTGCACGAAGCTGACATTGTGATCCTTCACCGCCTTCAGGACATCCTTCTTTGTCTTGCACTCAAACATGGTGAACCTCTCTTTCTGTCATTTTTTCATTCATGATATCCATTCCCTCAATACTGCCCCCGGCTATTCCAGGGGCGCGTTTTCCACGATCTCCCAGATCCCGCAGGGGCAGGCCCCGGCGCAGAAGCCGCAGCCGATGCACTTGTCGCCGTCCACGATGTACTCGTAGGCATCTCCCTCCAGGGCGCGGCGTGAAATGGCGTTGCCAGGGCAGAGCGTTTCGCAGAGGCCGCAGTCCCGGCAGGCGCCGCAGGATGCGCATTGCGTGGAACAGGCGCCAATGTCTCCCGCCGTGGCCAGGCGCGGATCGTAATACTCCAGACGGACCCGGGCGGGCTCGATGACCGGGAGCTGATCGTAGATTTCCTGACGGCCCCTCAGCACGTCGTCAATGGCCCGCGCGGCAATACGCCCGGCGCCGATGGCATCGGTGAGAAGCCCGGGCCGCACGGCGTCGCCGATGGCGAAAACCTGCGGGTCGCTGCTCTGGTATCGCTCATTGACGGAGACGAAGCCTCTCTCGAGGACAATGTCCTCGGAAAGAAAGCCGAGATCCGGCGCGTCGCCGACGGACATGATGACCGTGTCGGCGGGCAGCAGTTCCCCACCGGACAGCAGCACGCCCTCTTCGGTGATGGCCTTGGTGGTCCGCGGCCAGAGAAATCGGGCGCCTGCAGCCTCGGCATGCTTTCGCTCGATGCCGAACGACGCCGGCTCCTGGATGTCCACCAGGGTGATCTCCACGGCTCCCAGCCTGGCCGCTTCCGTGGCGGCGTCGCAGCCCACATTCCCGGCCCCGATGATCACGACGCGCGGCCCCACCTGAATCCGGTCCTCCCGGCTCGCGCGGAGGAATTCCAGAGCGGAAAGCGCACGTTCGCGGCCCGGGACCGGGATCATGCGGGGCTTCTGCGCCCCGGCGGCGACGACGACAAAGTCATGCCTGGCCCTGATTTTCTGGAAATCCTTGCGGGTCGGGGATTTCTTCAGAAAGATGTGCTCGATCCTTTCCCGGACGCGATCCAATTCGTGTCCGACAATTTCTTCGGGGATCCGCGTTTTCGGAATGCTGTCGGTGATTTTCCCGCCCAGCCGTTCCCGGATCTCGTAGATGACCGGGGAATGGCCCATCATCCAGAGCTGCCAGGCCACGGAAAGGCCCGCGGGGCCGCCGCCGATCACGCCCACGGTTTTCCCTGTGGAAGGCGCCGGCGATGGCGCGGCCGCCTCCAGGGAAGCCCTTCCCAGGGCCGCCACGTCCAGCGAGGGAAAAGACGCGATCTGCCGCGTGCAGCTCTGCATGCAGGGGCTCGGGCACAGATAGCCGCAGACCGTGGCGGGGAAAGGCGTGTAGGTGAGGGCGAGGTTCACCGCCTCGTCCATGCGGCCCTTGCGAATCAGGCTCCAGCGTTTCTGAACGGGAATGCCCGTGGGGCAGTGGGCCTGGCAGGGGGGAAGATGCTTCTCGTTTTCCCAGAGGGGGATGTAGCGCCGCAGTGCGCCGGTGGCGACGACATCGACGGCACTCCGGGGAATATCCGTCAGATCGCCGATCAGGCCGCCCTGGCCCAGTTCCCGGTCCCAGAC
This sequence comes from Syntrophales bacterium, assembly GCA_034678725.1. Classification (GTDB taxonomy): domain Bacteria; phylum Desulfobacterota; class Syntrophia; order Syntrophales; family Fen-1087; genus JAXDBM01. Next base: position 6,933 of record JAXDBM010000016.1, on the reverse strand, counting down.
ATTCCGGATGAACTCGCCCATGGTCCGGACGGGCTGCCCGACCTTCTCGTAGGGTTTCCGGGCAACCAGGATCTGCCAAGCGCCGCGGTCCGAGATCAGCACCGAATAGAGTTCCGTGCGTCCGATGGCCTTGAGGAACGCCTCCATGTTCGACCGAAGCCACTGCCATTCCCCGTCGTCGGGGAAGGTCAGCTTCGCGTCCTCTTCACTGAATCCCTGATGGGGCCCCCGGAAGAAGATGCGCCCCCCGACCATGCCGACGCAGGGGCGGTAACCCAGAACATTTTCGAAGCGGGGCGTATCGTAACCGCAGACCACTGCGGTGCCGCCGGCCATGAATTCGGCGAAGGAATCCCCCGTGCTCCCCAGAACCCAGAGCTCCGGCGCTTCGAAGCGGGGGTTGTGCTTCGTCATCGTCATGCCGCGGGCGCCGATGTCGCCCGCCACATAGATCTTGCCCTGGGCCATGGCGTTTCCGGCTCCGTTGGTGGCATTGCCGCGAACGACGATGCGGGCGCCGGCATTGAGCCAGCCCACATCATCCGAGACGGGACCGAAAACGTCGATGGTCGTGCCGGGAAAGCCCATCGCGCCGACGCGCTGTCCGGAAGAGCCGAGGATGCGGATCAGAAGCTCGTCCTTTTTTCCCGCCTTCCAGAGTCGTCCGCCAACGCCGTGCTGGCCGTAGGCGTGGACTTCGATGCAGCGGTGTCCGTCCTCGACCGCCTTCTGAATCGCCGCCTCGAGGTCCCGCGATTCCACTCGGACGCCTGTTTTCAGGCCGGTGATGATCATGGTCGGTTTGTACAGCATTCTCCAGGCTCCTTCTAGATCACATGGCGGATCTGCAACCGCTCGGCGGCACGGCCGTCCGCGATGCCCAGGGCGTCGGACATGCCGATGGGCAGGGAGGTGGAACGGCCCAGCGGCGCCAGAATCTTTTTCAGCTCAGTATTGAAGCTCAGATAGACATCCACCATCCGCTGGGCCACCATCTCGGGATCGAGGCGCCGGTACAGCCGCGGATCCTGGGAGGTGATGCCCTTGGGGCAGAGTCCGATGTTGCAGACATTGCAGCGGTCCGTCTCGGATCCGAGGCAGCCGGCGGCGGCCTGCATGATGTACTTCCCGATCTGAACGCCGCTGGCCCCGAGCATGATCAGCGCAGCGGCGTTCGCGGCCAGGTTGCCGTTCTTTCCGATCCCGCCGCCGGCAAACAGCGGAATCTCGTTTTGCCGGCCAATCTTCACCAGGTTCAGGTAGGCGTCCCGGATGTTGCTGGCAATCGGGTGTCCCATGTGGTTCATGGATACGTTGTAGGCGGCACCGGTCCCCCCGTCCTCGCCGTCAATGGCCAGCCCGGCCGCATAGGGGTTCCGCGTCAGGTTGTTGAGGACGGCCAGGCTCGTGCTCGTCGCCGAAATTTTCGGATAGACGGGAACCCGGAACCCCCAGGCCATGGACATGGACTGGATCATCTTGGCAACCGACTCTTCGATCGAATACTTGGTCTGGTGCGTGGGTGGGCTGGGCAGGCTGACACCGGCGGGAACCCCGCGAATGGCGGCGATCAGCTTGTTCACCTTGTACCACATGAGAAGGCCACCGTCGCCGGGTTTCGCCCCCTGTCCGTACTTGATCTCGATGGCACAGGGGTCCTCCTTCATCTCCGGCAGAGCATGGATGATCTCGTCCCAACCGAAATAGCCGCTGGCGATCTGGAGGATGACGTATTTCAGGAACCGGGAGCGCAGCAGTCGCGGCGGGCAGCCGCCTTCCCCCGTGCAGATCCGCACGGGCATGTGCAGCTCCTCGTTCAGGTAGGCCACGCCCATCTGCAGGCCCTCCCACATGTTGGGAGAAAGGGCGCCGAAGGACATGCTGCCGATGATGAGGGGATAGATTTCCCGGACCGGTGGAATCCAGCCGTGATTGCCGGTCGTTCCGACCAGCTCCTCCGCGGGGAGAATCCGTCCGAGCAGGGTCCGCAGCTCGAAGTCGTGCCGTCCCGCATCCAGCGCGGGGTCGGTGAGCATGGAGATGCGAACGAACTTGATCTCGTCGAGGATGCTGCGGGGGTCGTTGCGCCGCCCGCCTCTGCGGCGAGGGACGCCGCCGGGGTTGTTGTGGAATCGGAGCTTGTCCGTTTCCACGCTTCGGACCGGCCGGATGGCCCCGTTGGGGCAAACCAGGTCGCACATGCCGCAGCCGATGCAGGCGTGCGCCGGATCCGTCCGTTGTTCAATGCCGTGGTAGACGCTGTACAGATTGCCGGGCTTCTCCGCCAGGCCGACGGGAACCTGAACGGTCCTTTTTCGGAAGACCCCCGGCTCGATGGCGCGGACGGGGCACACGGCGGTGCACCGGCCGCAGAGGGTGCACTTCTCCCGGCTCCAGGCAATTTGCCAGGGAAGATCACTGCGGCTCAGTGTCGAGGGGGTTATCGCTCCCATTGATTCCATCGCACCACCTCCTGCCGGTTTGGCGGGACCATCACCGTGTCGTACTTCATGGGCTGAAAATCCTCGCTCTTGTTGCGGGCCGGGATGGCGGCGTCCAGGCCGCACATCTCAGAAGAAAAGGCAAACATGCCCGCCCCGCCGCCCACGACGCCGGGGCGCAATTTCTTGCTGTCCTGGACCATGAAGACCGACCGGTCCGGCAGACAGCCGATGACGCAATTGGGGCCGTCGATGATCAGGGGACGGCAACCGTGCTTGACATGGCGGAGCTTCTGCCCGTTGGGATGCCGGTTCAGCTCTTCGTCCTTCAGGGGCGTCAGGATGTGCTTGTACATGTCCAGTCCCATTCCCAGCTTTTTCTGCGTATAGTGCAGAATGTGGGTGAAGACCTCCGAATCGGACTGGTAGCCCGTGTAGCCGGGATAATTCCGGGACGTAAGGAACTCGCGGATCGGCACAAAGGCCGTATTTTCCCCGTTGGTCATGGTGGAAAAGCCCTGGATGAAAAAGGGATGGCATGCGTAAATGTCGATGGCGTAATTCGTATTCTGGCGTCCCTGGGCGAGGATGATCCGGGCCTGAAGCTCCTCATTGTCCAGGCCCAGGTATTCGGCCAGGGTCAGGGGATCGCCGACCTCCTTGATCATGATGACGTCGGGCCAGAAGCTGAACACCATCATGGATCCGTCCGCCTCCCCCATCAGCCTGAGCTTCATTCGGGTCAGCAGAAGCCGGTGTTCGATTTCCTCCTGCGACAGGGACTGCCAGTCCGGCGGATAGTCGTACACGCGGATCAGGTAGTTGTCCCGCTTCGGTGTGCCGGGCGGAGGGGCCGCGCCCGGCCGGATGGACAGCTTGTATTTCACCATGAAGTCCAGCTCCATCATGTAGCGGTCCAGGGTCCGGATCCCCTCGTTGGAAAAAATTCCGGACAGGATGGGCGCCCCCTTGAATCGCTCGAAGCTGCCGCCCAGATCGGTCAGGAACAGGCCCACACCGGAGCCGTCATGGCCTTCCTTCATGACGTTCAGGGCGTGTATCGCCGTCATCGGGGAAAGGGGTTCCCGGCTGGTGATGGCAAATAAACGGCACATGAAAAAATCCTTTCTTTCGCAATGCCCGCTTCAATCGATCCGTGACGCCGGTTTCAGCGGGTTAGCTTTCTAAAGCGAAAAACATGCCACATTTTCGATTCTCCAACACGACCCGTTCAGCCTTGAAATCCCGGGAATGCCGGGTCGAAAAAAAATTTCACGAGCAACATAATTGTAATTTTTGTGTTTTAAATGATACAAAATTGTTACATCATAATACCGTTCTGTTGTTTTCCTGAACGTTCCGGTTTTTCGGGCGGAAATTCGAAGGATCGATGCCGAGCTTTTGAATCTTGTACTGGATGATTCTTTTAGTGGTTCCCAGAAGCCTCGCCGCCTGGCTCTGGTTTCCCCGGGTTTCCCTCAGGGCCTCCAGGATCAGGGCGCGCTCCTGCGACAGAATGACCGTGCTGAGCCGCCCCCCCTCCCTGGTGTCATCTTCCCTTGTTTTCGCCTGCAGCGACGGAGGAAGATGAATCATTTCAATCGAATCCCCCTCGGCCAGCAGGACGGCCCTTTCAATGCAGTTTTCCAGTTCCCGTACATTTCCGGGCCATTGATGCGACAGAAACGCTTCAATGACAGGAGTGGAAATCCTCTTGACCGGCTTGCCTTGTTGTTTTGCATATTTGACGACAAAATGATCGGCCAGCAGGATGATGTCGTGACCGCGGTCCTTCAGGGGCGGCAGGTACAACGGAAAAACGCTGAGCCGGTAATAAAGGTCCGTGCGGAACTGGCCGGAGGCAATGCAATCCTCCAGACGCCGGTTCGTAGCGGCGATCACGCGTGCATTGGTCGTGATCACGCGCGATGAACCGAGAGGCTGGATCTGCTTTTCCTGCAGGACCCGCAACAGCTTGGACTGTGCCGCCGCAGACAGTTCCGACACCTCATCCAGAAAGATCGTCCCGTCATGGGCTTCCTCGAAACGTCCGCGCCGCTGCCGCACGGCGCCCGTGAAGGCTCCCTTCTCGTGTCCGAAAAGCTCGCTTTCGATCAGGGTGTCGGGGATCGCGGCGCAGTTCACCTGGATCAGCGGACCCTTACGGCGGGAACTGTTCGTGTGAATGGCGCGGGCGACGAGCTCCTTGCCCGTCCCCGTGTCACCCAGAATCAGGACGGTCGTGCTGGAATCCGCCACATGGCTGATCAGGCCGAAAACCTCCTGCATCCCCTTGGAATGCCCGATGATATCGACGGAAGGCGTCTTCCCCTGATTGATAATTCGGCGGAGACGCCGGTTCTCCTCCTCCAGGGCGAGGATATGAACCGCCTTGGCGATGAGTTCCGCCACGGAGGACAGCATGGAAAGCTCCCGGTCCAAATTTGTTACATTTTTGGCCCCCTTGTCGGCGGACAGGATTCCGACAACCCGGGAATCGTACATGATCGGAACGCAGAGAAAGGATAATTCATCACGGTTCAGAAAACGCCTGGCGCCGGTTCGGTCAAGGAAAAGCGCCTCCTTGCCGAGATTGGGGACGGCCATGGGACGGCCCGTCTGGGCGACCTTTCCGGTGATGCCTTCTCCCGCCTGATAGGAGATTTCCAGCCCGGCCAGGTCCACGCCGTGGGCCACCTCGAGCCAGAATTCGCCGCTGTCGCGGTCCAGGAGCGAGATCATGCCCCGCGACATTCCCAGGCGTGCGTTCATTTCGTGGAGGACCTGCTCGAGCTGATCCCGCAAATCCCAAGGCTGGGCCATGGCCTTGGCAATGGCGTGCAGCGCCGCCAGTTCTTCGTAATTATGAGTGCTCAAATTTGTACCTCAATTTACTTTTGATACATTTATGAGCAAACTTTATACCATGCCGCCATTTTTAGCAAATAAAATTGAACAAAAATGATCCTTATGCTTAACAGAATCTCATCTTATACAAATTGGTTTATATGAAAATGGAAAATAATCCTCTATTATTAAAGACATTCACTGTGAACAATCAGCTTGATCTTGATTTTTATATTCGTGGTCGCCACGAGGGCGCCGACAATTCGTTGTGCAAAAGCCGACCGGTCATGTTAATTCACGCGCTCACAGGCATCAGTTCGTAATCGACCTCCAGAATGAGTGTCTTCACCACGTACGTTTATTGTGCCGTTTGAGGGATTAGATCGAATCCCAAGGCAAGCGCCTGTTTCCGGAGATGAAAGACCCTCTGGGATTTGTTTCTGAGCGTCAGGTAATCTTTCCCCAGATCCCGAAACACGACCCCGTCTTTGATGACATGATAAATCCCCAGAAGGATCCGATGGGCAATCGCCACGATGGCCTTTTTGGCTCCCCGGCGAGCCTTGAGTCGGTAATACTTGTCCTTGAAGTAGGAACCCTTCTTCTTGACCGCTGCCCAGGCCACCTCCAGCATAATGGTCTTCAGGTGATGCTTTCTGACGGGACTCTTACCGCTCTTGCGCTTTCCCGCGCTCTCATTGTTGCCGGGACACAAACCGCTCCAAGATACCAACGCCGTGTCCGTAGGGAAGCTGTCCAACGTGGGACCAATTTCCGCCAAGATATCGCAGGACGAAACATCGGATATGCCCGGCGCCTCCTTCATGCGATCCAATAGAGGCTCGTGTTCTTTCATGACCCGGCGAATCTCATGATCAAGCGCCCCAATCTGCGCCTCCAGCATGTTGATCGTCTCCAGAATCGTCTTGAGAACGAACCGGTGGTGATCGGTAAAGAACCCCTGGATGGATCGAAACAGCTCCGCTTCTTTCCCCTTGAGTTTCCCACGAACACAGGTTTGAATATCCGACAGCGTCAGTTTCCGGTCTGTAACCAGCAATTGCATCAGATTGCGCCCCGTCACGCCGAACAGATCCGACACCACCGAATCAATCTTGATGTTCGCCGATTCAAAAAGCTTGTGCGTGCGTTTCCGGTAATCTCCCGCCGACTGAACGTACTTCTTGCGCAACCGCGTCAGGTCCCGCCACTGTCGCACCGTTTGCGGTGGAATGAAACTCCCCCTCAAAAGGCCGTGACGCAACAGGCCGGCAATCCACCTGCTGTCTCCAATGTCCGTCTTGCGGCCGGAAACGTTTCTCATATCCCGTGCATTCACCAAGATCACTTGAACCGTTTCCTCCAAAACATTATGCACCGGGCGCCAATAAACTCCCGTGCTCTCCATCGCCACCACCGGACAATCATGATCCAGCAACCAGGCCCGCAGTCGCGTCAGATCGTCCGTGAATGTGCCGAACACCTTGATCTCGTATTGCTCCTCACCAGTGCTGTCGGGAAAAATGACACAGGCCGAAACGCTCTCCTTGTGAACATCCAATCCGCAACAAATCGGGTGCACGATCCTGATAACTTTGCTATCATCCTTCCGAGTCATGGTCTTCCTCCTGATAAAGTTTTTTCT
>JAXDBM010000015.1:0-44074 GCA_034678725.1 Syntrophales bacterium | reverse complement strand
ATTCGATTCCCATGCACTTCCGCCAGTAAATTCAACACCTTACGATTAGGCCTCTTTTCCGTGGAGGCCTTTTCGTTTGGCGGAATGCCCTGAGTGTAACCATTATGTAACCGTAGATATGCTTCTTGCTTCTGCATGGCGTCTTTCAGATCGGCCTGACTGATCATGTTGTAACGATCAAAAACGGACCTCGTTTTGTGACCTGAAACTGCCATCGCTACCCTTTCATTCACCCCTGCTCTGTCCATGTTCCGCACTGCCGTTCTTGGAAAATCATGGAACAGTCGGGCCACTTTCAACTTTCCGGTCTTTTCATCCTTTACTTGCAGACCCACCTTTTTGCAGGCTGAACACCAGACACCTCTGTAATCTCTGATTCGATGACCATCTCGATGAAACACATAGGGGAAATCAAGACGCCTTCTTGAATGGAGCAACCGCATCTCTTTCAGCAATTCCTCATTAAGATACAGCGTTCGTGCTCCATTGTTCTTTGTTTCACCCGGATCGAGCCTTACAACACCCTCTTTAAGGTCAACTTTGTCCCATGTCTGTCTGCCCCACGGTAGCGGGCATAAGCACTGTCAAGAGCAAATAGAATTGTCCGCTTTTGTAGCAAATGAATTGTCCGCTTTTCTGCTCTTCAGGAGGGCCTGATGTTTGAGCAGGAGGAAGAGTGGCGGATGCTCGCTTTCCTCGTTGGTTTTCGGAGGAAGCTTTGCGCGCCGCATCAAGATAAAGCAACGGCCGCCACAAGCTTTCCCTTCGGACGACGTTACAATTTTGTAACGTTTTTCCTTGACTTTTCAGCGATGAAACGCAACGATCTGCGAAACGAAAACGACGTCGGACACGGGCAAATCCTTTACGGGAGAGCGGGATTTGCCCTTTCGTTGCGGCGGGAGCGGATGGCCGCGGGAAGGTTCGTCCGGGCTCAGTTTCCGGATCCTTGAATCCCGGTCCGGGCATCCTTTCCGGTCGTTCTTCTCGAACGTGGAAACCCGCCGACGGCCCGTAGCAAAATGGAAGGGAAATGAAAAAAACAACGGATTTCACGAAGCGCGTCTGGTGCGGGTCTCTTCGCCCCGGGGATGCGGGCAGAGAGGTGCTGCTGGCCGGGTGGGTCGATACCCTGCGGGATCACGGCGAGGTGCTGTTCGTTCACCTGCGGGACCGGAGCGGCATCGTTCAGATCGTCTTCAGCCCGGAGCGCAGCTCGCCGGAGCTGTGCCGGGCCGCCGACTCGCTGAAGAGCGAATACTGCCTCGCTGTCCGGGGCCGGGTGGAGCAGCGCCTTGCCGGCACGGAAAACCCCTATCTCGAAACGGGGACCGTCGAGGTCTTTGCCGTGGAGATGGAGATCCTGAACGCCGCGGACCCGCTGCCGTTCACGGTTTCCGAAAAGGCCGCGGCGACAGGCGAGCGGGAGGCGGAGGCCGTCGCCGAGGAGCTGCGGCTCAGGCACCGCTATCTCGACCTGCGGCGCCCCTCCATGCAGGACAATCTTTTCCGGAGGCACCGCATCTTCAAGTGCGTCCGCGATTACCTGGATGAGCAGGGCTTCATGGAGGTCGAAACGCCGATGCTCACGAAGAGCACGCCTGAGGGCGCGCGCGATTACCTGGTGCCCAGCCGGATCCACCAGGGCAGCTTCTATGCCCTGCCCCAGTCTCCCCAGCTCTTCAAACAGCTCCTGATGGTCAGCGGCTTCGAGCGCTACTTCCAGATGGCCCGCTGCTTCCGGGACGAGGACCTGCGGCCCAACCGCCAGCCGGAATTCACCCAGCTCGACATCGAGGCCTCATTCATCGACGAGGAGTTCATCTACGGTCTCGTGGAGGAGCTGACGGTCCGCATGTTCGCCGTCGGCGGGATTGCCCTGCCCAGGCCCTTCCCACGCATGACCTGTCAGGAAGCCATGGAGTCGATGGGTTCGGACCGCCCCGACACCCGCTTCGGGCTCCGGTTCATCGAGGCCACGGATCTGCTCCGGGACACCCGGTACGGCATCTTCCGGCAGATTCTCGACCGGGGGGGACGGATCAAGGGGATCAACATCAAGGGCCACTCGGCGAGCCTCAGCAAGAATGTCCTGCAGAACGAGTATGCCAAGGAAATCGTCCCCGCCATGGGCGCCAAGGGGATGACCTGGATGAGGGTCCTCGACGGGAAGCTGGAATCCAACATTGTCCAGTTCTTCAGCCGTGGGGAGCAGGCGGCCATCCTCGAACGGTTCGGCGCCGGAAACGGCGACGTGCTGATCATGATCGCCGATGCGTCGCCGGAGCTCGTCCACTCCGTCCTGGGACAGTTGCGCCTTCACTTGGCCGGGCGGCTGGGCATGATCCCGCCCGGGGCCTTCGCACCCCTCTGGGTGACCGATTTCCCGCTCTTCGAGCCGACGGACGAGGGCGTGACATCCAGCCATCACCCCTTCACGGCGCCCAATCGGCCGGATTTCGATCCCGAAAACCGCGACGAGCTCCTGGGGCTCAAATCCAGGGCTTATGACCTCGTCGTCAACGGGGAGGAACTCGGGGGTGGCAGCATCCGCATCCATGACCGCGTCCTGCAGTCCCGAATTTTCCAGGCCCTCGGTCTCTCCCGGGAGGCCGTGGAGGAAAAATTCGGTTTTTTCCTGCGTGCACTCGACTACGGCGCCCCGCCCCACGGCGGTCTCGCGCTGGGAATGGACCGTGTGGTCTCCATGGTTCTGGGCGCTTCATCCATTCGGGAAGTGATCGCCTTTCCCAAGAACCGCAGCGCCCAGTGCCCCCTGACGCAGGCACCCTCCGATGTCAGCCGCGAGCAACTGGGTGAACTCGGGCTTCTCGACCTCGGTGTCGACAGGGAACTCCCGGGAACGGCTCAAAAAGAGGACCTTCTGGATTACCTTTCCTGGGTGTCGCGAATCGGGGTGACGGGCCCCGAACGCCCCGCGCTCGAGGAGGCCCTGGCGGAAGCCCTGGCCCTTGCCGCCGCGATCGAGGAAAGGCAAGCCGATGCGGAGCCCGCTTTTTCCGTCGTGCCGGCGAAAGGCCGCATTCGGCCGGGGGGGGAGCCCCGGGTATCCCCACACGCCGAATCGCGGGCCCTGTTTGAAAATGCACCGGCCATGAAGGGTCGATACTTCAAGGTGGCCGGCATTCTGGAATGAGAAGGAGAGCGATGGGATCGGGAGTCTTTGCCTATCGAGACGAGCTTTCGGAAGCCTCCGGGGATGGTCTTCTCAAGGGGAGGACCGTTTCCGTGCAGGCCAACATCTCCGTGGCGGGTTGGCCGACCGAGGCAGGCAGCCTCGCGCTGAAGGGCTTCAAAGCCATCGAGGATGCGACCGTCGTGAAGCGGATGCGGGACCAGGGAGCCCGGGTCGCCGGCAGCACCCGGATGAGCGAACTGGGCCTGGGCCTGCAAGGCGCCGCGGCGGCGCGGGCTGTGGCCGAAGGGCTCGTGGAAATCGCCCTGGTGACGGAGCATGTCGGCGAGGCGCGGCTCGCGGCGGCCGGAGAGGGGCTCATCGGGTACAAGCCGAGCTACGGCCTGGTGTCGCGGTACGGCCTGATCGGTCTCACGCCCTCCATGGAAACGATCGGCCTGCTGGCGCGCTCGCCGTCCGATATCGCGGGTGTTCTGGCCGCCGTTGCCGGCAGGGACGAGCGGGATTTCTCCATGCCCGAGGAAGACGTTCCGGACTTTCTCGACATTTCCCGCCAGCCGGATATCCGCACCCTGGGATGGATTCACGAAAGCGTGGCCTGCCTCGAGGCCGATGAGCTGCAGGCCTTTCAGCGCCGCCTGGAAGCCTTTGCGGAAGCCGGCTGCACCCTCGTCGAGATGAGCCTGCCGGATTTCGGCCTCTTTCGGACCGCGCACCAGGTCATCGGTTCCGTCGAAGCCTCCTCTGCCGCCGGCAAGTACGACGGCGTGCGGTTCGGGTACCGGACGCCGTCGGCGAAAAACTGGAACGAGATGTACCTGAAAACCAGGGGGGAGATCTTCGGCCCGGCCATCAAGCCGTTCCTCTTCCAGGGTGCCTACTACCAGTTCGTGAAATACGGTGTGTTCGAAAAGGCGTGCCGCCTGCGGTCCCACCTGATGCGGGAGATGCAGCGCCTGCTCGGGGCCGTGGACGCGCTGGCGATGCCCGCCGTCCGCAGGAACTTCGACCCCTTCGAGGCCGCGACGGTCCCCGCCCTCTACGATGCCGCCCTGTTCACCGTGCCCGCCAGCCTGACGGGCCTTCCCGCCCTGTCCCTTGCCGGCGGACCCGGCGGCCCGGCCTGTCCCGGGGTGCAGATCATCGGGCCGAGACTCGGCGATGCAAGGCTGCTTGCCCTCGCGGCAAGGGCATCGAAAAAAACGAAGGAGTCCTGAGCGTGCAGTACGAAGCGATCATCGGCCTCGAAATCCACGTGGAGCTCAACTGCCTGACGAAGATGTTCTGCGATTGCCCGAATCGCCCGGGTGACGAGCCCAATCGGAATACCTGTCCCGTCTGCCTGTGGCTCCCGGGGGCCCTGCCCCGCTTCAGCCGGGAAGCCCTCGATAAGGCGGCGCTGGCATGCCTCGCGCTGAACTGTGAAATCCAGGAGCGTAGCGCCTTCGACCAGAAGGTCTACTACTATCCGGACCTGCCGAAGGGTTATCAGCTCTCCCAGGCCCACTTTCCGCTGGCCCGCGGGGGGTGGCTCGACATCGTGGACGAAGCGGGCGCCACGAAGCGGCTTCGCATCCGACACATCCACATGGAGGAAGACGTGGCCAAGCTCGTCCACGAGCTCGAGGGCCGGATCCCCGTGAGTCTGGTCGATTTCAACCGGGCCGGGGCGCCCCTCGTGGAGATCGTGACGGAGCCCGACATCCGCTCCCCCTACGAAGCCATGGAATTCACCCGTAACCTTCGGACCCAGATCCGCTACGTGGGAAGCTCCGACTGCAGCATGGAGACCGGCACGATGCGCGTGGACGCCAACATCTCCATCCGCGAGCGGGGAACGAGCGCCATGAACACCAAGGTAGAAGTCAAAAACATGAATTCCGTCCGGCACCTGGGCGACGCGATCGCCTACGAGATCGAACGGCAGATGGCTTCCCTGAAGGCGGGGGAGGCCATTGTCCTGCACACCCGGCTCTGGGATCCGGAAAAGGGCGCGACCCTGCCGATGCGGGGCAAATTCGAGGGTCCCTGCGTGCCCGATCCGTCCGTCCCCGAGATCGTCGTTTCCGAGGAGTGGATCGGCCGGATGCGCGGGTCACTGCCCGAAATGCCGGCGGTGAAGGCGTCCCGCTTTCAGCGCGATTACGGGCTGCCGAGGGACCTGGCGTCGTCGCTGGCAGGAGACCGGGAATTGTCCGACTATTTCGAGGCCGTCACCCGGAAATCCGTCCCGCCGCGCACGGCCGCCCACTGGCTAATGACGCAGTATCTGCCGGCGCTGCGGGAGAGGCAGCTTTCGATCTTCGGAAATCCCCTGACTCCCGACCGGTTCGCCGACGTCCTGCAGCGGCTCGAAAAGGACGAGATCAACACCAATGCGGCCAGGGAAGTCCTTTCGCGTCTGTTCGCAAGCGACGAAACACCCGATGCCATCATCGAGCAGGGTGGGTTCCGGCAGGTCTCCGACGCCGCATCCCTGGAAACCCTGGTCGAGCAGGTGCTCGGCTCCCACACGGCGGCGATCAGCGACTACAAGTCCGGACAGGGAAAGGCTCTGGGCTTTCTCATCGGGCAGGTGATGCAGGCCTCGTCCGGCAAGGCCAACCCGAAGCGCGTCCGGGAAATCCTGATGTCGAAGCTGGCGTAAGCCGCAGATGGCGGGCGGTTCGATTGGCCGGTTCGCCGATGTCAAAACAAATGTAAATAAACACTTTAAGTATACCTTTTAAATTACTGTTTTCGATAATTTTTATTCTTTGTCATTTCAGAATCACCATCCGTTTCAACAACTGCTCTTACCGGGCGTTTCCCTTGTGAACAGACGTTCGCATGCGTGTCCTCCGGCTGTGTGTCTTCGTATGATTTCGATGATTCGCCTGACCTTGTCAGGATCTTTCTTCCCCGGTGATGCCTCCACCCCGCTGTTGATGTCCACGGCGCGGGGGCCGACCCGCGCCAAGGCGCGCTCGATGTTAGCCTCGTTGAGGCCCCCGGCCAGGATCAGGGGATGCCGGCGGGCGATCCGGGCAGCGAGGTCCCAGTCGGCTTCCTTTCCCGTTCCACCCCGGCGCCCTTTATCGGCGGCATCGAGAAGGAATGCCACGACGGGATAATCCCGCAGGGGAAAGGAGACATCTTTGGGACGGCCTGAAAGGGCCTTGATCAGGACGCCCTTCGGGAAACGGCGGCAGTATTCCGGCGTTTCCTCGCCGTGGAGCTGGATCCGGTCCAGGCCGCAGGTCCGGCGGACCGCGAGCACCGTTTCGGGCGCCTCATTGACGAAGACGCCAACCCGGACGACGCTGTCCGGCAGGGAGGAGATGATGCGGGCCGCCGCTTCGGTCGTCACGCAGCGGGGGCTCCCGGTGTAGAAGATGAAGCCCAGGGCATCGGCTCCGCAGGCGGCGGCGTGAAGGGCGTCCTCGACATTCGTGATGCCGCATATCTTGATCTCCGTCAGCACGCCAGGAGCTCCCGCAGCTTTTTCCCGGCATCCGGCGCCGCCATCAGGGCCTCGCCGACCAGAAAGGCGTGAACGCCCACACCCATCAGCCCGCGAATGTCGTCTCTCGTGGCGATGCCGCTCTCGCTGACGACGATGCGGTCCTCGGGGATCCGGACCACCATTTCCAGAGTTTTGGCCGTGTCGGTCCGGAATGTCCTGAGGTCCCGGTTGTTGATCCCGATGATTTCGGCGCCCGCGTCGTGGGCCTTGGCGAGGTCTTCCCGCCCATGGATCTCCACGAGGGGCGTCATGCCGAGCGATTTTGAAATCCCGAGGAAATCCTGAAGCCGCTCCTGTTCAAGGATGCCGGCGATGAGGAGAAGCGAATCTGCCCCCGCGGCCCGGGCCTCGTAGATCTGGAAGGGATCAATGATGAAGTCCTTTCTCAGGACGGGGATGCCAACGGAGCGCCCGACGGCACGAAGGTCCTCGATGCTGCCGCCGAAGAACGGCCCGTCGGTGAGCACCGAAACCGCCGCCGCGCCGTTGTGCTCGTAGACGGCGGCCACTTGAACGGGATCGATTCCCTCCTGAAGAACACCCCGCGAGGGGGACCGGCGTTTCACCTCCGCGATGATCGCGCAATCCCGTCCGGCCAGGGCGGCCCGGAAGTCGCGGGCGGGCGGCGCGGACCACGCGGCTTGTTCGATGCGTGCCAGTGGCATGCGCCTTCGGGACCGTTCGACTTCCTCCTTCTTGGCAGCGATGATTCGATCCAGGATCATGATTTGGCTCAACTGTGGGTCATTTCGATCAGGGCTTGGAGCCTTTTGGCAGCGGCCCCGGTGTCGATACACTCCTCGGCGATGGCAACGCCCCCGCGGAGCGTTTCGGCCCGGCCCCCTGCCACGATGGCCAGTGCGGCGTTCAGGAGCACGATCTTCCTCGCGGGACCGTCCTGGCCGGACAGGACACCCCGCGTGATTTCGGCATTGACGGCGGCATCGCCGCCGGCAAGGGCCTCGCCGGGAAAGGTCTCGCCGAAGATCTCCACCGGGTTGATGTTGTAGGTGCGGACCAGCCCGTCGTTCAGCTCGGACACCCGCGTCTCCCCCGTCACGGTGGCCTCGTCCAGGCCGTCGGCGCCGTGGACGACGAAGGCCCGCTTCGTTCCCAGATTCTTCAGGACGCCGGCGAACATCTCCGTCAGACCGGGGTCATAGACCCCGATGAGCTGGGAGGTCGCGCCGGCCGGGTTCGTCAGGGGCCCCAGCATGTTGAAGACCGTCCGGATACCGATCTCGCGGCGGGGGCCGATTGCGTGCTTCATGGCGCCGTGGAGCCGCGGCGCGAAGAGGAAGCCGATCCCCGCCTGCTGGATGCACTCCTCGACGATCTCCGGGCCGGCGTCGATGTTTACGCCCAGGGCTTCGAGCACGTCCGCGCTGCCGCACCCGCTCGACACGGCGCGGTTGCCGTGCTTGGCCACGGTCAGGCCGGCCGCGGCCACGACGAAGGCGGCCGTCGTGGAGATGTTGAAGGTGTTTCTCCCGTCTCCGCCGGTACCGCAGGTGTCCACGATGACCGGGGAGCGGGCATCGATCCGGGTCGCCTTCCGCCTCATGATCCGGGCGGCCCCGGTGACCTCCTCCACCGTCTCGCCCTTGATCCGCAGCGCCGTGATGAACGCGGCGATCTGCGCGGACGTGGCCTTTCCATCCATCACCTCTTCCATGACCTCCATCATCACAGGCTCCGTGAGGTTTTGCCGATTGACGACTTTTGCAAGCGCTTCCCGTATCATTGGCGGGTCTCCTTTCCGGTATAGGTGTCCAAGAAGTTCTTGATGATCCGCTTCCCGTTCGGGGTCAGGATCGACTCGGGATGGAACTGAATCCCCTCCACGGGGTATTCCGTATGGCGAATTCCCATGATCTCGGCCTCCTCCGTCTCGGCACTGATTTCGAGGCACTCCGGCAGGGTTTCCCGGTCGACGACGAGGGAATGGTAGCGGCCGGCGGTCAGGGGATTGGGCAGGCCCCGGAAGATGGTGCGTCCGTCGTTGCGCACCGGCGAAGTCTTTCCGTGCATGAGCCGCTCCGCCCGGACCACATCGCCGCCGAAGGCGCAACCGATCGCCTGGTGGCCGAGGCAGACGCCCAGGATCGGGATGGTCCGGTGAAAATGCCGGACGACGTCCACCGTGATTCCCGCCTCGGACGGCGTGCGGGGACCGGGCGACAGGAAGATGGCCTCCGGCTCCAGGGCTTCGATCTCCTCGATGGTGGTCTCGTCATTGCGCCGGACCAGGACCTCCCGGCCGAGCTGTCCCAGGTACTGGACCAGGTTGTAGGTGAACGAATCGTAGTTGTCGATCATCAGAATCATTTTTCCTTCTCCTTTGACTTGAGATTGAATCCGGCCTCTACGAGCCGGACGGCCTGCATCATCGCCGCCGCCTTGCCCAGGCATTCCCGGTGCTCCGCCTCGGGGCTGGAATCGGCCACGATGCCGGCGCCCACCTGGAGCGAAGCCTTTCCGTCATGAATCAGGACCGTGCGGATGGTGATGCAGAAATCCATGTTGCCCGAAAAGCTGAAATAGCCGACGGCGCCCCCGTAAGGGCCGCGACGCGCCGGTTCCAGCTCCTCTATGATCTCCATCGCCCGGACCTTCGGCGCGCCCGTCAGGGTCCCGGCCGGGAAGGTCGCCCGCAGCACATCGAAAGCGTCGTTCCCCGGAGCAAGCTGCGCCTGGATGTGAGAAACGAGGTGCATGACGTGGGAATACCGCTCCACCGCCATGAGCTGGTTGACCTGGACGCTGCCGATGCGGGCGATCCGGCCGAGGTCGTTTCGCCCCAGGTCGACCAGCATGACGTGCTCGGCCCGCTCCTTCGGGTCCGCCAGCAGCTCGTCGGCCAGGCGCCGGTCCTCCTGCTCGGTCGCGCCGCGCCTGCGCGTGCCCGCGATGGGCTTCAGCTCCACCACGCCCTCCTCCAGCCGGACCATGACTTCCGGCGACGAGCCGATGAGCGCCATCCCGCCTGTCTTCAGGAAAAAGAGGTAGGGCGAGGGGTTCGTGTAGCGGAGCGCCCGGTAGAGGTCGACGGGATCGAGACCGCATTGCCCGGTGAAGCGCTGGGAGAGGACAACCTGGATGATGTCGCCGGCGGCAATGTACTCCCGCGCCCGGTCGACCAGGGACTTGAAGCCGTCCCGGGTCATGTTGGGCCGCAGTTCGATCCCGGCTGCTGTTCCGGGGCGGTTTCCGGCGGGGCGTTCCGGGGCGCGGAGCAGGTCGACCGTGCTTTCGATCCGGCCGGCGGCGCTTTCGTACAATGCCCGAAGATCGTCGCCGTCGTTGACTGTGACGCAGGCCACGATCTTGATGGTATGGCGGACGTTGTCGAAGATGACCAGTGTGCCGGTGACGAGGAACACCGCATCGGGAAGGCCCGCATCCGCGGGGTGTCGGCAGGGCAGCTTCTCGAAATGGCGGACCATGTCGTAGCCGAGGAAGCCGACGGCGCCTCCGAAAAAGCGCGGCAGTCCCGGCAGCGGCACCGGGCGATAGCCGTCCAGCAGGTTTTTGAGATGCGCCAGCGGATTGCCCCTGTGTGGAATGGCGCGCGCTTCCCCGTCCTTCTCGATGACCACCTCGTCTCCCCGGACGGTGAAGATCAGTTGCGGATCCGCCCCGAGGAAGGTGTAGCGGCCCCACTTTTCGCCGCCTTCGACGCTCTCCAGCAGGAAGACATGGGACCGGGCGCTCATTTTCATGAGGGCCGAAACGGGCGTTTCCGTGTCCGCGAGGATTTCCCGGTAGACGGGGATCAGGTTCCCCGCTTCAGACATCCCGGTAAACGTTTCGAAATCCGGTTCATACATGGCGATGTTCTCTCTTTTCTTCGCAATAAAAAAGGCCGTGATTCGGGTCACGGCCTTTCCGGGTGAATGATTACCAGCAAAAAAGCCGTGGAGATCGAGTGGTCTCTCCACGGCTTTCGGTTTTCTTATCGATGGCTAAACGTCAGCGGCGGACAAACCCCTCCTGTGAGCTGTGCCACCACCAGTTCATTCTTGTTGAAGCGTTCCGGTTCATATTCATCCCTGACATTACCTCGGCAAGAGGCTCCTTCAACCTCAATTCGTGCTTCGTTTAACAGGCTTTTGCGGGCCTGTCAATCGTTTATTTTCCCGCTTTGCTTTTCCCCTGGCTGCTTTCCGGCGGTTGTCCCATCATTTGTCCGCGCAGGGCCTCCACATCGCCCCGGGTCACGAGTTCCTTCAGGTCCCGCAAGTTTTTCTCGAAGCGCCGGATCATCTCCGGGATCGCCGGGTTGCCCATGATGATGCCCGCGTAGAGTCCGGGGCTGCCGTCGAAGACCTTCTCGATCGTCTTGAGCCGGGCCCGGAACGCGGGGGTGGAGAAGCGCTCCAGTTCCTCCGGATCCATCCCGGCCTCGCGGAGCGTGAGCCCCATGACGACCGTGTCGAGGTGGGTCAGCCCCTGGACGACCGCCATCATCCGGTCGTGATGCTCCGGCGTCGTCTCGAGGACGCGGGCCGAATTTTCCCGAAACAGCCCCGCGAGCCAATCCAGCCATTTCCGGCCCCGACCCGGGCAAAGCACGATGTTCTGCCCGGCGATGGACGGCACATCCGGCCCGAAGAGCGGGTGGCAGCCGACGACCTCCGCTTCCGTCGCATCCAGCATGGCCCGGACCGGTTCCGTTTTCAGGGACGTCAGGTCCATGAGCAGACCGTCGCCCCGGACATGGGGCCCCACCCGCCGGATCATGTCCGGGGTGGCATCGATGGGAACGCTCACGATCAGAATGTCGCTCTCCCGTGCCATCGCGGGCAGGTCCGGCGCCGATGCCCTTCCCGCCGTTCGGACCGGGAACCCCGCATCCTGAAAGAAGCCGGCGAACCGGCGGCCGATGCCGCCGGTGCCGCCCACGATGCCGATGCGAATCTTCTTCATCAGCCGACGGCCCTCTGTCTCAGCAGGTGATCGGCCAGGACGATGCCGACCATGGCCTCGCAGACCGGGAGAATGCGGGGGATGACGCACACGTCGTGCCGCCCCTGAATTGAGAGCGTGACCGTGGTTCCCGTTTCATCGATCGTCTCCTGAGGTCCGGCGATGGACGGTATGGGTTTGCAGGCCACGCGCAGGATGATGTCGGCGCCGGTGGTGATCCCCGCCAGGATGCCGCCGGCATGGTTTGTCCGGAAGCCGTCCGGCCCCAGGGCGTCGTTGCACGCCGAGCCCGTCATCTGCGCCGAGGCGAAGCCCGCACCCACCTCCACGCCCTTGACCGTTCCGATGCTCATCAGCGCCCTGGCCAGGTCGGCGTCTATCTTGTCGAAGACCGGCGCGCCCAGGCCTGCGGGGCACCCGCTGACGACGATCTCTACCACGCCGCCCAGGGAATCGCCGCTTTTCCTTGCCCGCTCGATCCTCCGCTCCATCTTCCCGGCGGCCTCGGCATCCGGGCAGCGCAGCGGGTTGCCGTCCATCTCCGCCGGCGAAAACTTCCTTGCGGCAATGCCCCCCAGCTCCTTCGTCCAGGCGATCACCTGGATCTTCTCCCGGCCCAGGATTTTCTTCGCGATGGCGCCGGCGGCCACGCGGCCCGCCGTTTCCCGGCCGGAGGCCCGTCCGCCGCCCCGGTGGTCGCGAATCCCGTATTTCCGCTGATAAGTGAAGTCTCCGTGCCCCGGCCGGAAGACCGAACGGAGATCCTCGTAATCGTCGCTGCGGACGTCCCGGTTCCGGATGATGAGGGAGATGGGGGTCCCCGTGGTTTTCCCCTCGAAAACGCCGGACAGGATCTCCACCCGGTCCGCCTCCCGTCGGGAGGTCGCCGCGGAGATCGCCTGGGGCCTCCGCCGGTCCAGGTCCTGCTGAATGTCCGCCTCGCTCAGGGGGATGCGCGGGGGGCATCCGCCCACCACCGCGCCGATTGCCGGTCCGTGAGATTCCCCCCAGGTGGTGACCCGAAAGAGTGTTCCGATGGAATTGCCTGACATGGCCGTTTCCTTTCTCAACACATTGCGTGTTTCATTTCTGCGCGGATCTGCTCCGCGATCTCTTCGATTGTCCGCTCCCCGGTCTCGATGGCCAGGTCGGCCAGCAACCGGTAGACGGGAATCCTTTCCTGCAGCATCCGCTCCGTCTCCCCGGCCGTCGCTTCGTTCGAAAGCGGAGGGCGCTGGCCGTCATCGCCACGGCCGCCCTCCAGCCTTCGGACAATGATCTCCGATCCGGCCGAAAGCCAGACGAAGAATCCGTTCCGCTTGAGGATGTCCGCGTTTTCCGGATCCAGGGGTGTCCCGCCGCCGAGGGCGATGACGCTCCCGTCGACGCCGGCCAATTCCCGGATCGTCTCCCGCTCCGCGGCCCGGAAGGCCGGCCAACCGCCCGCCTGAACGATCTCGGCCACCGTCCGGCCTGTCCGCCGCCGGATCATTTCATCGGTGTCGTAAAAGGGGACCCGCAGCATGTCCGCGACCAGCATGCCGACGGACGATTTGCCCGTGCAGCGGTGCCCCATGAGGACGATGTTCATCTCCGCCACTTTTCCAGCTCGTTCCAGAAACCGGGAAAGGACTTGCCGACGCAGGCCCGGTCCGCGATGCGGATGCCCGGAACGGCAAGCCCCAACACGGCGAAGACCATGGCGATCCGGTGGTCGCCGTACGTCTCAATCTCCGCGCCGTGCAGGCGGCCGCCGCCTTCGATCGCGAGCCCGTCCTCAAGCTCCTCCGCATGAACGCCGACGCGCCGAAGCTCGATGACCAGGGCGGCCAGGCGGTCGCTCTCCTTCACCCGCAGGTGCGCAACGTTCCGGATCACGGTCCGGCCGCGGCGGACCGCGGAGAGCACGGCCAGCGTCGGCACCATGTCGGGCATATCGCCGAGATCGAAGGTGAACGGGCCTTCCCGAAGATCCCGCCCGGTGACCCGGATCCCGCGGCCCAATGCCTCGACCTTCGCACCGAGCGTCTCCAGAACGGCCAGCAGGCCGGCGTCCCCCTGCAGCGTCCGGGCATCGACGTTTTCGACCCGCACCGCTTCCCGGCAGAGGGCGGCCGCCAGGAAGAAATAGGAGGCGGAGGAAAAGTCCCCTTCGATCGCGCAGGAGATCCCCCGGTATGCCTGCCTTCCCCGCACGCGGTACCGGCCGGCCCCGCAGACGGCGGCCTCGACGCCGAAGTCCCTCATGGCGCCGATCGTCATGTCCACGTAGGGCTGTGACGGAATGCGCCCGAGCACTTCGATCGCGCAGTCCCGCTCCGCGAGGGCGCCGCAGATCAGCAGCGAGGAGATGTATTGGCTGCTGTCGATATTCGCAAGAACGGCCCGGCCCCCGGGAATGCCGCGGGCGCGTATGATTACGGGAGGGAAGCCCGTCCCGTCCCGCGTGCCGGCATCGACGCCAAAGGACCTCAGGGCCTCCGTCAAGGACCCGACCGGCCGCTCGCAGAGCCGCCGGTCTCCGGTCAGCACGAAGTCTCCCCGGCCCAGGGAAACAACGCCGCTCAGGAGCCGAACCGCCGTCCCGTTGTTTCCCAGACGGATCTCCCGGCCCGGGTTGGCGATTTTCCCCGCCGTCCCCCGCACAATCAGGTCGTCCCCCCGGGACTCGATCCCGGCGCCGAGCAGCCCGAGAGCACCCATGAGATGCTCCGTGTCCTCCGAGCGCAGGGCGTTTTTCAGCGTGGACTCCCCCTGCGCGAGGGCCGCCAGGACGAGGGCCCGCTGGGTGTAGCTCTTCGAGCCGGGAACCCGGACCGACCGGTCCGGTTTCCCGATGGTCCCGATCTCCATCACCCCTCCTTAAGCCTTTCCATGACAACCTCCCGCATCCGTGCCAGGGGCGGCTCCATTCCCGTCCAGAGCCGGATCTGCCCGGCCCCCTGGCAGACGAACATCCCCACGCCGGAAAGGACGGCGCATCCGGCCTCCCGGGCCTCCCGCAGCAGCGTCGTTTGCGGCGGGTTGTAAATGACGTCGACGACCAGCCCGAAGCGGGAAAGGACGTCCCGGCCGACCGGTGATGACGCCGTGTCGGGAAACATCCCGACGGGCGTTGCGTTGATCAGGCACTCCGCCTGGACGGTGCCGATCTCGCCCAGCGGCAGGGAAGGGCAGCGGAACTCGGCAGCCAGCGCTTCCGCTTTCGCGATGGACCGGCCGGCCACCCAGGGGATCCCCCCTTCCCTTTGAACCCCGAATACCGCCGCCCGCGCCGTCCCGCCGGTTCCGAGGATGACGAAATTCCTCCCGCCGATTTCGATGCATTCCCGCAGGCTCTCGACCAGGCCGAGCCAGTCCGTGTTGTGTCCCCAGAGCTTGCCGCCGCGGTTCGTGACCGTGTTGACCGCGCCGATGATTCGGGCGCTGCCGTCCACCCCGTCCAGATGGCGCAGGATCTCGCTCTTGAAGGGGAGGGTCACGCTGGCCCCTTGAATGCCCATCGCCCGGATTTTTGCGACCGCCTCAACCACGTCGCCCACGCGGAAGGAAAGATACCGTGCGTCGATTCCCATCTGTTCGTACGCGGCATTGTGCATCAGCGGTGAAAGGCTGTGGCCGACCGGGTTTCCGAACAGGGCGTACGTCTCCATGCTACCTCCCCGACGCATGCCGGAGCATCTTCAAAAGGGACCGCATCTCCCGGACTGTCCACTGGCCTGGGGCCGATGCCTCGCTGTCATCCAGGGCGGCGTAGCTGATCCGGGATCCGAAAAGCGGCGCGAGCGCCCTGCTGGGGCGGCCCTGCTCGCCCATGCAGAAGGCGATGACCGCCTGCCCCTTTCTGCGCGCGCCGGCCAGAAGCGTCAGCATTCGAAGATTGTCTTCCGGCGTCTTCGCCAGGGTGACGATCTTGGCGATGTCCGCGCCGCTTTCGAAACAGCCCTCCAGCCATCCTTCCAGTGTCCGGTCCGAAGGCGTTTCCCGGAAATCGTGCCGCGAAACGATCAGCCGCACGCGGCCGCGTCGGGTCCGGACAGTCCGGAGCAGTTCGTCCCGCAGGGCAGCCTCCGTGCTCGACTCGACATCCACGTAATCGGCGTCCAGCAGTGCGGCCTGCGTCAGCAGATTCACCCGCACCCCTTCGCTCCCCGTGAAGCGCCCCCCCTCCTCCCGGCGGCGGCTGGTCACGATGATTTTTCCGCGGCGCGCCCCGATCAGCCGGACCAGGTTTGGGTCCCGCATGCCGTCGATGCGCAGCTCCACGATGTCGGCCAGCGCAAAGGCCCGCCCCATTTTGGCCAGCATGGCCGCTTCGCTTTCCGCCGTCACCGGGATGCAGATCACGGGCGCTCCTCCCCGCGGGGATAAGACCCCAGGACCTTGACAAAGGCCGCCTTCTTTTCGAGCTGCCGCAGGCAGGTGCGGATCCGATCCTCGTCGGCGTGGCCTGCGAGATCCATGAAGAACAGGTATTCCCACATGCGGTCCCGCACGGGATAGGATTCGATCCGGGTCAGGTTGACGCCCGCCCTTGCGAAAGGCGCCAGGGCCCGGTGCAGCGCGCCCGGCGCGTGCGCCGTTCCGTACAGGATGGAGGTCTTGTCCCGCCCCGTCGGTTCCGGCTTCCCCCTCCCGATAATGACAAACCGGGTCGTGTTCAGGGGATGGTCTTCGATCCCTTCGGCAACAATGCACAGGCCATAGCGGGATGCGGCGTCACGGCTCCCGATGGCCGCCCCCTCCGGGTCTTTCAGCGCCCTCCCGGCCGCCGCGGCGGTGCTGTTCACTTCGATCAGCCGGCACTGGGGACGGTTGGCCCGCAGCCACTGCCGGCACTGGGCGATCGCCTGCGGGTGGGAGTAGATCCGCCTGAGCGCTTTCTTCCGCCCGCGCGGGGTCAGCAGGGCATGGCGGATCCGGACGAAAATTTCCGCCTGGAGCGCCAGCGGCGTGGCGATCATCCGGTCCAGCGTCGCCTTGACGGAGCCTTCCGTGGAATTCTCGATGGGCACGATCCCCAGGCGGCCGGAGTCCCGCTCCGCCGCGTCGAAGACCTCCGCGATCGTGGCGGCGGGAAAGAGCAGGGCGCCCTTCCCGAAATGGGCCAGCGCCGCCGCGTGGCTGAAGGAAGCCTCCGGGCCGAGGTATGAAACGGCCGGCGCGGCCTGGAGCGCGCGGGACGCGGAAAGGATCTCCCGGAAAATGTCCGCCAGCGCCTCCGCGGGAAGCGGCCCTCCGTTGATCTCCTCGAGGTGGCGGTAAACCCGGCTTTCCCGGGCAGGATCGTAAACCTGCCGGCCGGCCCCCTGCTTGACCCGGCCGATCGCGAGGGAAAGCGCGGACCGCTCGTTGAGCAGCCGGACGATCCTTCGGTCCTTCGCGCTGATTTTTTCCCTCAGACTCCGCATCCGGTCTTCGTTCATCCCATCATCCCCTCGATCGTTTCCCGGATCAGCGGTTCGGGCACGCCCCCGTTCATGAAGGGCATCCCCGTCCGCTTGAGCAGAACGAAGTGGACCGCCGCGCCCTGCTTCTTCTTGTCCTTTTTCAGCCGGGACAGGATCGCTTCACCGTCCACGTCCCGCGGGACGCGGTCGGCCAGCCCCAGCTTTCGAATGAGCGACTGGATCCGTTCGCTGTCTTCCTTCGGGAGATACTTCATCTCCGCCGAAATGCGAACAGCGGCCGCCATGCCGATGGAGACGGCATCCCCGTGCGACAGGCGGAACCCCGATTCGGCCTCCACGGCGTGGCCGATCGTGTGACCGAAGTTGAGGATCCGGCGGAGCCCCGTGTCCTTCTCGTCCAGTTCGACGATCCCCTTCTTGATCCGGCAGCATTGCAGGACCAGGCCCTCCAGAAGGGCCGCGTCCCGCAGCAGCAGCGATTCGGCCTGCTCATCGAGGATATCCAGAATTTCCGGGGATTCGATGATCCCGTACTTTACGATCTCGGCCAGGCCGTTTCGAATCTCCGCTTCCGGCAGCGTTTTCAGGAAGGAGATGTCGGAAAACACCGCCTTCGGCTGATGAAACGTTCCAATATAGTTCTTTCCCGCCTCCGTGTCGACACCGGTTTTGCCCCCGATGCTGCTGTCGACCTGGGCCAGCAGCGTGGTGGGGATCTGGATGCAGGGGATCCCCCGCATGAAGATCGAGGCGGCGAAGCCGGCGACGTCGCCCGTGACGCCCCCGCCCAGGGCGATGACGGCGGAGGTCCGGTCCGCGCCGAGCCCGGCCATCTTTTCCAGAATCTCCAGGCAGGTCTGCACGGTCTTCGACGCCTCGCCCTCCGGGAAGTCGATCAGATCGGTTTTCAGGTCCATCCGCAGGAGGAGGTCGAGAATCTCGCCTCCGTAAAGCGACGCCACGCGGGAGTCGGAGACGATCACGTACCGCGCCGCCCAGTTGTTCTTCGCCAGGAGCAGCCCGGCGCGGTCCAGGATGTCGCGGCCGACATGAATGTCATAGCTTCTCACCGTTTTCCGGTCCAGGTTCAGTCTGATCCTGTTCATTGCAGCACCCTGATTTCCTCTCTCATGATTTTTTCCATGACCCGGACTTCCTCCATCATCTGGTAAAACTGCTCCGGCCGCAGCGACTGGGCGCCGTCCGAAAAGGCCTTCTCGGGTTCCGGGTGGACCTCCACGATCAGGCCGTCCGCCCCGACGGCGACGGCGGCGCGGGTCAGCGGAATCACATACCGGGAATAGCCGGCGGCATGGCTGGGATCGATGATCACCGGCAGGTGGGTCAACTCCTTCAGGACGGGAACGGCGCTGATATCCAGCGTATTGCGCGTCGCCGTCTCGAACGTCCGGATCCCCCGTTCGCAGAGAATGACCTGCTCGTTCCCTGCCGACAGGATGTATTCCGCCGACATGAGCAGCTCCTCGATGGTGGTCATCAGGCCGCGCTTGAGCAGCACCGGTTTCTTCGCGCGGCCCACCTCCTTCAGCAGGGCGAAGTTCTGCACATTCCGGGCGCCGATCTGCAGGATGTCCGCGTAGGACTCCACCAAGTCCACATCCGTCGTGTTCATCACTTCCGTCACGACCGGGAGTCCCGTTCGCTCCCGGACCTTCTTCAGGAGTTTCAGGCCGTCTTCGGCCATGCCCTGAAAGCTGTACGGCGACGTCCGGGGCTTGAACGCCCCCCCGCGCAGGATATGGGCGCCGGCCTTCTTCGCGACATAGGCCGACGCCATGAGCTGCTCCTCGCTTTCAACGGAGCAGGGGCCGGCCATGACGATGAACTCGGGCCCGCCGATGGCCAGGTCCCCGACGCGGATGACGGTATCGCCCTCCCGCACCTCCCGGCTGGCCAGCTTGTAGGGCTTGAGGATCGGCATGACCTTGTCCACACCGGGGAGGAATTCGGCGGTCTTCAACTGGGCCTTCCCCCGGTCGTCCCCCACGGCGCCGACGATGGTGCGTTCCACGCCGCGGGACAGGTGTGCGCTGTAGCCGACGGATGCGATCCACTCCACGATCCGGTCGACCTGGGCATCCGTCGCATTTTTCTTCATAATGATGATCATGACTGCCTCCTTCAAAAAGAAAGGGCCGTGGTACATCGGCTACCACGGCCCCGAAAAGCAAAAAGCCATGGGTAGCTCTTCTCGATCTACCCATGGCTCCGTTTGATGATTTAAATTTCTTTAAGTCCTCCTGAGCGTCGGGCAGACCGGTGCGCAAAAATAATAATAGCCGTACCAGCTCTTAAAATTTCTTTCGGTTTGACCGCGTTTGAAGCCCGACATGCTGCTGTGAATCTCCTTTATGTACTCTCTACTATGTACTCTCTACGATGACAGGAAATCACACGAATGCGACCCTGTCAAGAAAAATTTGCCGGAATCAATTTCCGATCGGCGCCATCGGGCCGGCCATCGCCGGCTACTTCACGGTGTATCCGCGCCCGTCGAGGCAGGCCCCCAGGGCCCTCTGGTACTCGACCCGCTTCTGGCCCGCCGGATCGGCCAGATCCCCCTCGCGGGGCCTGGTGGGATCATAGCCGGTCTGCTGGACGGCCCAGGCATGGCACTCGTAGCGGTCCTTCGCCTGCTGCTCTTCGCTCTGGCCCTGGCGGGGGTAGACGAAAAGCTGGTCGATGGATGCCTCGATTTCCGGAGGCGGCGTTTCGCTGGCCTCACCACTCGGCGGCGCGACGACGGCATATCCGTTTGGCACGCGCGTGTAGTAGATCTCATTTGCATAGTAGTAGGGGATCCCTCCGAACCAGACCGTCGCATAGTAGGGCGGCAGGTAGGGAACAACTACGCCGAAGGGGGGCGCCACGACGGCATAGCGGGGCCCGTACGGACGGTACCAGGTGCCCCCGCGGTAATAATAGCGCGTCCCGCCGTGCATGATCACCCGGTAGTCACGGGGCAGCCTTTGCACGTAGCGGCCGCGCACCGGATAGGAACGGTCATGGCGATAGCGTGAGTCCAGGTAAAGCCCCGGCCGAATCGGCCCCGGAAGCGGCGCCTTGAAATCCCGGGGCGGAGGAGCCTGACTTGCGTGTGGCGCCATACGTGGTGCGGGCGGGGCAACCCGGCCTGCGCGCGGCGCAGGCGGCGGACCCGGACGAGCCGCCGGTTCCCGGTACTGGCGGAACTGCTCGGAACGGGGTCCGCGTTCATCCGCACCCGCCGGCGGCGCCGGTGGGAAGAGCAGTGCCCCGGTCAGAACAACCGCCGCCACGATGAGCGTAAATCCCCCGTTTCTGCCTGATAATAGAGACATGTTCGTATCCTCCTCAAAATCGAACCGGATTCCGGTCGCCGTCACTGCACGCTGTAGCCCCTGCCTTCGAGGCATGCGGACATGGCCCGGCGGAAATCAAGCTCCTTTGCATGGTACTGAACATCCAGCGTCCGGTCGCGTCGGGCATAGGCTTCCTCCATCTGCTGGGCATACTGCTGACGCGACGCATCCGATACGGCGCCGGTAAAAGCCCCGCCGGCCGCCCCGATCAGAGCGCCTTCCCCGGCATGCCTCGGCCCTCCGATCAGCGCGCCGAGCACTGCGCCCGCCACGGCCAGCACGGCCGTATCATGACCGGGCGGCGGCATCGGCACAACCCGGACACGCTGCACGGGCGGGACCTGGGAACGGCTGGGGTCGAAATGCGTCTGCTGTACGGCCCAGTTATAGCACTCGTAGTGGTCCCGGGACTGCCGCTCCTGGCTCTGGCCCATCTTCGGGTAAAAGTAGAGTTGGGTCATGCGGGCCCTCGCGGCCGCGCCGGAATCCGCCGGGACGGGCCCCGAAACCGGCTGATAAACCGCCGGATAGCAACCGGCCAACAGCAGCACGGTCAGAAAAAACAGGGGAAGCAGACCGGCGCGCAACGCCTGGCGCCTCCCCCGAGCCCCATCCGCTTTTTTCATGATTTTCCGGATCCTCATTTCTTCTCCCCGTCCGTCAGAACGCGGTTCGTCCCCTCCGCTGAAAACCGGGGACACCTGCAGTTTTGAGAGATTGCTTTAATTTCATAATCGTACTGTAATTTCATTGCAAGAGGAATGCCAATTGAACGCTTGAAACGCAACCTCTCGGATTGATGAAACTATAATCCATTCAGGCGTTTTCCGGTCCATCCGCTACGGGTTCCGGCATGGATAAAAATTACCCGGTTTCCGTATCCACGTGGGAAAAAAATGCACACCCTGCGACGGTGGATCGCACCGGCCCGCATCGAAGCTTCGGCGGCGTTTCGACGCTTGATTTGGCGGTTCTTTTTGAATATGATTCACCCCGTCCGGGACTGGAAAGATCCGGACATTCGCCGAAAAGGGGGTTGCCATGATTGTCGAGAGCAGAGGGGAAATCACGGCAGGGCTCTGCGCCATCGGGATGCCCGAACTGCCGGCGTTTCTTCTGATCGCCGAGCAGCCCGCCCTGTTCGATGCCGGCATGACCTTCATGGGCCCCCGCTACCTCGAGGGCCTGAGAAGCCGCCTCGGCGACGAGAAGCGTCTTGCCTTCAATTTTCTGACCCATTCCCATTTCGACCACTGCGGGGCCGCCCCTTTCCTGAAAAGAAGGATCGGCCGCCTTCAGACCGGCGCCCACCCGCTTGCCGCTGAAACCTTCCGAAAGCCCGGGGCCGTCGCATTGATCCGGAGCCTGGGGGAGCATTTCGAGAAGAAGAGCGGCGACGAAGATGTCTCTTTCGGCGGACTGGAGGTCGATCTGGTCTTGCACGACGGCATGGAAATCGAACTCGGCGGCGGCCTCGACTTCCGGGTGATCGCCACCCCCGGCCACACGCGCGATTCGGTCTCCTTTTACATCCCGAAATTCAGGGCCCTGATCGCCGGCGAGGCCGTCGGCGTCTACGACCGGAACATGACGATCCATCCCGAGTTTCTGTCGAGCTACCGGGACTACATCCACTCGCTCGAAAGGCTGGCCATGCTCGAGCCGGAGATCCTGATGATGGCCCACTACTTCACGCTGACGGGACCGGAGGCAAGATCGTACGTCTCAAAATCGATCGAGAGGACAAGGGCATTCCGGGCGCGGATCGAGGATCGCCTTCATGAGCAAAACGGCGACCGGGAAGCGGTCGTGCAGAGAATTTTTCAAGAAGACTACCTGGAAACGGGGGCCATCCTGCAGGAGGAGCGGCCTTATCTGATCAACCTTCAGGCGAAGGTCCGGGCGGTTGCGGAGGATCGCTGACCGGCTCGTCGACGACGGCCGGTGTGGGGAAACCGGGAGGTAGGGCATGATGGACGAAAAGGTCCGGGAGGCGATTTTCAGGCAGGTGCGGCAGGAGCCCTTCGCGAAAAAATTCGGGCTGAGGCTGACCGCGCTGGAGTCGGGCTACGCGAAAGTCGAGATGGACTTCACCCCCGACATGGAGAACATCTTCGGAATGGCGCACGGCGGGGCGCTGTTCGCCCTGATCGACGAGGCTTTCGAGACCGCGTCCAACTCCCACGGCACCATGGCCGTGGCGCTCAACATGAACATCAGCTACCTGTCCTCCCCCGCCGCGGGGGCGAGACTGACCGCAGAGGCAAGGGAGCTGAACCGGACCCGCAAAACCGCCGTCTACGACATTCGAGTGACCGACGGCCGAACTCAGCTTATCGCTTCCTGCCAGGCCCTCGTCTACCGGAAGGAAACCCCGCTCCCCTTCCTCGGTCCGGCGGCATGAATGCCCCGCTCCCGCCACGGTCCGCCGCCCGGGGCGCGGCCTGTGCTATTTCCACTCGATCGTGTGCATTTTCAGGAGAAAATCCTTGAAGGCATCCTTCGTGGTTTCGCGGATGTCCGCGATGTGGACAATGATCGCCTTGTTGCAGAAGGCATATCCGTCGGCGATCGTTTCCGGAGCGTCGTCCTCGTCGCAGAAGTGCTGAATGAATTCCTGCGCGATGCTTCTGGCTTCCGCTATGTCGCGCGCCGTCACCAGATAATGGTGGCGCTGAACCTTATCGTCTTCCTTCTCCGTGATTTTTACCCAGTAGTCCGGCATTCCCTCACCTCTCAAGCATCGGAAAATTTCATCGGTATATATCCTCGAACCTGATAATATGCAAGTTTCAGCCACTCGGAAAAGAAATCCCGCACCCCGTCGTCGCTCTGCCACCACCGGTCGGACTGATAGGTCGTAAAATAAGCCAGCGGAACGATCCTGATCTTCAGCGGCGCGGCGACATGCCGGTAAACCAGGAGACTGCGGCGCATGTGAAACCCCTTGGCGAGGAGGACGGCGCTTTTCGCTCCGCTTTTATTCAGCAGTGCCGTCACGGACTGCGCCTCGGTCAGGGTCACCGGGTGACGAACCGGAACGGAAACCACCTGGAACCGGCTCTCGGGAATGGGCATGCGGGCCAGTTCTCTCTTCACCAGTTCCGGGTAGTCGCCGGGAAGCGCGACGACCCGGCTCCCGTCCGGGTCCTGATGCAGAACGACCAGCATCCGCCGGACTTTCCCGGACCGCAGCAGGTCCGCGGCGCGGCTGACGGCAGCCTGCTCCACCCAGGCTTCACCCTCCACAACGGCCACATCGGAGGCGCCTGCCGGCGCCTCCGCGGCCGCCAGAAACTTCCCCGCCCCGTTCAGGACCGGCTGATAGAGGAAGGGCGCGAGCAGCACCACCACCAGAATAATCGCCAGCAGGACGACCAGAATTTTTCCGGATGAACGCTTCATTTTTTTCCCTGTGCCTTCTCTATAATGTTCCGGAGGAACTTCTTCAAGGTTTTTCTAAAAAAATGCTTGATTTTAACCTTTTTTGTGCTATAGGGCGGACCACAGCGGTGATTTAAGGGTAAATTGCTCCGCGATATAAATGTGCTAAAGCGCCGATACCGAGTTGAGATCGACCCGCGCTCCGGCGCGGGTTTTTTTATTTTTGCGAGGAAACGAAAGGAGAGCAAAGATGCAAATTTCATCGGAAAGTATCAAAGTCGGACATCCGGACGTTGTCGCCGATATCATCGCGGCCAATGTCATCGCGGCCATTCTGGATGAGGAAAAGAAGGAGAAGGACGGACTGAACCTCGGAAATATGCCCCATTGCGGCATCGAGGTCTTCCTGGGCAAGGGGATCTGCGTTGTCGGCGGGGAAGTCCGGACGCGGGTATACGTCGACATCGACAAAATCGCCCGGGAATCAGTCCTGGCCCTCGGCTATAACCACGCGGCCGTCGGGCTCAACGGTAATTCGATGGGCGTCCTCAATGCCATCATTCCCCAATCCCCGGACATCAATCAGGGAACCTCCATGAAATTGAACAAAAAGCATCAGATCGGCGCCGGCGACCAGGGCATCATGTACGGCTTTGCCTGCGACGAGACGCCGGAGCTGCTGCCCCTGCCCTACGTCCTGGTCAGCCGGCTGATGCGGGCCTTCGAGAATTGCGGGGATCCCGATTTTGCGCCCGACGGAAAAGGCCAGGTGTCCGTGGAGTACGACGAGAAAACCGGAAAGCCCGTCCGTCTCGCCAAGGTGCTGATGTCCAACGCCATCGATTACCGCCAGGTAAAGAAATCCGACAAGGGCAGGATTCGGGAAAAGGCGCGGAAAATCGCCTTTGAGTGCGACTGCACCCATGGCTGGATCGACAAGAAAACGGAATTCCTGTTCAACCCGACCGGCGAATGGCAGGCCATCAACTCCTGCAGCGCCGCCGATTCCGGCGTCACCGGCCGTAAGCTGGTCGTGCAGTTTTACGGCGGATATCCGGGCGCCCAGATGGGCGGCGGTTCGGTGGTCAACAAGTCGCCGGAAAAGGTCGACTGCTCGGCGGCTTTCGGCGCCCGCTACGTGGCGAAGAACATCGTCGCCGCGGGGCTGGCCACCCAGTGCTCCGTGCAGCTCGCCTATGCCATCGGCGTGGCCGAGCCCTTCTCCATCTACGTCAACACCTTCGGAACGGGAAAAGTTCCGGACCGGCAGCTCGCGAAAATCGTCACGCAGGTCTTTGACCTCACCCCGGGCGGAATGATCGAGAAATTCGACCTTCTCAACGGCAAAGTGTACCGGGAAATCCCCGTGACGCTTTTCATGAACAACTACCGCTGGGAAAAAACCGATATGGTCAAAGCCCTGAAAGCGGCGATCCGATAGGCCCGGCCCCGTCCGGATGCCCTGGCCCCCGGCCCGGGCATCCGGACACCCGGGACGTCCGGCCATGCACCCTTCCTACCCCAGAATCCGGCTGAAGCCCGGACGGGAAGTCTCCCTGCAAAAGGGGCACCCCTGGATTTTTTCCGGGGCCCTGGAAACCGTGGAGGGAAAGCCCGCCCCGGGCGACATCGTGCTCGCCGCCTCTCACACTTGGGAGCCGCTGGCCCTGGGCTTCTTCAATCCCGAATGCGACATTGCCTTCCGTCTGCTGACGCACCGGACCCGCATGCTTGCGGATGACCGCCTCTGGGGGGACCGCGTCGCCGCCGCTTCGACCCTTCGACAGCGGCTCATCCCGCCGGACACGACCGCCTTCCGTCTGGTCAATGCCGAGGGCGACGGCATCCCGGGCCTGATCGCGGACCGCTACGGCGGTTTTCTTGTCGTCTCGATCGAAACGGCGGGCGCGGAAAAATACAGGGGCATGATCCTCGACGCCCTTCGCCGGGAGGTTCATCCGGAGGGAATTTACGAGCGGAGCGAAGGGAGGGCGCGCCGGCGCGAGGGATTGCCGGACCGGACCGCCACGGCATTCGGCGCCGACCCGCCGGAAACGATCGAAATCCGGGAAAACGGCCTGGCATTCGCGGTGGACATCCGCACGGGACAGAAGACCGGCTTTTTCCTGGACCAGCGCGACAACCGCGACCGCATCGGCCGGATCTGCCGGGACGCTGCCGTGCTGAACTGCTTCTCCTACACCGGCGGCTTCTCCGTCTACTGCGCTCGCGGCGGGGCGAAGCGGGTCGTTTCCGTCGACGCGTCCGGGCCGGCGAATCTCCTGGCGCGGAGCAACCTCGAACGCAACGGGTTTTCGGCGACGGACCACCCGGTTCTTCAGGCCGACGTTTTTTCGTTCCTGAGAGAGACAACGGAGCGGTTCGATCTGGTGATCCTGGATCCGCCCCCTTTCGCCAAATCCCGGAAAGACGTGGCTCAGGCCGCGCGGGGATACAAGGACATCAACCTGCAGGCCATCCGCCGCCTCTCGCAAGGCGGCCTGCTGGCCACCTTCTCCTGCTCCAATCACCTGGACGAAACGCTGTTCGAGAAAATCGTGATCGGTGCCGCGCGCAATGCCGGACGGGAGGCGCAACTCGTGGCGCGGCTGGGCCCGGGACCGGACCATCCCGTGAACCTGGCGCATTCAGAGGGGCGCTACCTCAAGGGGCTGCTGCTTCGGCTGACAGTCTGACGGGAAGGGTGATTACCGGATTCCGGTACGGGTTGCGGCGCTACCGGAGGAGAAAGTAGAGGGCCTGAAACACCGCCCATGCCAGCACGACAACAGTCAGGAGCCCGCAGAGGCCCGCCAGGACCTGAAGAAAAAACGTCTCCCGCCGCCGCTCCTGGTAGCCGGCCGCAAAAGCGATCAGGATGCCTGCGAGAACGCCGCCACCGTGGGCCCAGTTGTTGATCCCCGGTATCAGGAGCCCGAAGAGGACGAGCCCCACGATCCAGCCCATGGCCTGCCGGTAGATCGCCTCGCCGTAGAAGCCGCCCCGGCTCTTCCCGTAGTAGAGAATCGCCCCGATCAGCCCGCAGACGCTGGCGGACGCCCCGATGGTCAGGGGAATCCCCGCCAGGACGGACAGGTAGAACCCCGCGATCCCGGCCAGGATGTAGATCAGCACGAAGCGGCTCGCGCCGAATTCCCGAATGACGAAAGGCCCGAGCTGCCACAGCGCCGCCATGTTGAAAAAAATGTGGAGGATGCCGCCATGGAGGAAGGATGCCGAGATCAGGGTCCACCAGCGGCCGTATTGCGCGACGGGGATGGCGCCCGTCGCGCCGAGCAGAAAGAGGCTCCCTTCGGAGGGGGCCAGCAGGCCGATCGGGTTGGTCGTAAAGCCCAGGGACGACGGGTTCAGGAAAATCGACAGAAGAAAAAAAACGGCGTTCGCGTAAATGAGGGTCCGGACCCAGTCCGGAAAGCCCGCCGTGAACCGGCTGAAAAACAGGGACAATTTGCGGGAACCGGGACGGGACAGTCCGCAGTAGGGACAGGCCGGCTCGTCGATGCTGATCAGCCGGCGGCAGTTCGGGCAAAGCATGGAATTCTTGGCGGCCGTCATCCTCAATCCTAAAAGAAGTACTTCATCATCACCGGGATCGCGATGAAGGTCCCCACGGAGGTTGTCAGGTTCACGACGGCCACGAGCAGGAGAATGCGCGTGATCTTGTTTCGGAAAAACCCCCGCACCGTGGTGATGTCGTCCTTCAGGTCGAGAAAATCCCGGACCTGCGGCTTGCGGAAGGTGGCCTCCGTCAACCCGGCGATCCAGCCCGTGGCGATCAGGGGGTGAAGGGTTGCCAGCGGCGCCGAGAGGGCCGAGGCCAGAATCGTCAGGGGGTGCGCGAGCAGCAGAATGGCGCCGGCCGTCGCGCAGGACGCCGTAATCAGCGACCAGGACCAGATCATGTTCATGCTGGTCTGACCCCCGGAGTAGAAAAAGCCGGCGACGAACAGGGCGATGACCGCCGCGGAGAATCCCCACCCGAAGAACCGGGGCCAGAAGCCCGGCGGCGGGACGGTGTTGATCCGGTCGATGTCGATCTCCCTGCCCATGTTTTCCAGAATGCCCGGGATGTGGCCGGCGCCCACCACGGCCACGATTTTTCGGCCCGGGCTGCGGCCGATGCGGTGGGCGAGGAACTGGTCCCTCTCGTCGATCAGGGTGGTCTTCAGTTCGGGCATTTTTTCGCCGACGGTCTTCAGGGCCAGATCGAGGACATCGTGCTGCTTGAGCTTTTCGATCTCCTCCTCGGTGATGTCCTCCCCGACAAAGAGGGAAAGGACCATGTCGAAAAGGAACCGCATCCGGGTCCAGAAGCCCATTGTCCGCCAGGCCCGGAGCAGCGTCACGCGGATCTCCCGGTCCGCCAGGATCACCTGCGCCCCGGTCTCATCCGCCCGCCGGATCGCCCGAATCATCTCTTCCCCGGGAGTGACATGGAAGCGTTCCGCGATCTTCTTCTGAAAGGACATCATCAGCAACTGCGCCAGCAGCAGGGCCGTGCGGTTTTCCCGGATCACCTTCACGATGTCCGTTTCCTGCCACTTGTCCTTCTGCCGAATGGCTTCGAAGCGGGCCTCGCAGAGTTCCACGCAGACCGTGTCCGGTCTCTCCTCCGCGATCACGCGATCGACCAGGTCGGCGCTTTCCCGGGAAACATGGGCGGTGCCGACGAGGATGATCTCCCGGCCGTCGATGGCCAAGCGATGTACATTTCGATGATCCAACAGGACGTCCCTTCGAAGCCGGACCGGAAGGGTCCGGAAATGCCTGATTTTTCGACTCGCTACTACCAGCATTGGAAAGGGATGTAAAGGGAAATGCAAAAAGGCATGGTCTTTTCGGCGGGTTTGCATTAAGGCAACGGCCATGGAGCAGCAGACGAAAACCGGCGATGTGGTGAAAGTCGGGATCGAACGGGTTGCCTTCGGTGGTGAAGGCGTGGGCCGCGTCGGCGGGATGGTCGTTTTCGTTCCCTTCACCGCGGCGGGCGACCATGTCGAGATAACGGTGACCGAAACGAAAAGAAGATACCTGAAGGGGAAAATCCGCCGGTTATCCGTCCCCTCCCCGGCACGACAGCAGCCCCTCTGCCGCTACTTCACCGCCTGCGGCGGCTGCCGATACCAGCACATCCGCCCTGAGGAGCAGATCCGGATCAAACAATCCCAGGTCATCGAACTCTTTGAACGAATCGGGAAAATGCCATCCCCGCCGGTGCGGGAGATTATTCCGTCCCCCCGGCCCTTTCACTACCGCATCAAGGCGGATTACCATCTCGACCTGCAGCCGGGTCGATCCCCCGCCCTCGGCTTCATGGACGTCATGAACCGCCGCGTGATCGACATCGACCGCTGCGAGATCGTCGATGAACCGATCAACCGGGCCTGCCAGACTTTTCGGCGGGACTTGGCGTCAGGGCGGATCACGAAGCCCCGGGACCGGCAGGCCGTCTGGTCCGCGGACACGCTCGGCGGAATTCCGGAAGTGATCACGGATTTCCGCGTACCCCGGTTCGTCACCCGTACGGTCATGGGGCATCGCCTGCGGGTCCCCTACCGGGGTTTCTTCCAGGCGAACGGGGCCCTTCTTCCCCGCCTGGTCGCGGCCGTGGTGGAGGCGGCAGGCCCGACCGGGCGGGAAACCATTGCCGACGTTCATTGCGGTTCCGGATTGTTCTCGTTCTTTCTCTCCCCTGCCGCCCGCACCGTGCACGGCATCGAGGTGAACGGCGAGGCGGTCCACTGCGCCCGCTGGAATCATCGCGAGGCCGGATTGGCGAATGCCATTTTCCACAGGGGAGACGCGGGGGAAGTGCTGAACACGATTTTTGTCGCCGGCAAAAAGAGGATCGACATCCTCATCCTCGATCCGCCGAGAACCGGCTGCGATCCGGCACTGCTCGCCGCGCTTGCCGAACTGCGTCCGGCAAGGATCGTCTACATCTCCTGCAACCCGGCAACGCAGGCGCGGGATATCCGCTGCCTGGCGGATCAGGGTTTCACGCTGCAATACCTTCAGCCCTTCGACATGTTTCCCCAGACCGCCCACATCGAGGTCGTCGCGCTGCTGAACGGATCGCACCCCGTTTCCCGCCGCGAGAACGAAGGAAGGGATATTTTCTAAGACCGGCATCAGGACATCTTGATGGCAACCGCTCCCGCAGCGATCAGCAGAACCGACAGGCCCCGGATTCGTGTGATGCGCTCCTGCAGAATGAAGACGGAAAATACCGTGCCGAACAGAATGGACGTCTCACGCAGTGCGGCAACCAGCGCAACCGGCGACAGCGTCATGGCCCATAGCGCGATTCCATAAGAAGCAAATGTGCAGGCGCCTCCGAGGACGCTCTTCTTCCAGTCCTTTGCCATCCGATAAAACACCTGACGGCCTTCGATGACCGCCACTGCAAAGAAGAATAGCAGGGCCAGGAGCAGAAGCATCCACCCGGTGTAGCTGAAAGCGCTTCCGGATAGCCTCGCACCCTTGGCATCCACCAGCGTATAAACGACGATCACCATCGCATTCAGGAGCGCAAAGGCGACCGGCGCCATCGCAAATCCCTTCGAGAAGCGGAAATCCGCGGTCAGCATCAAAGCACCGCCTGAAACCAGCATAATACCCAACCAACCCCGCCAGGAAAGAGCCTCGTCCAGC
This sequence comes from Syntrophales bacterium, assembly GCA_034678725.1. Lineage (GTDB taxonomy): Bacteria > Desulfobacterota > Syntrophia > Syntrophales > Fen-1087 > JAXDBM01. The sequence goes on along the minus strand of JAXDBM010000015.1, from coordinate 13,651 downwards.
AGGATGGCGGCGCCGATAGCCGTCAAGAGGGGTGGAAGGCCCCGCATGAGCGGATAGACCAGGCTCAAGTCTCCTTTCCGGTAGGCCAGCAGCAGGAAGCTGAAATACACGACGTGAATGACGACGGACGCCCCAAGGTACGGCCAGCTCGGCCGCAGCGGCAAGGGCAGGAAAGGCAGGAATACCATGCCAATGATTGCGCTTCCCGCTACGATCAGCATCGTAGTCCTGGCGCTGTCCGACTCTGATTTGAGCAGGATATTCCAGCCGGCATGCAGCGCCGCGGCAAAAAGAATCAGAAGGACGACTCCCCAGTGCAAAGGTCAGATCTCCACGTTGATGATCCTTTGTATATCCTCCCTGAAAAGCTTCATGCTTTCGGTTTCGGGGGCAGACCCAGCATCTCCCGAGCCTGGGCGACGGTGGCGACCTCCCGGTTCAGCCCTTCGGCGATGCGCTTCACCCGGGCCGCGACTTGGGCGTTGCTTTTCACCTTCTCCCCTTTCCGGGGGATCCATGTTCGCTTTCTTATACATAAACCGTGGCAAATTCTCCAATAAAGTGTTGAAAAGAATATGGACCGGGGAAGTGGCGCCTGCGGCCTGCGCACCGCAAATCCGTTTTTCTCGATCCCGGCAAAAAGCCATGTCAAACAATTTTCGCATTCAGGGCAACAGCGTCATACCCTGGCGGGATGAGATCTCCGATTTTTTCGGATTGCATTCTATCGATACTTTATAAATATCACATCATGATGAATAATATATTTTGTATTTCGCTTAATCTGCAGTACGGTTTTTCTCAAATCGACGATTCATTGAGGGAGGGAGTCTCATGGATTTCAGGTTAACCGAGGAACAGGAACTCATCCGCAACAACATCCGCGAATTTGCCCGGAAGCACATCGATCCCATTGCCGCCGAGATCGACGAGAGCAGTCGCCACCCCGCCGAGCTGTTCCGGGAACTCGCCGCCGGGGGGTGGATGGGAATTCCCCTTCCCGAGGCGTACGGGGGCTCCGGCGCGGATTTTCTGACCCATGCCGTCGTCGTGGAGGAAGTCTCCCGGTCCTGCGCATCGACAGGGTTCACATTGTCGTTTCACGCCGGCATCATCGGCACAGTGCTCGCCCTTTTCGGGAATGACGAGCAGAAGAAAAAATATCTCGTCCCCCTGGCAAAAGGGGCGCACATGGGCGCCTTTTCGCTGACGGAACCGCAAGCCGGAACCGACGTCATGGCCATCCGCACCGCCGCCGTGCGGGATGGGGAGGATTACGTGATCGACGGGGCGAAGACCTTCGTTTCCAACGGGCCGCTGGCCGACACGTACATCCTGTTCTGCTGGACGGACCGCACCGCCGGACGGAAGGGGATGAGCGCCTTTATCGTCCCGAAAGGAACCCCGGGGCTTCAACCGGGCAAACACTTCGACAAGATGGGACTCCGATCGTCCCAGACATCGGAAGTCGTTTTCAGGAACTGCCGCGTGCCTGCGGCCAATCTGCTGAAGCAGGAGGGAGCCGGCTTTGCCATTGCGATGACCGGTTTCGACCATGGCCGGATCGGGATCGCCGCCCAGGCCGTTGGCATGCTTCAGGCGGCCCTCGACGAATCCATCCGGTATTCCAAGGAAAGGGTCCAGTTCGGAAATCCCATCGCCCGACAACAGGCGATTGCCTGGATGATCGCCGATATGGCAACGGACCTGTCCGCCGCCCGCTTCCTCGCCTATCACGCCGCCTGGCTGAAGGACTCCGGGCTTCCCTTCGGCAAAGAAGCCGCCATGGCGAAACTCTTCGCCACGGAAAAGGCGATGCATCACACCGTCAAGGCGGTTCAGATCCACGGGGGCTACGGATATATCAAGGGTGCGAAGGTGGAGCGGCTCATGCGAGACGCCAAAATCGCCGAGGTCTATGAAGGCACATCGGAAGCGCAGCGGATGGTCATATCCGGAAGCTTGCTGCGGTAAAACACTCTGAGTGGATTGCACCCGAACTGTTCGGGGCAACGTATACGTTCATGATCAACCAATACGAAGAAGCTTCAATCTTCAGCGGAGTTGCAGATTGACGCTTCTTCGAAACGCACAGATTTTTGAAGTTGCTTTTCAGAGAAAGTCTCAGTGGCCACTCCTTGCTGTAAATGAGAGTCAGACAAGTCCGAGTGGCATCGACCCTTCGGATGATAATCAATTAAATATCTACTTGATTTTTCTATGGATCAAGCATATGTATTACGAAGTTAAATATCGAGCGGGCAAGGCAATGGCAACAGATTAACAGTTGATTGCAACATTGTAGTGTGATGCCATGGAGAAATGAATAAAACCCAGCAACTCACAAGGAGTGCGGGGTTTTTCTTTTATGTACAGGGTGTAGCTGCCGAACAAAAGAAAGGAGTGCATCAATGATATGCTGTGGCGGTCATAAGAGGTGGGTGTATGTCGTTCTGCTGGGGTCGGTAGTATTGTCAGGTGCGATTTTCGTTGGATGTAATTCCTCGGACACAGGTAACGCAACGCAAAGTGGCTACACTTTTGCTTCCGAAAGCGCCACATTGACCAACCGTTACTTTCCGGCCAAGGCCGGACATGTGATCACTTTTGTCGGACATGGCTCATTTGAGGGCTCGCATTATGTGTGGATGTTCACCGAGGGTGAAACCATCCAAGGCATCGCAACGCTGCACGAGACAGGCACGGTAATAAACGCTAATGGAGAAACCTCGGTCCAGTTCGACAGCATGCTGGCCCAAGACATAAACGGGAATGTCCATGTGCTAAAAAATGGCGGGGAGCTCTGCGGGGTTGCGGCAGGCCTTGTGCCAACGCTCCTTATGCCCGGCGAGCCCAAGGTGGGCGACAAATTTGCTCCGGGTGCCAACTATGCCGGTTCAGTTCTTTCATTGGATGAAAAGGTAGATTCCTACACCGGCGTGCTTCATACGCAGTTTATTGTAAACCAGGCGGACAACACAAAGAATCAATACGATGATTATTGGTCACCGGGGATCGGGCAGGTCAAGTCGGTATGGTCATTGGCTGACGGCACGACCGGGTACTGGGTGCGGGCATACCCGGATTTCCATACCATGCAGGCCGATCTTTTGGCATGTACACAGTCAGGACCTCTCGGAGCCGATGCCAGAAATGTCTTTTCCCAGAATTACAACGTTCCATCAGATAGACTTGAACAGGGGACATGGGATTGCGATATTCATTGCTGGGGAAAGATTGCATGCGATTTTGAAATGGAATCTTTAATAGCTGTTGCCGTCTGGAGAATCCGCGCAAATATGGACGGTTGGTTATTCATAGACGAATGTGGCGGAGACCTGGATTCGTACTGTTATAAACATGCCCGTTATTTCAACCACTGGCAGTGGCACCAAGGAGAGCTGGAATCCACAATGGGTCATTCTTGTTTCCGACATTAACAAGGGTACGTGCATGACCCGGAACCAATCGTATGAATCGGGTGACCTGCGCACGCGGGGAGCAGTCCTGATCTCAAGGTCCGGCCAGAGTATCATGAGGAAGGCAGGCAAGAAAAACAGATTAAGGACTTGTCGGTGTCGTCAATAACCGGCAAATAACCCTTGTTGTATCCAACGTCTTTTATCGATATGGGTCAAAGTCTAATTTACAAAAAGACATTTTTCCAAGCATTTGCTTTAACAACCATTTGCAATGATCGGCGTTGAGAGAGATCCTCAAAAACTGCTGATCTCTATATCAGTATGATGGTAAAAGCAACCGGGGCAGGTCATACAGATGTTGGCTTCAACATGATCTTTATCCTGCTGTCAGAAAATGGCTGGCATAAGGTTGTGAATAATCATCAATTTGAGTTGACGCATTTTTAGGCTGTATCGCTCTGTGGAAGGATGTGGCTATTGTGAACGAATCTTACCAGAAAAAGGAATTATTGCTTCTGAATGTGGCAACAGGATTAACTGTAATCTACGCCATCACTGCCGTTGTAATCGCCCTCATCAGCGACTCGATGACGCTATTTCTGGATGGTGCCTACAGCGTGATCGACATGTTAGTCTCATTCGCAGCAATCTTCGTAGTGCGCAAACTCCATGAACCACCCAACGAGAGATATCATTTCGGCTATGCCAAGTTAGAACCCCTCATGACCGCAGGCGATGGACTGCTGCTCTTGTCCCTCTGTTTCATGAGTATCCTTATCGCTCTACAGGATCTGCTACATCCTGACCCGGTGCAGCATGTCGGTGTCATCCTGATATTTACGGCGACCAGCGTATTCCTCTGTCTGGGAATAGGGTTGTACATGCGGAAAGCTGGAAAGAGATGGGGTTCCGAGATACTGGTTACCGACAGCAAACTGTGGTTAATGGAGGGAATGGTCAGTCTGGGCGTTTGCATTTCCTTCGGCATCGGCTGGATTATGAGACGGTCGCCGGGATGGGGGGAATACACCTCCTATGTAGACCCGTTGACCTGCATTGCCATCGCATTGTTCTTCATTGTTTCACCGTTCAAAATTCTCAAGAACAGCCTTCATGATCTGACCGATGCCTGTCCACCAAAGGAGATCATGGACAGGATCCGCAGTCTCGCCAGATACTCTTGTGAGATGCATGGCCTGGCAGGGGTGGAATGGCTGAGATTACGCAAATCAGGGCGCAGGTTATACATGGACGCGAGTTTCGCGACACAACAGGAGCATGACGTAAAGGCGATCGATCAAATCCGCCATGAGATCAGCTCATACTTGAGGGCAGAGATGCCGGAGCTTGATGTCCAGCTTGTAATCGCCGGCAAGAGCCCCGAACCTTGAAGATCCCTCAACACCTCGAAGGCGGATGGCACCGATGTTGCGAAAGCCACTTCCTTAATGTATTTGAAGCAATGAAATTATGAAGCTCAATGGGATAAGAAGATGGGGGAAATTCATATGCAGAAAGCAATATCAATATTCTTCTTTGTTTTATTCATAGTTTTGTTTTTGACAGGCTGTACAACCTCGGGCGGCGGTAAAACCGGGTTGCCCAAGGATTCACAGCTGAAAATCATCGATGCCCACACCCATTGCGTATTTAACAACACGCGGGAAAAGACAAGTAACATCATGCAGTCCAAAGAAGAATATCTGAAGGAAATGACGGATCATCATGTTGTCGGCGCTGTTGCCCATACCGGATATCTTGGCGATTTTTATGAGGAGCTCAAAGAGAGAAACGTCATTTTTTGTTATGGTGTCGGCGATGAGATCAACGAGAAGGAAATCGATGAAGCTTTAAAATCGAGAAAATACGGTTGCGTAAAAATCTATCTTGGATATATCCATCGCCATGCTTTTGATGATGCTTATAAAAGGATATTCAAGATTGCAGAAACCTATGACGTTCCAGTCGTCTTTCACACGGGCGATACATACTCCGCAAAAGCTAAGTTAAAATACGCCGATCCGATATCCATCGATGAAGTGGCGGTCGATCATCCCAAGGTCCGATTTGTGATCGCGCACTGCGGCAATCCCTGGATTCAGACTGCCGCAGAGGTAGCCTATAAGAATGCCAATGTTTATCTTGACCTGTCCGGCATTATGGTGGGTGATTTGGATCAAAACTCCAGGGAAAATGTCGATAATTATCTGGTAAAACCAATCGGCTGGATTTTTAATTACGTGGGCAGTCCGTCAAAAATATTGTACGGATCGGATTGGCCCCTGGTAAATATGGGTCAGTACATCGAGGCGATCAAAAAAGCGATTCCGGAGGAACACTGGAAAGCCGTCTTTCACGACAACGCCGTAAATGTCTTTAAGTTGAAGATATAAACAGCCGCATAATCGATTTGAGTATTTGGACTTACAGTTGAACGGGCAAAACACACATATATCGGATAAACTGAAGCAAGCCTGTCCTTATCCATTCAGACAGGCATGGAAAGCCGGTCCTCTTTTCGGTTGGACACCCGCTCGGACCGGCGCTATTTCTTGCGAAGTCCCGCGGCCGCCTGTTTGGCCCTGCTGAAATCGGCGGTGCTGACCAGCCCTTTCTTTGAGGGGCTGTTCATGGCCAGTTCGTTCATCTGCTTCACCCGCTCCTCGCTGGGAGGGTGTGTGCTCATCGCATCGGCAAGGCTGCTCAACACGGCGCTGCCGCTTTTGCTGGCTTTTTTCTCCGTCTCGAGGAGCTTCTCGTAAAATTTCCCGACTTGGTCCTTGTCGTATCCGGCGCCGACCGCATACCTGAAGCCGATGCGATCCGCTTCCATCTCGTCCTCCCGGGAATTCACCAGGAAGGTATATTTCTGAACGAGCAGGCCGCCGCCAGCGCCCAGCGCGCCTCCGATCAACGCCGCTCTCGCCATGCAGGCGGCATCGCCGTCCCCGCAGAGCAGCATTCCCAGGCCGAAACCGGCCGCGGCGCCGACAATCCCCCCGCCACCCGCCAGGAGCCAGGTCTTGTTCTCAGCTTTCTCCATTGCGTACATCCGCTCCGCGGCATGCCTGGCAACAACGTGTCCGATCTCATGCGAAATGACTCCGGCCAGCTCCGCCTCGTTGGATGCCATGGCAATCAGCGGCGCGGTCACGAATATTTTCCCCGCAGGCATCGCGAAGGCGTTGACGGCGACCACATCCACAACGGTAAATTCATAATGATAAGGATTGCCCTCGAGGTTGTTTGCCCGGACGATTTTCATGCCGAGATTGGAAACATAATTCTGCAGCTCCCGGTTCCCGGCCGGCGGATAATCCTTGAGCATCTTCGGAAGCGCCTCCTCTGTCAGCCGGCGCTCATCCTGCACGGTCAGGGGGATGTCCTGTCCCACGTTGCTGCCCTCGCGATATCGAGAACTGGTTGCGGGAGCGCAGGAAAGAATCACCGCGGACAACAGGACGAACAAAGGAATCATTTTTTTCATGGCCAACTCCTTGAATATCGTGTTTGCATTTGCTGTCTGATTTGATGGGCGCTACCGCCGGGAGATCCGCGGCTGTCCGCTTCCGCAACCGCCGGAAAGCCCCCGTCTCACGTCTCCGGGTTTGCCGCGGACCGGTCGTCGCCGAAACGGAACTCTTCGAAGCGCCCGTTTTCCAGGTCGATATGCGCCATGACCCGTCTGAAGATCCTCCCGCGACAAAGCAGGATCTTGAGGACCTCCATCGCCTGTAGGGTGGCGATCAGGGCGGCGGTCACGGCGGGAACACCCAGCAGCGATTCCGGCCGCTCCGGGTCCGCATCACCCGTCTCCGCGACGTCATAGAGCTGCGCGAGGCCCGGGTCACCCGGGCACACGGTCATGACCCTTCCCTCAAACCCGGCCAAGGCGCCGTGCACCAAAGGAAGCCCCAGACGCCCGGCTGCCGCCTGCAGAACAAGACGATCCGGCGCATTGTCCAGAGCATCGACAATCACGTCGGCGCCGGTCAGAATCCGATCGACATTGTCTGCATCGATTTTCACCGGATGGGCCATGACCCGGACTCCGGGATTGATGGACGCCACAACATCCGAGGCCGTCTGAGCCTTTGGCCTCTGCAATGATTCCTGACGGCACAAGGCCTGACGGTTGAGATTCGTTTCCTCAAACCGGTCATGATCCACCACGGTCAGCCGTCCGACGCCGATCCGCGCCAGCAGCAGGATGACTTGCCCGCCCAGCCCACCGGCGCCGACAACGGCAACCTGCGATTCCGCCAGCTTCAACTGCTCGGCCGGAGAGATGATATCCCGGTTGCGGATGTAACGGCAGGGATAAACAAGACATCTCAAGGCCTCCGCATAGACCTCATGGAGGCTCAGGCTGCACTCATGCGCGATCTCCAGGGCGGCGTGATCCTCGATGGCCTGAACTTCGCGCCCCGCCGGGTCGGTGACCCTTCTCGCCTTTTCATGAATCTGCCGCCGAATGCCCGCGTTCATTAAAATCGCACCTGTTCGTTCATTACCACAAATTGCCTTTCGTCTCCAGGACGGGAAGCGACTTCGGAAAAAAAATGAGGAAAATACGGCAAAGAAAGGTTAAAATGTGGCATGAACACATTGGAAGGACAGCCGGGCATGAACATCGAACTGAATCTGTACGCTTCCCTGGCGCGCTACCTTCCCCGTGAAGCGGAGAAGCCTTCCAACCGGATCCGGGGTGTGGCGGAGGGAACCACCATTCAGGCGCTTCTCCTTCATCACCAGGTACCCATGGGCAGGGTCAAGCTGATCTTCCTGAACGGGATTCATGCTCGCGGCGACGAGTTCCTGAAAGACGGGGACCGGGTGGGCGTATTCCCGGCGGTGGCCGGAGGATAGATCAGACCGTCCGGACCTGCAGATGAACCGGGGATCCCGCGAAATCCCGGTTCGGCATTTCCGTTATCCCGATGTTTCTCCCGTCCACCTCGGCCTCGACGCATCCGTCCCACCAGTCGTTCGGCCGACTCCTGAAGAAGTCCTTCAGACTCTCCGCATCCACCCAGATCCCCCGCGCCAGAAACAAGGGCCCCAGTTCCCGGATCGTCAGGTTGAACAGCTTCACAACGATCCGGCCGTCCGTCCACCGTGGCGGCGCCGCACTTTCCACATGGGTGATCTGGCTGCGCATTCGGGAATAGTATCCCCCTCTTCTCAGGGTTGCGCCCAGCACGCCGGGCATGGCGGAAGAGAGGGCAAGGCTCGAACCGTCGCGAACAATGGCGGCATCGATGTCATCGACGGATTTGCCGTTCAGAAACAGGGTCTGGATTCTGTTTTCGATGTATTCCGCGGACAGGCCGAACTGATCAGAAAGCAGCGACCGGACACTGCAACCGGCCTGTATTTTCTGGGTGAAGCCTCGCTGCAGGAGCAGGAAAAAGAAAGGAACAAGGTGAGCCTTCACAGTCAGGCGGACTTCATTCACCCGACCCGCGTGTTCCTGATTGGATGGCTCGTCTTTCATCTTGGTGTCCGGGGCTGAATGCGGGATCAGGGGGGGGCGCATGCGGCCCTCCCCGATCCCGCCGAAGAAAGTTATCCGTCACCAGTTGTATACCCTGTCCAGCTCCTCGTCGGAAACCTGGAAGACGACGTTGTGGGGAGGGAGGAGCTCTTTCTTGAAATACTCCGGCAGGCGGTCCTGTTTGCTGGTCAAACCGGCCCGCATGTTGAAATCCCGCTCCGTGGTCAGGATCTGCCTGCCCAGCGCGGTCACATCGTCGCCGGTCAGGTTGAGCCCGTAAAATGAATTGAGCAGGTCGAGCAGGGCCTGAAAGGTTTCCGGCTGGTCCAGAACCGCAAAGGCGATGAAGAGGCACATCCCCGTCGCGTCGATCGCCGCCGTGGCGATCTGGAGATTCCGGGAAAGGTCGATCTGCCCTTCCGCCTTCATGGGATCGACATATCCCCCCACCTTGAGGACATTCGCGGTGACCGCATAGCCCGCCGTGTGATCGGCGCCCATGGTCGACGTGGCGTAGGTGACCCCGATGCCCTGAATGGCCCGGGGATCGTAGGCCGGCATGGCCTGTCCCTTGACGACGGGGACCCGTTCGACGCCGAATACTTTTCCGGTCACAGCGGCGCCGTTCCCAAGGATGCGCCCCAGAGGCGTTCCGCGGCCGACTTCCTTGATAAGGCGGATCGCCGCCTCGCCGTCGCCGAAACCGGCCAGACCCGCCTCCATGGCCACGCCGATGGTCGCGCCCATTTCGATGGTGTCCAGTCCATAGTCATCGTCCAGACGATCCAGCATGGCGATCACATCCAGATTGTCGATTCCGCAGTTCGCGCCGTGCGCCCAGACCGTCTCGTATTCCGGCTGCTTGGTCAGGTAACGGCCGTCCTTGTCCATATAGGTGCCGGAGCAGCGAATTGTGCATCCCCGGTGGCAGCCGTGGGTTGCCACGCCGCCGCGCGCGACCTCCGTTTCGGCCTGCGTCTCCCCGCTGATCTTTGCAACCCCGGGGAAGCGGCCCCAGAGGAAATTGTTCGTGGGGTACCCGCCCGCCTCGTTGATGACGTTTGCCAGCACATTGGTGCCGAAAGCGGGAAGCCCCTCGCCGGTGACCGGGTGCTTGCGAAGGCCCTCGACGAATGCCTTGTTGGCGGCCTTGAACTTATCCGGGTCCTTCGGCGCGCGGGCCTCCATCCCCGTATCGTCGAGGACGATGACCTTCACCCCCTTGGCGCCCATGACCGCGCCGACGCCCCCACGCCCGGCATGGCGGGTGGGCCGCAGCTCCATGTCCGTAAAGGCGATGGACGCGGCGGACATCTTCATCTCGCCTGCCGGCCCGATGGAAATGCAGACGATTCCGTCTCCGTACTCCGCTTTCATCTTTTCAACCAGGCCATAGTTGCCCAGCATCTTCAGACTGTTGTCCGGGGTGATCTTCACGCCGTCCTTGTTGATGAACACCTTGTAGAGATCGCCGTTGCCGGGCTTCCCTTCCAGGATGATGGCGGCGTAGCCGAGCCGGGCCAGGACCTGGGAAGGCTGGCCTCCCGAATTGGCCTCCTTGATCCCGCCGGTGAGGGGGCTCTTGCAGCCCACTGAGATGCGGCCGGACATGGCCGCAAGGGAGCCGCTCAGCATCCCCGGGGCAATGACCAGTTTGTTGTCCTCGCTTAACGGATGGGCCAGCGGAGGCACTTCCCGGGAGACCACGGCGGAAGTCAGCGCCCGCCCGGCCAACCCCGCGTATGCGCCCGCCTGGTCCACCGTTACCTTGGGACCCCCTTCGGCACTCATGTCGATTCTGAGCAGTTTATCCATGATCAGCCCTCCTTTCTGAACGGATATGCCCTTGTAAACATTTCGTTCCGCGTCCTTTTCCGATGGTCATGAATATTTTCTTCGGATCTTGCCGGCTCTGTATTCAACCTCCTTTCTCATCAGGCATCCCGAATCCTGCATGGATGGCTTTCGTTTGCATGCTGCAACCCGTCCCGGCAGTTGTCTTGCAATCACTATTGACGAGAACTTTGTCTGAAAAGACAATTCGAACCCTGTTTTGCATTAAAAATACGCTGTTTATTAAAAGTTTCAACATGTCACTTTTGATATATGTCATTGCGAATCTTTCCTCCGCATGACGAGCATCGGATTGACATGGATGAGATCTGCCGATTATCGTGGAGAGAGGAATAGGGCAGTTTCCCGTCCGTCAAAACAGGACTGCCGCAAAACAGGGCAGGTGTTGTTCAATTTACACGATACCTAAAACAGAAACCGGATGGTCTGACAGGGGGTGCGGCGGGTCGAAACAAAAGCGGGATAAGCGAGAGGAATGGAAGCGGGAGTGCCGGCTGCCCTCACAGCCCCAGGAACTGTATCGCCAGCCCACACAGGCAGATCGTCCCGCCGGCCAGGGCATGAGAATACTTTTCAATCCCCTGGATGGACACAAATTGAATCCCCCGGGCGGAAGCCAGGACAAGGACCAGCATGGTCGCAATCGTAACGATCCCGAAAGTCGCCGTGACCCCGATGACGCAGGGAATGCTTTCCCGGGCGGCCGGATACATCAACAGAGGGATCAGGGGCTCACAGGGTCCGAAGACAAAAATGGTGAAGATGACCCAGGGGGTGATATTGGACCGGTCCGGCATGTCGTGCACATGCAGATGCTCGTGCGTGTGGTCGTGCTTGTGAACGTGAGTCCGGCCGTCGCTGTGCGCATGGCCGTGCTCGTGCGACCGGGACCGCCAGGCGCGGTTCATGCCCCACGCAAAGTAGATCAGCCCGAAGGCAATCAAAGCCCAGGCCGCGACATCGCCCCGCACGGACTCAATCCATTCCAGCTTATGAACGGCGATGCCCAGGGCAATTCCGACCATGCCCAGCAGTACGGAACTCCCGATGTGCCCGATGCCGCAGGCGACGGTGATCCAGCCGGTTTTCCACAGGGACCATCGCCGCGCCCTTCCCATGACGATGAAAGGAAGATAGTGATCAGGTCCAAGCAGGGTGTGGAGAAAGCCGATGGACGCGGCGCTGATCATCAGGATGTTGAATTCCGCAGACATGACAAACAATCCCGAACCTGATTTCCCGATTTTTTATATCACAAATCCGCAGGGGTTTGATTCATCTCTGTCCGGCCTGTCGGATTCCATCTTTTCCGGTCAGACCGGCGTCTCATTTCAGGCATGCCGTTCCGGAGAGCAGACCGGGCGTTTGTTCACAGATCCACCACCAGGTCATCCACGGCGGCAAGGGTCTCCGCAAAGATCTTTCGGGCCGCATCTTCGGATGCCTTCCGTTCCGCCAGGGTCGCATAGTTCGGCGCCGCGAAGTGCGTCAGCACGAGCCTTTTCGCCCCCGCCTCGACGGCGATCCGAGCGGCCGTCTCCGGGTTCAGATGGGGCCAGCTCTCGAGGGCTTCGCCGCTCTTGTAGGCGCACTCCGTGATCAGCAGATCGGCGGACCGGGCCAGCTCCACGGCATTGTCGCAGTAACCCGTATCCGGACAATAGGCGATGATCCTGCCGTCGATCTCCATCCGGAAACCCAGCGTCAGGTCGCTGTGGAGCAGGGGTTTCACCGCCACCGGGAAGGGCAGCCGGCCGCAGTCCTCCGGAAGTTCACGCACGGCAGTCGCGAAGGGAAGCCGGTCCAGGCTTACCGTGAACGGGCTGTTGACAATGATGTCGATGACCCGCCTCGTTCCGGCGGGGCCGCAAATGGTCAGGCCTTTTGGGAAGCGCATTCGGACGAGCACATGCAACCCATAGATGTGATCCAGATGAAAATGGCTGAGCAGCAGGGTGACAGGCTTTTCGTCGCCCACCGGCACATGCCGATCGATCTTGTGGAATCCGCTGCCCGCATCGAGGATGATGTCGCGATCCCCGGTCCGGATGAGCGTGCAGATGGTATTGCCCGTGCCGGTATCGTACCACCCGTTCGTTCCCAGAAAAATGACCTTCAAATTCCCCCCTGCCTGTCCGGTCAATCCCGTCCGCTTCGAAGGAACAGGCCTGCCGGCATTGGAACCCTTTTCCTACCGCTCTCCCAGGATGATCTTTCTGGCTTTTTCAAAAATTTCCGTTCGGAATCCGTAATATCCGGGAATGGTCTGGTTCAGATATTTATGGGTGTACTGGCTGTCGTACAGGAGCATCCGCTCGAATTCTGCCGCCTTTCCGAGGGGTTCGAGCTGGCGGGACACCTCTTCATTGAAAATCTCTTCCAGTTTCACGGCATATTCGTCGGCCAGCCTGCCGCGGCGCTCCCCGTCGAGCGGCCCCAGTTCTCCCGTATCCTCCAGTTCGGCGATCCAGGTCAGCGCTGTTTCCCTGAACATGATGGTCTCCTTTTTTGAACGGCTCCCCGGCTTTCACCCGAAGCCGGTCAGCATTTCCATATTTCCATCCTGTAAATCCTTTGCAAATTATAGGTCAAAGATTGAAAAGAGTCAAAAACAATCGGCTTTGTCCGCGATCGCTTGTCGATCCCGCTCACCCCCGGACCGACGCAACCGGGACAAGGGATCTGTCGTCCCGGGGTTTCCGAAAAGATTGCGGGGCACGAGGCGGCACCATCCGGGCGGCGTTGATCACTTCGTTCAACGTTTTGAACGATGCATGGAAGGGAATGGGAGATGGAGGAAGGTGCGGGATTGGGAGCGGGAATGCCGCTTTCGTCATTTCCTTCATGGAATCAATGAGATAAAAAATATTTTCCGGAA
>JAXDBM010000014.1:0-15163 GCA_034678725.1 Syntrophales bacterium | reverse complement strand
GACGCCACCGGCAACAGATCGCCCCATTCGTTTTCGTTCAGATTGATCCAGTTGTGATGTTTGTCCGGCTGGATGTGGTCGAAAGGCAGATCCCTGAACCCGGTCGTGGCCAGGAATTGCAGTTTTTCCCGGGCGGTCTCCATCTCCGGTCGGCGGGTGTAGAAGATCCGACAGGGGTGTTTCTTTGCTTTTCCGCTTCGCACGAAAAAGGAGATGGCAACGCCCGTCTGGATCGCAAACACGTTGTGTTTCGGTCCGGATAGCTTTGGATTCCGCCGGACGTCACCGCCGAGATCGACGATATAGATGTCGTTGAATTCATCTGCCACCGCCTTGCGGAACCCGTCATAGGTCCGGGCATCGATCAGGGAACGGTTCGTGATGAATGCGAGAACGCCGTTTTTATCCAGCCGGTCGCTCGCCCAGCGGATGAAACGGGCGTACATGTCGTAGAGCTTGGTTTTCTGCGCGGTGCTTTCCGCAATGTAGGTATCCTTGATGCGCTTGTCGACCCCGGGATAGGGGCGATTCTTGTTGTTTTCATTTTCGTTCAACTGATTGGCGTTGTAAGGCGGATTGCCGATAATCACGGAAATTTTTCGCTTGTTCTGCCGTTTGATTCTCTCCAGATTCTCCGGGGAGAAGCCGCCGAAGTCCAGGCTGCCGGCCTCCGAGTATCTCCTCCGGGAGGAAAAGCCGAGATTGTCCAGCGTATCGACGAAACAGATATTCTTGAATTCCGTGTACTGCCCCATTTTCTGGCTGTAGGTGAATTCGATGTTCAGGTTGGCAATGTAGTAGGGAAGGATGGCCACTTCATTGCAGTGAATCTCGTTTTCGTATTTGTAGGGGAGCCGGTTCTTGGACAGGTGCTCGATGATTTCGGTGATAAAAGTTCCCGTACCCGTGGCCGGATCCAGGATCTCCACATCCTTGTCTCCCAGGAGACGCCCGAAATTCCGGTGGACCAGGTGCTCGGCGGATTCCACCATGAAACGCACGATCTCATTGGGCGTGTAGATGATCCCCAGGCGGTCTGCCGCCGCAGGGTTGTAGGCCCGGTAAAAGTTTTCGTAAACGACCTTGAGAAAGCGCTGTTTTTCGTGATGATCGGCAATGCCGGCCGCAGCCGCCTTGATGATCCGGATGTAGGGATCGATCTTGCTCAGAATATCCCTGCGGACCGCGCCGGCGAAAAAAGTGTCGATCACGCCCTTGAGGGCGCGGGCGATGTTGTTTTCCCGGTGAAACTGGGATTCGTTAAAGATGGTGATAAAGATGTCTTCCGTCAGGATGTGCTGGATGATCATCTCCCGAACGTCGGCCATGACGATGTGGGGATTGATCGAATCATGGCAGAGTTCCAGAAAATCCTCCCGAGCCCTGGCGAAAGCGGCGTTCTTCGAAGCCTGGTCCTCAATCAGTTCGCGCAACTTCACGGTCAGATCGGGGAGGTCCTCTTTAAAACGGTCGATGGCATCCCGGAAGGTTCTGACTTCTCCGGGTTCATAGTTTACGAACGCCGTCAGCAGGCTGTGAAGTGCGGTGTCGTCGCTGAAGGAAGCGCGCTGCAATTCTTGTCCGTTTTGAATGAGAACGGCGGTTTTGCCGTCTTCAAAGAGGATGTTGGTCGTGGGGTATCCCTTGACGAGCTTTTTCCGTATCTCTTCATCCAGCGAATCGTAGGTGTCTTTGCTCTCCCAATATCCCCAATCCTGACGAAGCGCGTCTTTGAGCGTACCATCCGGGTAAACGGACTTTCCATGGGAGGTTCGATATTCCAGCTCCAGGATCAGCTCGATCTTCTTGTCCGCGCAGTATTGTTCGATGAGTTTCTGGAAGGCGGGGCGGACGGCGGTTTCGTTGCGGGACCCTCCGTACCGCATGATTTCTTGAACCTTGTTGTGGTATTGCTGGATCAAGAGCAGAGACATCTTATGAAACGACCTCAAAGGTTTTTTCAAATTTTCTTGAAATTCATGCGGGGCATATATTCCGGTCAAAACGTTGCGGCGGGTGAACTCCTGCCGGCGGTCGCACCCGGAGGCGATCCGAGCGACAGCCGCGCCTTCACCCGTTCGATGTCGGGAGAACGCCCGGCCATGACCGGTACTCCGGGGCGATCCCGGGGTGGGATTCCTCCCGCTATTTCTTGATCCCGGCCATCTTCATGGCCCGTTCCTTGAAGTAATTCAGATTGTTTGACTGGCGCATGACCAGTCTCTGCACGGCTGCCGGCCCCGCCCCGTGGGACGACTCGGTGGGGATGATCGATCCCTGTCCGACCAGGTACTCCACCAAGCGGGTGATGCGCGCCCGGTTTTCGGTGGATACGTCATCCCTGCCCCGGAAGTACTTGTCCACATATTTCGCGGTATCCGGGTGGCTAAAGTCTTTCTGGCTCGGAATCGTGCAAATGACGCCGCCGGCGATTTCAGTGGCCAGCTTGGATGACAGCCAGACCGCCTCCACGGCCTGGAGCTTGGCGGCATTCACGAGCAGGGGGTCGGGGACATAAACGCCGGACGCATGGGCTCTCCCCTTGTATGCCGAGGCGAGAGCGGTTCCGTATGCCAGGGCCGAATGGAAGGACATCTCGACGATCTTGTCTCGAATGTGTGCCATTCTTTCACAGCCGTTATAATCCGCTGCCACGGCTGCCGCTCCGCAGGTCAAGTCGCAATGCCCGGACTTGCAGCACGCGGATGCCAGACGCTGAAGGTGACCGAACATGGCGGCCAGTTCTCCCGCAAACAGGTATTCACCGCACATGAAGACCCTTTCGCTGGGAATAAACACGTCATTGAAGATCATATGGGTCGAGCCATGCACGCCATAGGCATAATTGCCGAAATCCATCTCATCTCCGTTGTTCAGGCGCCGTGCATTGGGAGCCGGCGCTTCGGCGATGTGAATGAGTCCCGGAGCATCGGGAGGGACTGCGAAGGCCACGGCATACTGCCCTTCCGTTTCTTTCAGGCTCACGGTGGGAGCCACCAGGGCGAAGTTGGCCAGGACTGCGCCGGATTGATGGGCCTTTGCTCCTCTGACGACGATGCCGTCCGCTCGTGTTTCCACCACGCGCAGGCATAAATCCGGGTCGGCCTGCTGGCCGGGGGAAAGGGCACGATTCCCTTTCGGATCGGTGACCGCGCCGCTGACGGCCAGATCTTCCCTCTGTGCAAACTCCAGGAAGTTCACCAGGCGTCGATGATAATCCGTCCCTAATTTTTGATCCATGTCCCAGGTGGATGCGTAGAGCGCATTCAGGGCCGCGGTACCCGCGCAGCGGGCGCCGATGCAAGCCCCGTGAAAGGGGGTGAAGAACTTGCCCAGCTCACCTCTCTGGATCAGTTCCTCCGGAGACTGCATCACATGAAAGAAACGGTTGACCATCGCGCCGGTGAACGGCGATCTGGCGGTCATCAGGGTTTCGTTTTTCGTCTCCCGGGCCATTCGGAATGTCAGGCCGATCGCATTCAGGGTCGGAGCGAATGCCGGATGGTCGCATACCTGCTCCACTCTTTCTCCAAACGCATACACAACCGGCTTCATGGCCCGAATGCTGTCCCTGTACGCTTGCTCTGTCCTCATCGTTCGACGCCCCTCCTGCTTTATCCCGCGTCATGCGCTTTTGCTTTCCTGTCACTTCGATCCGGCCGGGACAACGGACCACATTGACCCGGTGAACGGGCCGGCATTCGACTTACCTCAAATGGCAACGATTCCGGATTTGTCTACCACGCCCTCGGCATTTTGCGCAAGATGGAATGGGATTTCCGGAAACCGGCCGGAAAAGGATGTTGACAACAGGTTGTCCCGAATATAGATTGGTTTCATTAAAAGCGAGGAGGGATACATGTTTTCAAGAAAGTGGATTCAATACGGACTGATGGTCTTCAGCCTGTTCTTTTTCCTGACTTACGTCCTGGAGCTCGACGCCTTTGCCCGAGTCGGCGGCGGCCGGTCGTCGGGCAGCCGGGGGAGCCGGACCTACTCGGCTCCCCGCTCCCCGTCAACCATGCCGGCGACGCCGTCCAGTCCGTCCCGGCAAGTGAGTCCGGCCCCTTCCGCACCGATGACCTCTCCGCAGAGCGGCGGCTTCCTGAGAAGCCTGGCCGGCGGCCTCATCGGCGGGATGATCGGCGGGATGCTGTTCCGGAGCCTGGGATTCGGCAGCGGCACGGCCGGAACGGGCGGCGGGATCGGTCTTTTCGACATGATCCTGATCGGCCTGATTCTCTACGGCATCTGGCGGTTCATCAAGAAGAAAAGACAGACGGCGGAAGCCCCGGCCGGCCCGACCTATTACCGCGAGGCGTCCATGCCCGAACCCCGCACCGCCCCATCTTACGCGCCGTCTCAGGAGCAGCAGGCGGGGGGGGGCGACGTGGAGAGCGGGCTGGGTTATGTCCGTCAGATGGACCCTTCCTTTGACGCGCAGCGCTTCACGGATCTGTGCATGGACGACTTCTTCAAAGTGCAGGGGGCCTGGGCGAACCGGGACATGTCGGTGGTCCGCAGCCTCTTGACCGACGAGATGTACGACATCCTCCAGAGGGACGCGGAAGAACTGAAGCGGAGCGGGAAGATCAACCGGCTGGACAACATCGCGGTGCGGACCACCGACATTACCGAGGCCTGGCAGGAATCCGGCCGGGACTTCATCACGGTCCGGTTCCTCGCGAACCTGCTGGACTACACGGTCGAGGAATCTTCCGGGCAGGTTGTTTCGGGAAGCAGGACGGAACCCGTGAAATTCGAGGAATACTGGACCTTCAGCCGTCCGGTGGGCAACAATCCCTGGCAGCTTTCAGCCATCAACCAGGTTCAATAGGCATGAACTGAAAATCCCCTCCCCGGCTCGGGAGGGGATTTTTTATCCGGTCGGAGCGGGCTTGTGCGGATCTCCCTGAAAATCGCCTTTCTGATCGCGGCAGCAATCGTCGTCGCCCTCATCTGGCTCTATACGCCCGTCGAGCAGCCGCCGGAAGAGCTCTGGGCAACAGGATTCAAGGTTCGGCTGAGCGGCTTTGCCGTCCTCGGCCTGTTCTTCTTTTACGTCTTTTTCGACCGGATCGTTTTTCCCCCAAAAAAGGGGAAGCGATAAGCCTATCGGAGCTGCAGCCGCACCAGAGCGAGGTCGTCGGGCGTGCTTTCCCGCGTCATGCCCAGTTTCTCACACAAACGGACCATCTTGCGGTTGTTCGGCTGAATGTATCCGTAGAATTCCTCCAGCCCCTTTTCATCGGCAATCCCGATCAGCAGATCCACGAGCTTGTAGGCCAGGCCCCTTCCCTGGAAGTCGTCGTGGACCATCACGGAAAACTCGCACCGCCGGAAGTCGGACTCGATGTTGAAGCTCCCGATGCCGGCCAGCCTCCTTTCGCCGTTCTGCCGGATCTCGGCGACGATTGCCATCTCCCGATTGTAATCGATATTGCAGAACCGCACATGCATGTCGTGGGTGATGTTCTTGATGGTGTGATAGAAACGCTCCCGAAGCGTCGCCTCCGACAGCGTGGTGAACATCTCGTGCTCCAGGGGTTCATCCTCCGGCTTGATCGGCCGGAGCAGGACCTCCGTGCCGTCCCGCAGGCTCCAGCGGCTTACGTAGCGCGTGGGATAAGGCGTGATGATCAGGTGCGGATAGGCTGTCCCTGCCGCAGGCTCGTTCCGGTCCAGGATGATCCGGGCATCCAGGGCATAGGCCTTGCCGTTGCTGACGGCGATCGGGTTGATGTCCATCGCCTGGATTTCGGGAAAATCCATGATCAAGTTGGAAAATCCGACGATGATCTGCTCGATCTGACGGAGATCGGCCGGCGCTTTCCCGCGGTAGCCCTGGAGCATCTGGTAGACCTTCGTCTCCTCCATGAGCAGCCGGGCCAGTGTCTGGTTCAGGGGGGGCAGGCCGATGGAAAAATCCCGAAAGACCTCGACGCCGATACCGCCCATGCCGAAGAGGATTGCAGCGCCGAACTGCCTGTCCTTCTTCGCACCCAGGATGAGTTCATAGTCGATCACGTCGATCATCTTCTGGATCGTGACCCCCCGGATGGCCGCTCCGGGCTGTCTTTCCGCCAGACGGTTCATCAGCTTTTCGTATCCGGCCTTCAGCGCCTCGTCCGAGTCGATGCCGATGACCACGCCGCCGACGTCCTGCCGAAAGACGATGTCCGGCGAAGCGATCTTGAGAACGATCGGATATCCGATCTCGATGGCGCAGGACACCGCATCGGCGAGGTTTTCGGCCGTGCAGGTCCGGACCGCCGGTATGCCGTATGTGCTGAGAAATTTTCGAGCATCCTCATCGGGCAGTACCTGCCCTCCATCGCGAAGCACTTTGCGGATGCTCGACTTGAGATGGTTCTTCGGCGGCGCTTCGTCGACGGTCAGTTCCGAAGGGGTTTCATGGAGCAGTTCCAGGTTCCGCTCGTAATTGTACATGTAAACATAGGTCCGGGCCGCCTCTTCAGGCGTCTCGTAAGTCGGGACGTTGTTATGGATGAGGATGTCCCGGCTCCGGTCAAATCCCTCCCCGCCCAGCCAGGCGGCAAGCACCGGTTTCCCGGCCTTCCCGGCAAGGGACGCAACCGTCCCGGCCACGGCATCCGCCGCATCGGCATCCTGCGGGGCAACAACGACCAGGAGGCCGTCGACCCGCTCGTCTTTCAGACAGGCCTGCATCGCGATCCCGTAACGTTCGGCATCGGCCGATCGCAAAAGATCGACGGGATTGCCCGGCTGCCAGTAGACCGGCAGAATCCCCTTGAGGGTTTGCACGGTTTCGTCTGAAAGTTCGGCGATCCTTCCGCCGGAGCGGAGCAGCCGGTTTGCCGCCAGGATACCCGCGCCGGATGCGTTGCTGATGATGGCCAGGCGCGCCCCCCGGGGAAGATTTCTGGAATCGAGGACGCCGGCGACGTTGAGCAGGTCCTGGGATTCCCGGACCCGGACCACGCCGACACGGCGCATGACGGCGTCAAAAACGTCTTCCGGCCCGGCCAGGATGTCGGTATGGGTGATCTTCGCGGACAGGTCGTCACCGATGACGGGCGGCTTGAGGAGAACCAGCGGCTTGTTGCGGGCAAAGCCGCGGGCGGCACTGACGAATTTTCTCACGTCGCCGACGCTTTCTTCCATATAGATCATGATGCTGCGCGTGTGGGGATCGTTGCCGAGATAGTCGATGAGATCGCCGAAATCGATGTCGATGGCCGAGCCGAGGGATGCCAGCATGCTGAAGCCGATGTGCGCCTTCACGCCCCAGTCGAACAACGCCTTTCCGAAGGCGTTGCTCTGCGTCAGCAGGGCGACCTTGCCCGCATCGGGCACGCCGCTGAGATGGGTCGCGCAGAAACCGTCGTTCGGGCGGATGATGCCCATGCAGTTCGGACCGAGGATCCGCGTCCGGTATTTCCGGCGGACCCGGACAAGCTCTTCCTCCAGTTTGCGTCCCTTCTCGCCCGCCTCCCGGAACCCCTCGGAGATGATGATCACTCCGTCCACTCCGGCCTGCCCGCATTCGTCGACCAGGCGGGGCACCGTGTCCGCGGCGGTCACGATGATGGCAAGATCGATGTGTTCCGGCACATCCGCGACGCGGGCATAGCATTCCCGGTCCAGAACGGTTTTCCGGTTGGGGTTGACGATGAAGATTTTCCGGTCCCGGCAGGCGAGCAGGTTTTCGATGATCGCCCGGCCCGGCGAGCCTTCCCTTTCGCTCGCGCCGATCAGCGCCACGGTTTGCGGGTCGAACATCTTTTTGATGTTGTCCATGGGCAGTGCTCTCCTTTACCGGAATCACCGATGTTTTTCAAAAGCGGCAACAGCCGATTCACCGATTTTCAGTGCAAAACCGGCCTGTCCGATGTTCGGTCAGATGATGCCGCGCCGGGCCAGATCCTCCTGCGTCGCGTCATCATAGCCCATCCCGATCAGAATTTCACGGGTGTGCTCGCCCACCGACGGCGGGTGCATTCGCCATTCCGGCTGATCCGTGTCGAATCGGACGGGAAAACGCTGCTGTCCGATTTCCCCGTCGACGGGATGGCATGCCCGGAACCACAGGCCCCGGTGCCGGATCTGGGGGTCGTCCAGCGCCTCCGCAAGCGAATTGACGGGCGAGGCGCAGGTCTCGTAGCGGGATAGCAGCTCCAGCCACTGGCTGCGCGTCTTTTGAAGCATGATCTTTCGGACTTCGGCGACAATTTCGCCCCGGCGGGGACCGTTCGCATACTGGTCCGCCGCGAGATCTTCCCGACCGATCGCCCGGCAGAACTCCTGCCAGAACTTCTCCTCCAGGCAGCCGAGCGCGATGTAGCGGTGATCCGCCGTCTCGTAGACATTGTAAAAGGCACAACCGCCCCCGACGAGGGTTTCACCCCCCTTCGGCACTTCGCCGGTGGCCAGGTAAGTGGACATCACCAGTCCCAGGAAGGGCGTGACGCCATCCAGCAGGGCGGCGTCAATATACTGCCCCTGGCCGGTCCGCTCCCTTCGGAACAGCGCGGCCAGGATGCCGATGGCGGCATTCTGGCTGCCGCCGCCGGCCCCGGCGAACTGCACACCCGGGACGACCGGCTTTCCCTCCCGCTCCGACAGCAGGTCCAGGATTCCGGAGATGCCCAGCACGTTGATGTCGTGGGTGGCCTCGTCGCGATAGGGGCCGTCCTGGCCGAAGCCGGTCAGCGAACAGTAGATCAGCCGCGGGTTGATGCGCTTCAGGTCTTCGTACGCCAGTCCCATCCGCGCCATGCCGCCGGGCCGAAGCGTTTCCAGGAGGACATCCGCTCCGGGAACCATTTTGAGAAAGACCTCCCGGCCGTCCGGCTCCCGCAGGTTCAGGGTCATGGCTCTCTTGTTCCGGTTGATCATGTGATAATAGCTCCCCATCGTACGGACCAGGGGCGGCGTTTTCCGGAATCCGTCGACAGCCTGCGGGTTTTCGATTTTGAGTACATCCGCGCCCAGGTCTGCGAGCATCTGGCTACAGAGGGAGCCTGGCAGGAGCGAGGACAGGTCCAGCACTTTTATGCCGGCAAGCGGCAGGGTCATGGTTAACCTCCGGCGGCGACCGCAAAGGAAAAGCCGGGCCAAAAGAACCCGGCTTCTCTATCACAATCCGTTTTGAAATTCACGCTATTTGACTTTCCGGTTCAGAAAATACCCGTCCGGATCGCAGACTTCCCGAAGCAGCTTCAGGTCCGCATCCGTGGGCTCCGCCATCTCCTTGAGATCAGGGGAGACGAGCAATTCGAACTCCACCAGGTCCTGAATGTCGGAAGCCTTCCGGCCCGGCAGCACTTCCAGCAGCATCATCCTGCGCGTTTTCTTGTCGAAACCGAAGAGTGCCTGGTTGGTGATGACCCGGTAGGGTCCTTCACCCGTCACGCCTGCTTTCTCCCGGTATTTGGGAGAGCCGTCCCCGTAGCCGATGCTGGTCAGGAACTCGACCTTCTCCACGAACCGACGCTTCTCCAGGGCCATGATGATGATCGATTTTTCGCAATTGGCCGCCATGGCGCCGGCGCCGCCGCTGCCGGGAAACCTCGTTTCCGGCTTGTAGTAGGTGCCCCCCTCGTAGGTGGAGCAGACATTCCCGTACGGGTCGATCTGCGCACCGCCGATGAAGGCGTAGTCGGAATAGCCCCGCTGGGTGAGCTCGAACACGGCGCTCAGACCCTTCAGAAAGCAGGCCTTGCGGCAGGCCCGGGTGTCGCCCACGGAAAGGGGCATGCCCATCTCCAGAATGGGCGTGAGCGGGCCGGCCTCGAAAATGATTCCCAGGTTCGGGGCGTGGGTCAACTGGGCGTGCATGGATGCGATGATGGGCAGACCCGTCCCGACAAAAACGATTTTCTCATCCTCCAAAACGCGAGATCCCGTATAGGCGATCATCTCGAAAGGCGTATATTCAGGCATGGTATGAACCTCCTTATCTTTGATTTTTTGCCGTTACGAAAGGATGATGGGCTGGCCGCCATCCAGGGCTCTGAGTTTTCGCAACTGTTTGTAGGATATCTTTTCCAGGAAATCGTCAAAGGTCTCGCAACCGAAAATATACTCGTCGTAATATTTGCGGAGTTCATCCTTTTTCCCGGTCTTCCGGAAGCCGTCGCAGATGCTCCGGAACATCTTGATGTGATCCATGTCGAACCAGTAGTGTCCGTAAGAGGCCCCGGGATAGGCGCCGTAGGGCTGTTCGATCAGCGTGTCGACGGTGGCGTAGGGGATCTCCGTGAGATTCGGATAGGTCCGAATGTTCTCGCTGGGAATGATCTGCTCGGTGGTGACGATCGTGTTGACCGCCGCCATGGCAATCTCCGGACAGGTGCAGTGCGCGCCGAAGATCCGGGAGTTTCCGTACATGTCCGCGGCGGTCACATGGACGATGCCGATGTCGGGGTGACAGGCCGGCACGAGGTAGATGTTCTTGCCGCTGAAGGGACAGACCACCATGGTCCCCCGGTTGACCTGCTCCATGTCCGATCCGCCGTGATCCCGAGTAGGGACAAAGGGAATGCCCATGGCGGCAGCCTTGAACCGGGCCGACATGCCGTAGTTGGTATAATCGTCGAGCTGGATCATGCCATTCGACGTCAGATGCCGCAGCAGCGGCGCGATGCCGATGACTTCATAGCCCCACCAGGCCAGTTCCACCCGCTTGATGGAAATCCGGTCGGGATCGAGGAGCATGGCGCCCGCCAGCAGCTCCGCGCAGATCGAGTTGGACTGGAAGGACAGGGTCAGGTTCCGCGCGCCGTGCCGAATGATCTCGTGGACGATCGCCACGGGCACGCGGGTGTTGACGAAGCCGCCGATGCCGATATTGACGCCGTCTCGCAGATATTTGCGGACGGCACTTTTGAGATTGGTCCTCTTGTCATGAAGCCCCTTGGGCTTGGCCACCATGGCCTTGCGGGCGTCATCGGGTGAAGGACCCCACCAGGCGAATGGCTCCTCAGCCGCTTTTCCGGTCTCTTCGACCCGCAGCTTGGAGACGTTCTTGACCAGTGAACTGACCTTTTTCTTCATTTCCCACCTCCTGAACTCTTTTTCTTTATATTTTTTGACAAAGACTGCTGTCATATGGACGGGCGACGCCGAACCAGGGCCGCCGTCACATACTAAAAAGGCCTTCACCGGTCAAGAGAATTCCGGGACGATAAACACTTGAGCGGAAGGGTGCGGAATGGTATAAAAGCCGCGTGGTTATGAGGGGGTGGAAGGCGTGACGGAAGGCGGAGGGGAATCGACGGCCGGAATGCGAAAAATCTTTTCCCGAATGAGGGGATTTTTTTGCGCAGACCCGGAAAAGGCCGCCGGCTCCTACTGGGGCTTGAGCGCCCGGGATGAGCGAATTCAGGACCAGGCCCATTGGTGTGGAGTGATGCGGTGGCCGCGCGAGCGGTGGATGGAATACGGCGACTTTTATGTTGACTATGCCCTCGGTCTCCTGGAGCGGTTTTCCGGCCGGACCTACGCGGACAGCCTCGGCCGGATGAGGGCACTGGAGTGGGGTTGCGGCGGCGGCGCGAACGTCCGTTGCCTCTGCCGGGCCTTTGCCCGTGTCTACGGGCTGGATATCTCCGCAGACACCCTGGACGCCTGTGCGCGGCAGATGAAAAACTGCGGCCTGTCCAACTTCACCCCCGTCATCATCCCTGTGGAGGACCCGCTCGCGGTTCTTCGCTCCGTGCCACCGGCGTCGGTGGATTTTATTCTCTCCATTGCCGTCTTTCAGCATTTTCCCTCCAAGGCCTATGCGCAGCGGGTTCTGCATGCGTTCAAGGCGCTGCTGAAGGAAGACGGCCGGGCGCTGATACAGGTCAGATATTTCGACGGTTCGGAAAAATACCGCCAGAAAGACGGCGACTACGCAAAAAACGTGATCACCATGACGTCCTTTACGTTTCAGGAGTTCTCGATGCACCTGCGGCAGGCGGGCCTGAAACTGCTCCATTCGGAAAAGGACATCGAAAGGGAAGGCCTCTGTCATGAGTATTATTTTGTTGGACAAGGGGCCTGACAGCGAAGGTGGAACGGAAGGCATGCCCGAAAGCCGAGATCCCGGAAAGCCCCGCTTCGAGGCTCCGGCCGACATGCTGCGGATCGACAAATGAGGAAAAAGACGATGCTGCCGGAAAATGAAATCAGAGAACGGGCGGAATACTGCTACCTGGTATTTCTGCAGTTGAGCTGTCTCCGCGCCAACCCGAAGGCCGAGCCGCATCGCTATCCCGACTACCTGGCGCGTTCGACGCTCCGTCTGGCTGAAGACGAATTTATCCGGGCCGTGCTGGACGAAGATCTGAAGATGGGAACGGCGGACGGCGGCCTGGGATACCTGATTGCGCTTTACGAGGGATTCGCCCATGCCTACTGCGAAGTCCTGCAACGGTCCCTGGAGGAGATCCGGGACGGTGTTCCTCAAAACTTCCGTGAAAAACTGGCCTGGGAAATGGAACAAAAACTGCCGGGAAAAAAGGGAAGGCAAAAAAACGCCGGAAAATAATGGGGACTTTCGCAGCATCGCTTGTGATGAAAGAAGGATGGAATCTCCCCTTCAGGATCCTGTCTGCATTCGCATACCCCTCATGAATTCAAAGCACAATCCTTCTGTATTTTTCCTTATTTTTCCTTGACACACAGGGAAGGATTGACTATAACTCGATTCAGATCATTAGTATCACGGCAAAAGTTCGCTTTTCAGTTTTCGAAGTCATTTCCATAACCAACGATTAAACGCCTTGACGGGGCAGTTTCATCTGCCACTCAATCGTAACGGACACATCTAACCGAGGCGGCCATTTCGGACCTCACGTTGATTGTTGGGATGATGCGACGACGCCTATCTTTCTTGTACACTGGATACTTCCGGCCCGTTTTTTCATCAATCCTTCTAAAAAATCTAAACCATTCGATGCAGCCGATTCTTTTCCCCGGTGATTGCGGGATGAAGATTTCAGCCGCATCATCATGACCGATATGCGACCAAACGATCATTCGAAACGGGATGACAGAGACCAGCTATGAGGAAAGGAGGTGACAAAGCGGATAGTCAGATCGTTCACGGATTGGTTTTTTAGGGGGTATTCAATTATCAAAAGGAGGTAATTATGCCAAGAATTCGTTCCAAGGCTAAAAAAGCCGAGATCTTGACCCTGGAAGAAGCGGTCAAGAAATACGCGAAAAACGGGTTGCAGGTCGCCTTCAGCGGGTTTACCGGCTTCAACCGGAACCCCTTTGCCTTTGCCTGGGAAATGGTTCGGCAGGGCGTCAAGGATATTCATGTCATCGACCGCCACGGCAGTTGCTGCACCTGGGTGCTGAACGCCGTCAGAGCGATCAGCGTGTATGAGACGGACTGGATGGGCTGGGGCGAGATGGCCGGGAAACTGGACATCAATCTGAACAACGCCTACAAAGACGGTAAAATCATCCTGGAGGATTATTCCCACGGCGCCATGGCGATGCGGTTCCTCGCCGGCGCGGTCGGCGCGCCGTTCATTCCCTATTACGCCCCGCTGGGATCGGACCTCTACGACTACAAATATGACGCCCTGGGCAAGGCCGGAAAGAGAGACGGCAAGAACCCGAAGATCCCCAAGAAAAAATTCATCCAGATCGAGGAGCCCTTCTGGGGCGACGGCCAGGTGGTGATGCTGCCCGCGGCACGTCCCGATCTGGCGGTCATACATGTCGCCCAGTGCGGCGACAAGGGAACGGCCACATGGCGCGGCGTCGGAACCATCGACAAAGAAATCTCCTTTGCCTGCGACAAGGTGATCATTGTCGCTGAAGAAGTGGTTCCCGAAGCGGAGATGAGAAAATACCCGGAAGCGAACCAGATCCCCTACTTCACGGTGGATGCCATCGTCGAGTGCCCCTGGGGCGCCTTCCCGAGTTCCGTTCCCTATTATTACGACTACGACGCCCCCTTCATGCGGGGCATGGACGCCGCATCCCGCAATGCCGATGACCTCAAGAAATGGCTCGACGAATGGGTCTTCGGCCCCAAGAGCTGGGAGGATTTCGTCGTGAAACTCGGCGCGAAGAAGCTGCTGGATCTGCGGGCGGACAGCGTCACCGGGTACAGCACCAGGATGATGAGAGGCAAGAAAGCGGCGCCCCGGATGAAGATGCCCTTGTCCGTGGCAATGAGCGGCTATTAATGAAAGGGGGGAAAAGAATATGGCTAAAACAATGGAAGAATTGATGGAAATAATCGAGAAGATTCCCAATGAACCAGCGAAGGTCGGTGAATTTATCCTCCCAGAGCTGATGGCCCTCGGCATTGCCCATGAGGTGCGCAATGACGACATCGTCTTCGCAGGCACGGGCCTCCCCATGGTGGGGATCATGACGGCGAACTTCACCAACGCCCCCAATGCAACCCTGATCTATGAATCGGGGATCTGTGACGGGAAGACCATGCATGTCCCCATGTCCGTCTGCGACCAGCGGGCGGCCAATCAGAGCTCCGTCCTGGGCGGACTGGTGGATACTTTCGGATATTATCTCCAGCAGGGCTTCGTGACCCTGGGGTTCCTCGGCGGCGCGGCCATCGATATGTACGGCGGCGTCAACGTCACCTCCATCGGTGACTACTACAAGCCGTCCCACCGCTTCACCGGCTCGGGCGGCAACTCCGACATCGGCACGCTGGCGCACCGGGTGGCCTACATCATTCTTCAGGAAAAGAGAAGATTCCTGGAGCGAAACGACTACACGACCACGCCGGGCTGGTGGTGCTGGGATTACAAGGCGGACGGCACAAAGGAGTGGAAGCCCAAGAAAGAGGTCTGGAAGGGAACGGCCTACGCCAACAACGGGCCCACCGGCGTTGTGACGAACATGGGCGTCTATCGCTTCGACGACAACGGAATCATCTACCTCGAAACGCATCATCCCGGCGTTTCCGTCGAGCAGGTCAAGGAGAACTGCGGGTTCAATCTGAATGTCTCCAAGGTGAAGGGGGAAACCCCCAAGCCGACCTACCGGGAGCTGTTCGTGCTTCGGGAATTCGTCGATCCGGAGCTGATCTTCCTGCCCGCGAAGACCGCCTATCCGGCGGACATCCAGGCAATCATCGACAAATAAAGCCGGCACGGAGAGAGGGGGGTGCATTCACTCCCCTCTCCTCATGTTTATCCGC
>JAXDBM010000013.1:0-69307 GCA_034678725.1 Syntrophales bacterium | reverse complement strand
AGCGGCAGCGCCACGCCGAGGCTGGCCTCCGAACCGTAGTTGAGAACGAACTTGGCCTGGGCCACGCCGATGGGGCCGTTCTTGGCGATCTCGCGCGCCAGCTCCAGGGCGGCGTCCATCAGCTTGTCCGGCTCGACCACTTTGCTGACCAGACCGATCTCCAACGCCGTCTGGGCGTTGAAGCGCCGGGCCGTGTAGATCAGTTCCTTGGCCTTCGCCACGCCGACGATCCGCGGCAGGCGCTGGGTTCCGCCGGCGCCGGGGATGATGGCGAGCGAGGTTTCGGTCAGGCCCATCAGGACATTGGACGAGGCGATGCGGATATCGCATGCCAGCGCCAGCTCGGTGCCGCCGCCGAAGGCAAAGCCGTTGATGGCGGCGATCACGGGCACGCGCACCTGCTCGACGGCGGTGAAAGTGTTCCGGATCGTGAAGATGAACCGGCGCACCTGGTCCTGCGTCAGGGTCCTTCTTTCCTTCAGGTCCGCTCCCGTGGAGAAGGACCACTTTTTGGGATCGTCGCCGGCCTTGGAGCCGGTGATGATGATGCACCGCAGATCCATGTCGAAATTGGCTTCCCGGATCGTGTCCGCGAGGACCGCCAGGAGGTCGAAATTGAAACAATTCATGGCATCGGGCCGATTCAGCGTGAGAATCAGGATGCCGTCATCCGTTCTTTCCTGCAGCAATATATCTGCCATGGTGATTTCTCCTCTCCGGATATGATTAAACCTTCAGATCGCCCCAGAAGGATTCCTTGATGGGAACCCGGAGCGCGATCTCGAAGCCCCTGGCGATCTTTTCGCGCGCCTCGCTGAAGGCCACGACGCCGTCGTGGAAAATCAGCGAACCGGTGTAGAAGGGATGACCCTCCGCGTCATAGCGGTCGCGCATCATCTGGCGGAATTTTGTCATTTCATCCTCGTTGACCTGGCCGCCCTTGTCGATGATGTTCTTCCGCCGCACCGTCTCCACGATGAAGCCCGCCGTCTCGCCGGACATGACGGTCGTGCGGCCCCGCATGTTGGTGAAGGCAAAGCGGGGCTTGAAGGCCCGGCCGCACATGCCGTAGTTGGCGGCGCCGTGGTCGGGGCCGATGACGTAGGTGATCTTGGGGGTGTCCAGGCAGGTGCAGGCCCGGACCATGTCGGAGCCGTACTTGCCGATGCCGCCCCATTCCTCGGCCTTGCCCACCATGTAGCCGGGCGAGCCCTGGAGGAAGAGGACCGGAAGCTTGGAGTTCCCGCAGCGGATCATCCACTCCGTCGCCTTGCGCGCCGCGTCGATGTAGATAACGCCGCTCGCGTTGGAGGCGATGACGCCCACGGGAATGCCCTTCATCCACATCTTGCCCGCGATGATGGAGTCGCCACGGCCGGGGCCGTAGGTCGGCTTGTACTCATAAAAGTAGGAGTCGTCGGCCAGGCACTTGATGGTCTCCTTGATGTTGATGTACTGGTACGTGTCGATGGGCGTGCTGCGCATCATCTCCTTGAAATCGAACTTCGGCTCCCGGTTCTCCCGGCGCTCGATGCAGAGCTTGTTGGAGGGCTCGAACTCCATCATGGCCCGGAGCTTTGCGATGCCCTCCTCCTGGGTCCGCACGAAATGGTCGCAGCCGCCGGAGTGCTGGGTGTGCACGTACGCGCCGCCCAGGTCTTCCATGGACACCGTCTCGCCGATGGCCGACTTGACCATGGGGGGGCCGGCCAGGAAGGCGTAGGCCATCTTCTCGATCATGATGGATTCGCTGGCCAGGTAGACGATGTAGGCGCCGCCCGCGGTGTTGCCGCCGGTCGACAGGGTGTACTGGCGGATGCCCTTGGAGGACATGCGGCACATGTTGTAAAACATCGTTCCGAAGTGCCCGTCATCGGCAAAGCAGCCCACCTGAAGGGGCAGGTTGATTCCGCCCGAATCGGTGAGGTAGACGCAGGGCAGCTCGCACTGCTCGGCGATCGCCTGGGCGCGCATGTGCTTTTTCAGCGTGATGGGGAAATAGGTGCCCGCGGCGTAGCGGTTCTCGTTGGCGAAGATCATGCAGTCCTTTCCCATGACCGTGCCCACGCCGGTAACAAGGCCTCCGCCCGGGATGTGGCTGCGCTTTTCCGAATCGTAGATCTCGCCGCCGTAGAGGCGCTTCTTGCCGATGTCGTAGCCGGCGTCGAGCCCCAGTTCGTAGAAGTCCGTTCCCGGGTCGATCAGCATCTTGATCAGATCGCGCATCGGTTTCTTGCCCTGCTTGGCCAGACGGGCCACCTGAGCTTCGCCGCCGATGTCATAGGCCTCCTCGCGGTGCTTGAAGAGAAGCGCGTCCTGCTCCTCCCAGTGTTTCAGATTGGCCGCCCGCTCTTTTTCCAGCCGTTCGGCTCTCGACAACCTTGGTTTTTTTTCTTCTTCTGCCATGTCACCCTCCTCTAAGAATTTTGATGAACCACTGAAAAACGTGTTCTATGCTTTAACGGTCCCCGCGGAAACCATGATGGCTTTGCCGCCTTTCTCCATGCAAACAGGGTTTCATGGCTGCCGTGGCAAGCTCCGCGAGGGTTCCTGACCAATTGATGGAATGGGCAGATCTCCTTCAGGCGCAAGGACTTTGCGTAAGCGTGAGATTGATCCCTGAAACGTTGATTTCCTATACGAAAGAAGTCGGACTGTCAAGCATTTTTAGTGATGGGAAAGCGCGCAAGGGGTCCGTTTCGGAAGGGTTTGCGGACGGCGCGTCGAAAGGCTGCTTCGAAGCCATGATGCGCCGCCCGCAAACCGGGGCAGGGGTGGCGATGCCTGTATCACTTTTTCTTTTTCCAGGTCGCCAGATCGTTCGCCGTCCAGGTCTGAAGCATGATGTGCGTCCCGTTGGGGCCGCTTTTCTGGATCATGACGGAATCGGACCCCTGGTGCTGCGTGCGCGACCAGTTGATCTTCGGGCCGACCCCCTTGAAGTCCTTCGTTTCGTTCAGGGCCTTCAGGCAGGCCTCCGTGGAGAGCTTCGGCCCCACCCGCTTCAGGGCGTCGACAAAGGGCTCTGCGAAGAGAATGCCGGCCATGTAGAACAGCCCCCACCGCTCATCCGGCGCCATCCGTTTGGCGGCCTCGCGGTACTTCGCCATCAGGGGCAGATTGGAGTCGGGGGGTTCGGCAAAGGCCCCTGTGATGACCCCTTCCCAGAGCCCCCCGCTGATCTTGTGCATCAGAGCGTAGTCGGACAGCGTGTTCGAGGAGACCCACTGGGGCTTGTAGCCGATGGTGGCGCAGGTTTTCAGGGCGATCACGGCCGTTGTCGGGTTGACCCACAGGATGACCGATTCGGCCCCGGCGTTCTTGAACTTGAGCATCTGGGAGGCCAGGTCCTTTTCCGTGGGCTCCACGGGGATTTCCGCCACCGGCTTCAATTTGTAGTGGCTCATCCGCTGCCGGAAGCCGTCCAGCCCGTTCTTCCCGTAGGAGTCGTTCTGGTAGAAAAACCCGATTTTTTTGATTTTCAGCTTCTCGACGATATATTTGGTCAGAAGGGACGCCTCATCCTCGTAGAGGGGATAGACGCCGAAGAGATAGGGGTTGACGGGGAAGACGTATTCCTTGACGCTTGTCGCCGGGCCCACCCAGATGACCTTGTTCTGGGCCAGGTAATCCTTCACGGCGAGCCCACCGGCGGCCGACACGCCGCCGACGAAGGCGAAGATCCCGTGCTTCTCCACCAGCTCCTTGACCGCCGCCTTGGTCTGGCTCGGGTTGTACTGGTCATCGCGAATGAAGTACTTGATTTTCCGGCCATGAATGCCGCCCTCTTCGTTGACCAGGTTGAACAGGATGCTCGATCCCCTGGCCACGGAACCCCACGGGGCGGCCGGGCCCGTCTGGGGGCCCCACTGGGCAACCCGGATCTCCTTGTCGTCGAAGCCGGGCGCGGCGGCTCCGGCCGGCGGCAGCGCGACCAGAGACAGCATGACGATCAGAACGAAGAACAGTCCTTTTTTGCGCATGATCATTCCCTCCTTGATTGAATGTGGCCGCCGACGGTCCGTTCACCCCGGCGGAACCAGCTCCTCTCCTTCGACCGCGATCGTTCACATCAGAATGCCCGGCCATCACCCCCTTTGCGACCGAAATTCATAATCCGTCAGCCCTTGTACCACCGGCCCTTTTCCTTCAGGAAGGTAAAGTCGAAATTCGCTTGCGCCGTCTCCCCCGTGTCGACATAGCGGAACTCCAGGTCGACCTCGACCCGGGCGAACTTCTCCACGCCCGGCCAGGCCTGCCGGTCTTCGTTGTCCCGAATGCCGGCGATGTTCAGGATACGGTATGCCACGATCCGCACCGGCGACGCTTCGGCCTCGGTCAGATAGGCGGCATAGTCGTGGGTGGCGCAATAGGCGGACGACGGGGCGAGATGATCGTAGACGGCCTTCAGATCCCGCTTCCGTTCCGCTTCGAGGTATGCCCGGGCCGCCCGGTAGACGGCCAGGTCCTCGCCGGACAGGCCGGGCAGACCGGCCTGTTCCGACCCGCGAAGCGCCGCCGGCGCGAGAAGGACCGGCAACAGGAAGAGGATCAATGCCATGATCCGGAATCGTTTTTCGCTCATACTTTCATTCCGCAATGCCGTCCGGCCGGTCCGCCCGGGCCGATGCGGGGCCGGATGCAGAATGGCCGGGGCCGTGATGATGTTCGTGAATGCGGGCCTTCGCTTGAAGGATTCGAGAAGGCAATCGTCGGCACCGTTCGGAAATCGTTGTCACGGCCCCTTGAATGTGCTACTAATCCGACCCAAAAACAGTCGGAGTATACCTTGGCGGATCCGTCTTTGCAAGTTCTAAGGGGTCTGTGGGACCTCCTGGAGATCATCCGGAAATTGCGGTCTTCGGAGGGATGCCTCTGGGACCGGCAGCAGGGGAAGGAGGATGTCGGGCGCTACCTGATCGACGAGGCCTACGAGGTGGTCGATGCGATCGCCGGCGGTTCGGCCTCGGCCCTGCGGGAGGAGCTGGGCGACCTGCTTTTTCAGATCCTTTTTCTGGCTGTCATGGCGGAGGAGCAGGGGGAGTTCGCCATGCCCGATGTCCTTCAGGACGTCGCGGAAAAAATGATCCGGCGTCACCCCCACGTTTTCGGCGGCCGAAAGGTCCGGGACGTCGACGAGATCAAGGCCAACTGGCTGGAAATCAAGGAAAATCTGGAGAACAAACCCCGCGGCAAAGGAATCCTCGACGGGATTCCCCATTCGCTGCCCGCGCTGCTGCGGGCGCAGAAGATGACGGAAAGGGCCTCCCGGGTGGGCTTCGACTGGTCCGCGACGGAGGAGGTCCTGGTCAAGGTCGAGGAGGAGCTGCGGGAACTGAAGGCCGAGCTGCCCGGCGGCGACCGGGAAAGAATTCGGGAAGAGCTGGGCGATCTCCTCTTCTCGCTGGTGAACCTCAGCCGCTTTGCCCGCGTCGATGCCGATGACGCGCTCCGCCGGGCCAACGACAAGTTTGCCCGGCGCTTTGCCGGCGTGGAGCGGGGATTGGCGGCGCAGGGAAAAACGCCCGGGCAGGCCTCCCTCGCGGAAATGGACCGCCTCTGGGAGAAGGGCAAGAGGGGGGAAAAGGGGTAACATGGATTTTTTTCTGTGCGTGCTGGGCATGGTGTTCATCATCGAGGGCCTTCCCTACTTCGCATTTCCGGACAAGATCAAACTCTATCTCGTCAAGGTGACCGAAATCCCCGACGCGACCCTGAGAATGCTCGGGCTTGCCGCCATGGCGGCCGGGCTGCTCCTCGTCTACCTGGGACGGACCTGAGATGAACCTGGCGGATTTCGGCTACCACCTTCCCGAGGAGCTGATTGCCCAGGAGCCCTGCCGGGAGCGGTCCCGGTCCCGCATGATGGTCGTCGAGCGCCGGACGGCGTCCGTCCGGCACGACCGTTTTGACCGTCTGCCGGCCCTTCTGAAAGCGGGGGACGCCCTCGTCGTCAACGATTCAAAGGTCATTCCGGCCCGGCTCACCGGGAAGAAGGAAACGGGGGGCGCGGTCGAGATTCTCCTGCTTTCCCGGGTGAGCGGCGACACCCCGCTGATGCAGACCTGGGAGGTCCTGCTCAAGCCGGCGAAGAGGCTGTCCACCGGGCAGCGGATTGTCTTCGCGGAAGGCTGCGAGGCCCGGGTCATCGAGCGCGTTTCCGAAAAAAAGTGGCGGCTGGACTTCACCGTCACGATTCCCTTTGCCCGCTTCCTGGAGCGGCACGGGAAGGCTCCCCTGCCGCCTTACATCAAAAGAGGGAGGGGCGATGCGCATTCCCCGGAAGACGATATTCGGCGATATCAGACGGTTTATGCCAGGCAGCCGGGATCCATCGCGGCGCCGACGGCGGGGCTGCACTTTTCCGAGGCGGTCCTGACCGCGCTCGAAGGCCGGGGCATCGCCATCGTGCCGGTGACCCTCCATGTCGGTTACGGGACCTTCCTGCCGATTGAAACCGCTGCCGTTGAAGACCATGTCATGGAGGCGGAGTTTTACCGGATCGGCGAGGAGGCGGCGGAACGGGTGAACCGCGCGGAACGGGTGATCTGCGTGGGCACGACCTCGGCGCGGGCGATTGAATCCGCCGCCGACGGGCAGGGCAGGGTAAGCCCCGCTTCGGCGTGGACGCGGCTTTACATCTATCCGGGTTACCGGTTCCGGCGCGTCGGGGCGCTTCTCACCAATTTTCATCTTCCCAGGTCGTCGCTGTTTCTGCTGGTCTGCGCCCTGGCCGGCGGAGACCTGATGCGGAACGCCTACCGGCAGGCGATCGCGGAACGCTACCGCTTTTACAGTTACGGGGACTGCATGCTGATCCTGTAGCATGCTCGAAACCGAAGGGCGCACGGCGCGGACTGACTGCTTTCTCGCCGTTCCGCCGCTGTCACCGCCTCAAGATGGGCAATCGAATGGCTTTTGATTTCAAGGTTCTGAAAGAGGACGGACAGACCGGCGCGCGGCTGGGCCGGATCCGGACGGGGCACGGCGATGTGGATACCCCGGTGTTCATGCCCGTGGGCACGCAGGGGACCGTCAAGGCGCTCACGCCCGAAACGCTTCGGGAGCTCGGGGCCGGGATGATTCTCGGCAACACCTATCACCTCTATCTCCGGCCGGGGCACGAGCTGATCCGCGGCCTGGGCGGCCTCCATTCCTTCATGAACTGGCACGGGCCGATCCTGACGGACAGCGGCGGCTTCCAGGTGTACAGCCTCGGCGCCCTGCGGAAGGTGACGGCGGACGGCGTAATCTTCCGGTCCCATATCGACGGATCCCGGCACTTCATCGGCCCGGAACTGGCGGTGCAAATCCAGGAAGCGCTCGGCACCGACATCATGATGTGCCTGGACGAGTGCACACCCTATCCCGCAACCCGGAGCGAGGCCGGGAAATCACTGGCGCTGACCCTGCGGTGGGCGGAGCGGAGCCTGGCGGCGCGGACGGATGCCAACCGGGCGCTTTTCGGGATTGTCCAGGGCGGGATGCACCCCGATCTGAGAGTGGAGGGCATCGAAAAGCTGGTCGAAATGCGCTTCGACGGCTATGCCCTGGGCGGGCTCAGCGTCGGCGAGCCCAAGACCGAGATGATGGATATCATCCGCCACGCGGCGCCCCTCCTCCCGGCGGATGGGCCGAGGTATCTGATGGGCGTGGGCCTTCCGGAGGACATCGTGGCCTGCGTGGCGCAGGGGATCGACATGTTCGACTGCGTGATCCCGACCCGTTCGGCAAGGAACGGATTATTATTTACAAATCACGAAAAGGTTGTTATAAAGCACGCCCGCTACCGGGAGGATCCGGCGCCTGTCGATGATTTATGCGATTGTTATACTTGCAGAAATTACTCGCGGGCCTATCTCCGTCACCTGTTCATGGCCGGTGAGATCCTGGCGATGGTGCTCAACACGATCCACAATGTCCGGCATTACCTGCGCCTGATGGAGCGGATCCGGGAAGCGATCCGTGAAGGGCGGTACGCTGAGTTCAGCGGGCAATTTGCCGGCGCCGGGCGGGCGAACGATTCGAAAGCCGGCGCACAGATGGAATAAAAGGAGGAGCGCATGTTTGCAGATGTGGCCCATGCCATGGGGAGCATGGGCGGCGGAAACGAGGCGGCCGGGGGAAACCTCGGGTTCATCATCATGATGGCCACCCTTTTCGGCATTTTCTATTTCCTGCTGATCCTGCCGCAGCAGAAGAAGCAGAAGGAGCTGAAGAAAATGCTGGCCGATCTGGCACACGGCGATGTCGTCATGACCACGGGCGGCATTCAGGGCAAGGTCACGGCCCTCACGGACACGATCGTGACTCTTGAGATCGCCGAAAAGGTCCGGATCAGGGTGGCCCGAAGCTTCATCGGCGCCGTGGTCGAGAAGGCGCCGAAACCATAATCCGTAAAAGGGGTCCGTTATGTTGAAGAGTATCCAATGGAGGGCTGCGGTGGCGTTGATCGTCTGTCTCGCCGGGCTTTTTTACCTTGCGCCCACCCTGACATCCAATCTTCCCGATTTCTGGAAAAAAAACCTGCCGGCGGACAGGATTCACCTGGGCCTTGACCTGCAGGGGGGCATGCATCTCGTCCTCGAGGTCCATGCGGACAAGGCCGTCGAGGCGGCGATGGAGCGGATGGCCAACGACATGAAGGAAACCCTCATGGACAGCAAGGTCCGCTTCCGGAACATCGAGCGGACGAAGGAGAACACCATCTCCCTGGAACTGGCCGACAGCGCCGCGAGGGGGGCTTTCGAAAAGATCCTCAAGGACCAGTATCCCGACCTGGAGGTCCAGTCCTCCCGCATCTCGGAAGGCCGCGAGACGGTGGGCCTGAAGATCCGGGACAAGCGGGTCGTCGACATCAAGAAACTGGCGGTCGAGCAGAGCCTGGAGACCATCCGCAACCGGGTGGACCAGTTCGGCATCACCGAGCCCGAGATCATTCCGCAGGGCGATGACCGGATCATCGTCCAGCTTCCCGGCATCAAGGACGCGGCCCGGGCGAAAAACCTCATCGGCAAGACGGCGCTGCTGGAGTTCAAGCTCGTCGACGAGGAGCACAGCATCGAGGACGCCCTGAAGGGGTCGGTGCCGGAGGGAAGCATCCTGGCCTACGGTTCGTCGCTCGACCGGGAGAGCGGCAGAAGGGCAAGCCTGCCCTATCTCCTCAAGAGCAAGGCCCTCCTGACGGGCAATGCACTGGAGACGGCCCAGGTCAAGATCAGCGACCGCTTCGGGGAGCCGCATGTGGCCCTGAAATTCAACAGCCAGGGGGCGAAGGATTTCGACCGGATCACCGGCGAAAACGTCAAGAAGCGCCTGGCCATCGTGCTGGACGGGGTCGTTCACTCCGCCCCGGTGATCCAGGAGCGGATCTCCGGCGGCGACGCCCAGATCACCGGCAGCTTCACGCTCGACGAGGCCAAGGACCTGGCCATCGTGCTCCGCGCGGGCGCCCTGCCGGCCCCGGTCGCCATCCTCGAGGAGCGGACCGTCGGGCCGTCCCTCGGGCAGGATTCCATCGATCAGGGCCTCTGGTCCGTGGCCATCGGAGGACTGCTGGTGGTGATCTTCATGATCGTCTATTACCGACTCTCCGGCCTGGTGGCCAATTTTGCCGTGATCCTGAACATGGTCATCATCCTGGGCGCCCTGGCCGCTTTCCGGGCCACCCTGACGCTGCCCGGCATCGCCGGCATCGTGCTGGTGATCGGCATGGCCGTGGACGCCAATGTGCTGATTTTCGAGCGGATCCGCGAGGAACTGCGTCTGGGGAAGACCCCACGGGCCGCTGTCGAGGCCGGCTATGCCAAGGCCTTTCTGACCATTCTGGACTCCAACGTGACCACGCTGATCGCCGCGCTCTTCCTGTTCGGGTTCGGGACGGGTCCGGTGAAGGGGTTCGCGGTCACGCTCAGCATCGGCATTGTCGTCAGCATGTTCACCGCCGTCTTTGTCACGCGGATCATCTTCGACTATCTCGTCTGGGAAAGGAAAATTCAGACCATCAGCGTGTGACGCGGCCGCGGTATTGCGTGTGTCCCGTTCATGAACGACCGCCGATCGGACCTGTAAAAGGCGAAGACCTGTAAAGAGGAAATCATGGAACTGATCAAACCGGGAACCAATTTTGACTTTGTGGGGAGAATGAATCTCGCTTTCGGCATCTCCCTGGCCCTGATCATCATCAGCATCGCTTCGATCGTCTGGCACGGCGGCCTCAATTACGGGATCGACTTCGCGGGCGGCACGCTGGTACAGATCAAGTTCCAGAAGGAGACGCCGGCGGACAGGATCCACAGCGCCCTGAAGCCCATCGGCCTCGAAAACAGCATTATTCAATCTTTCGGACCCAATGAGGTCGTGGTCCGGGTGGGCGAGGTGGAGCGCGCGGGCGGCGAGCTTTCCCAGAAGATCAAGGAGAGCCTGGCGCAAGCCCTCGGCGAGGGCGCCTTCGAGGTGCGCCGCGTGGAAGTGGTCGGGCCCAAGGTCGGCAGGGACCTGACCCGCAAAGCCATCCTGGCCATCGTTTTTTCCTGGATCGGCATGCTCGTCTACATCGCCTGGCGATTCGAATTCCGCTACGCCGTGGGCGGCATCCTGGCCCTGGTCCATGACACGATCATCACAATCGGCGCCATGTCCCTTCTGAACAAGGAATTCGATCTGACGATCGTGGCGGCCCTGCTCACCATCATCGGTTATTCCATCAACGACACCATCGTCGTCTTCGACCGGATCCGGGAAAATGTGAGAAAGAACATCAAACAGCCGCTGGCGGAAGTCATCAACAGCAGCATCAACCAGACGCTGAGCCGGACGATCCTGACCTCCCTGACCGTTTTTCTGGTTTTGCTGGCGCTGTTTTTCCTGGGCGGTCCGGTGATTCACGATTTTTCCTTCGCGCTGCTGGTCGGCGTGGTGGTGGGGACCTACTCGTCCATCTTCATCGCCAGCGCCATCGTCCTGGCTTGGGAACGCGTGAAACCGTCCAAGCCCAAGAGGAAAAAATAGTTTGTCCCCACTGGAGACGGCCGGGCTCACGGTATTCATTCTCGTTCTGTTCATCGGCATTTTTCTCACCGTGTTCGGCCTGCCGGGAACGGTCGTCATCCTGGCCGATGTGTTTATCTACGCGCTGGCCAACGGCTTCGAGACCATCGGATTCAAGGCGATCCTCGGCCTGACGGTCATTGCCGTCGTCGCGGAGGCGGCGGATTTCGGTCTGGGCATGATCGGGGCCGCCCGCTACGGGGCGTCGCGAAAAGGGGTCTGGGCCGCCCTGTTCGGCAGCGTGGCGTGCGCGGCGATCGCCACCCCCTTTTTCACGGGTGTCGGGACGCTCCTGGGGATTTTCCTGGGCGGATTCGCCGGGGTTTTCCTGGTCGAATTCATGGAGCAGAGAAAATTGAAGCCGGCCTTCCGCGCCAGTTACGGGGCGGTGCTGGGCAAGGTCGGGGGGATTGTGATCAAGGGGCTTCTGTCCGTCCTGATGGTCATGATCACGCTGTACCAGATTTACTCATAAGGGATCGGGAATGACAAAACCGAAGTCGAAATTTGTGGAATACGCGGAGGCGATCATCATTGCCATCCTGATCGCGCTGTTCATCCGGACCTTCATCGTGCAGGCCTTCAAAATCCCTTCCGGCTCCATGAAGCCGACCCTGCTCATCGGCGATCACATCCTGGTGAACAAGTTCATCTACGGCGTCAGGATCCCCTTCGTCCGCAAGGCCCTCATTTCCATCGGCGAGCCCAAACGGGAGGACGTCATCGTCTTCATCTATCCCGAGGACCGCTCCAAGGACTTCATCAAGCGCGTCGTCGGCGTCGGGGGGGACACCATCGAGATCCGGAACAAGAAGATTTTTTTGAACGGCCTGCCGTACCAGGACAACCACGGCGTGTACGTGGACGATTTCATCCTTCCCGGGTCGATCCAGCCCCGGGACAACTTCGGCCCGTTCACCGTCCCGAAAGGCACGGTCTTCGCGATGGGGGACAACCGGGATCAGAGCTACGACAGCCGGTTCTGGGGCGTGGTGGATCTGAAGGATGTGCTGGGGAAGGCCTTCA
This sequence comes from Syntrophales bacterium, assembly GCA_034678725.1. Classification (GTDB taxonomy): domain Bacteria; phylum Desulfobacterota; class Syntrophia; order Syntrophales; family Fen-1087; genus JAXDBM01. The sequence continues at coordinate 57,232 of JAXDBM010000013.1, read as the reverse complement.
TGCTCTACTGGTCCTGGAACGGGGAGAATCACAGCGTCCGCTGGGGCCGGTTGGGGAACCTGGTCCGGTAGGTCGGAAGCGCGAGGCGGTCCGGCCGCGGGATGCTTACCGGATCAGCGACGTGACCACGATGGTCCCCGAGAGCAGGATCAACAGGATGACCGTCGCCCAGGTGATGACGTTCATGAAGCGGCGGTTCACGTACTCGCCCATGATCCGACGGTCGTTGATCAGCAGCAGCATGAAGATCAGGATGAAGGGGAGCAGCAGGCCGTTGATGACCTGCGAGTAGTACATGATGGGGATCAGGGGCAGGCCGGGGAGCAGGATAATGCCGGCGCCCAGGAAGATCATCAGGCTGTACAGTCCGTAGAACTGGGGCGCCTCCACGAACTTGTGGTTCAGGCTCGATTCCCAGCCGAAGGCCTCACAGATCGTGTAGGCGGTCGAGAGCGGCAGGATCGAAGCGGCGAAGAGGGATGCGTTCAGCAGGCCGAAAGCGAACAGCCAGGAACAGTAAACTCCCGCCAGCGGCGCCAGGGCCAGGGCGGCGTCCTTGGCCGTCTCGATGCGGATGCCGTTCTGGAACAGCGTGACCGCGCAGAGCATGATGATGAAAAAGGCCACGATGTTCACGGTCAGCGACCCCACGATCACATCCATCCGGGTATACTGGTAATCCTCCGGCTTCAGTCCCTTGTCCACCACCGACGACTGCAGGTAGAACTGCATCCAGGGGGCGATCGTCGTGCCGATGATGCCCACCGCCATGGTCAGAAAGGCGGGCTCCATCCGGACCGTCGGCCGCACCAGGGCGGCGCCGATCTGCGGCCAGTCCGGTCTGCCCATGAAGCCGGAGACGATGTAGGAAAGGTAGAAGAGGCACGCCACCAGGAAGACCTTTTCCACAGACTTGTAGTTTCCCTTGACCACGAGCCACCAGACGAAGGCCGCCCCGAGCGGAACGGAGGCGTACTTGCTGAGGCCGAAGATTTCCAGGCTGGCGGCGACGCCGGCGAATTCGGAGATGGTGTTTCCCAGGTTGGTCAGGAAGAGGACGATCATGAGGTAGAAGGTCGTCCTGGCCCCGAAGCGCTCCCGGATCAGGTCCGACAGCCCCTTCCCGGAAACGACGCCCATGCGGGCGCACATCTCCTGAATGATGATCAGGGCAACGGTGGTGGGCGCAAGGATCCAGAGCAGCGACAGCCCGAACTCGGCGCCGGCCAGCGAATAGGTGGTGATCCCGCCGGCGTCGTTGTCGACGTTGGAGGTGATGATGCCGGGGCCGATGAGGGCGAAGAAGAGCGCCATCGACTTCCAGAAGCCCCTCTGCTGAAGGCGCTGCAGGGCGGCCCGCCAGGTTTTTCCGTCGAGTTGTCCGGGCATTGATTTCCGCCGTCTTCGTCCATACCCTGTCGATACTTGCTTTTGGTTTCAAATGCTGCGGGTTCGGGCGCCCCTGCGCTGCAAGCCGCAGATCCCGCGGTCCGACGCTGTCACTGCCCCAGGTGCGGGGCGATGATTTCAAGCAGGCTCTTGAAGAGGATGGTTCCTTCGATCCGGTTGTCCCCGTCCACGACCGGAATGGCCATCATGCCGTATTTCGCGAAATGGCTCGCGATCTTGTCCTTCTCCTCATCCAGGGGAACGGCGACCACCCGGGTGTCCATGATCTCCGCCAGCCGCGTTTCGGGCTCCGCCACCAGCAGGTCGCGCAGGCTGATCACGCCCAGCAGGCGCCGGTCTTCGTCGGTGACGTAAACGTAGTAGATCAGGTCCATCTCTTCCGCACCGTCGCGGATCGCCCGAATGGCCTCGCCGGTCGTGACGGACGGGGTGAAGCTCAGAAAGGCGGTGGTCATCAGGCCGCCGGCCGTTTCCTCGGGGTGGGCCATCAGCTCGATGATGTCTTCCGCGCTCTCCTGCTCCATTTCCTTGAGGATGTCCTGCGCGGTATCCTTGGGAAGGTCCTGCAGCAGGTCCGCCGCTTCGCTGGGGGACATCTCCTCGATGATGTCGGACGCCTCCGCGGCGTCGAGGTCCTCGATCAGGCTGACCTGGATTTTCGGGTCCGTTTCCTCCAGGGTTTCGGCGGCGGTCTCCACGTCGAGGGACTGGAAGACGGCGGTCCGCTGGTTGATGTCCAGCTCCTCGATGATGTCCGCGAGATCCGCCGGGTGCAACTGGGCCAGGCGGCTCTGCGTGATCTTGAGCCGCAGCAGGTCGGGAGATGCCAGGGGCTGGACGAACTTCCAGGAGATGAACTGGTCGGTCAGGGAATAGTCAAAAAGCCCGTGCAGCAGGGCATCCATGAACCGCTCCATGCCGACCCGCCGCATCAACCCCCGGAAGCCGACGTCCACATGGACCAGGTGCAGCCCCTTGCGCGCCTTCAAAAACTGCAGGTCGTTGACGCGCCGGACCTTGGCCCCGTTGGTGTCCACGATCTGCTTGTCCAGGAGGGTCTCCTTCAGCAGGAGTTCGTCGTCGCTCAGGGCCGGTTCCCGGAAGTCCTCCGGGAGCAGCAGGTTCGCCTGGAACCGGTTCCCGGTCTCGTTGATCTGATGCCATGCGATGAGAGAAGGGGGTTTGCCGCCCCCGGACTGGAAAAGAACGCCGGTCACGGGTGGATAAGGCTCGGCCAGGTTGGCCACCAGGTCAACGATTTTGCCGACCGGACGGCCTTCGGAATCGATGATGCCCGTTCCCAGGATCTGGCTCAAAAACAAGAAAACCTGAGGTTCACAAACGGCTGCCATGATCGATGCCTCCGGGTCAGCCGTCTATAACACCATTCGGCGGAAAAGCAAGTTTTATTGTTTTTCCTGCCGGAATCCGGCGTCAGGGCAGGGTTCAACCGGAGGCGCCTGAATGCGCCGCCACACCAGGCGCCAGAAGGAGCTGGATGTCGCCGGAGCAGAGCCCGCCCTCACGCATAATGCATTTGTCGAGTTTCGGCCTGGTTTCGTAACGGACGCCGAAACAGTCGAGCCAGCATTCGACCCGGTACATGACGCCGCACTCGTAGCGGTCGATAACGCCCATCCGCTTCATGCCCTTGAACGCGAAGCAATTGTTCGGCTCGAATTCCCAATGCAGGACGTCCGGCTCCCGAAAGCTGAAGGTCACGTTCATAAAGGAGGGGATGAAGAGTTTCGTGGCGATCGAAAAGTACGCCCGCCAGTCCGCGAAGGTCTCGATGGTCTTCTTGTCGAATCCGACCGTCTTTTTCGTCCGTTCAACCTCAAAGGGGGCCAGGCCTTTGATCGCCGACTTGTTCAGGCGATTGGCCTCCTCGATGCCGAAGCGCTTCAGGCAACTGTAGAACCACATGCCGTCGTGGGTCATCCAGCAACGGTTTTCCAGGTCGACCAGCTCCTCCTTGGAAATCTCGTCCAGGGTTTTCATCCTTAAATCTCCCATCATGATTCGGTTCGTTCATTACGGTTAGAAACGGTAACCAGCCCCGGATCCTCTGAAGCGGTCTGCCGGACGCATCGATCTCTTCCCTGAACGGTTTTTCCTGATAGCACGGTTGCCTTCTTTTGTCACGCCCGGTGATTTGATGGCGGCGGACCCTCCCAATCCGGTCCGGAATGTTCAGCCGGAAAGCGCCATAATTTTCTTGACGGGAGCCTCCTGATTATTTAGTATACGAAATAAAGGAACTTCCCCATGAGTGTCTACCACGACTGCATACTTTTTCTTTTGGCCAAAGCTTACCAGAAGGCGCATGCCTGTTTCAAAAAACGCCTTCATGATTATGGATTAACGCCGGTGCAAAGCCTCGTTGTTATTGGCATCAGCGAGGCGGACGGATTGTCAGCCAAGGACTTGGGCAAGAGGCTTCTTCTGGACAATGCCACGCTTTCGGGCGTGCTGGACAGGCTGGCGGAAGGCGGGTGGATTACGAAAGGGCAGGCGGACGGGGATAAACGTTTTCTGCGGTTGCATCTTTCGGCCAAGGCAAAAGGGCTGGTTGAAGACCTTGTCCGGGCGCGGGATGAGGCAAACCGGGAGGTCCTGGGAGGATTGCGCATCGAAGAGCAGGTGCTGCTGAAGCGCATCCTGAAGGATCTGAAATAAAAAATTTTTAACCGAATAATTAGCATACGAAGTATCAGGAGGGATTATGCGCAAGGAAGAAATACGAAAGACGGGTTTGTCATTGGGGGCTGACGTCGTCGGCTTTGCCGACATCAAGGATTATCAGTCCAAACGCGCCCCGGATCCGAAAACGATCCTTCCCGAAATCCGTTCCATGGTGGTCATGGGTTTCCGCGAACTGGACGGACCGCTGGCCTCGGAGATCGGCCGGATCAGCATGCACGGCCGCATCGGCCAAATGGATTTGACGAGGAGCTGCACGTTCCGCATGGCCAAGGCCCTCGAAGATCGCTACCGCATCAAGGCGGCGCCGATTCTGGCTTCCTATCCGCTGAACATGGCGGCGCCCTACATGGGATTGGTGGCGGACATATCCCTACGTCATGCCGCCGTGGCGGCGGGACTCGGTGTTTTCGGACGCCACAATCTGGTCATCTCTCCCCGCTTCGGCACACGCGTCATTTTTACGGCCGTCCTGACGGACATGGAGCTGACCACGGATCCCGCTGTTGAGGAAGACCTTTGCAACCAATGCGGCCTTTGCGTCGACGCCTGCCCGGCCAATGCCCTGGATGAGGAAGGGAAAACGGAGGATTTGAAGTGTCTGCGCGTTTCTCAGCCCTTCGGAATCGGCGGCGCCATTGGATTCATGCGCAAGTATGCATCCGCGGCGCCGGAGCAGCAAAAGGCCATGATTATGGATCCGCAGTTCCTGAGCCTCTATCAGGCTTCCTTTATCGGATTTCAGTATGAGTGCTTTCGCTGCATGGCCGTCTGTCCCATTTGCGTCGATACCTGAGCGGGAGGATTCTACGGCTGATCCATCCATTTGGACAAGCTTTATCATTCGATTGCAGAGGGAGGGTGTCTTATGGAGACGGATGAGGTTTACGAACGTTTTATCGCATGGCTGAAAAAATCCTGGTACGGCGTTCCCCGGCCGGAGGAGGCCCTGCCGCTGCTCCGCGTGCGCTATACGGAGGAGGAGGCTGCGCTGCTCACGGGGATGCCGTTTGCCCCGAAACCTCTGGAGGACCTGGCAAGGTTAAAGGAGATGGATCCGGAGCGTCTTTGCGAGATCCTGGATCGGATGGCCCGGAAGGGGCTGGTCTTCCGGGACGAGAAAGACGGAATCCCGCGTTACGGCGTGAATGATGTTTTCTTCGGCATGCGGACGTTCGGCTGGCCGGGGCGAACCGATGAAATCAGCCGGACCGTGGCGCCCCCCGCGAACCGTTACTGGGAGCACGGCTTTCTCGATCCCTGGGAACCGGTCCGGGAAAAGGGCCTGCGCGTCCTGCCGATCATGGAAACCGTTGAAAACGCCTCCGGGGTGCGCCCTTACGAAGATGCGGTCCGGCTGCTCGATTCCTTCAATTATTTTGTTGTGACCGTCTGTCCCTGCAAGCACATCAAGAATCTCGATCCTGACGAGCCGAACTGCCCTTATCCCGCGGAGGTCTGCCTGCACTTCGACAAGCTCGGTCATTACATCGTGGATAACGGCCTTGGACGCGAGATCACGAAAGAGGAAACGATGGAGATCCTGAAAAAGAGCGCCGAGGCGGGCCTGGTGCACGGGGTCTCCAACCAGCAGGAGGGCATCGATACGATCTGCAACTGCGATCCGTGCTGCTGCATGTGGTTCACGGCGCTGTTCAAGCTGAAGCATTCGAGCAGCCTCAACCCCTCCAATTACCGGGTCCGCACCCGGCCCGAGATGTGCCTGGGCTGCGGCCTCTGCGTCAAGAGATGTCCGATGAAGGCCCTGCACCTGGAGAAGCATTCCGAGGCGACAAACAAGAAGGGGGAGGCGGCCGTTCCAGACCCGGAGATGTGCATCGGCTGTGGCGTGTGCGTATACAAATGCAAGAGCCAGTCCCTGAAACTCGAGCAGCGTGAGGTCGTGCATGACGCGCCGCGGACGGGAAAGGATTTCGCGATGCAGTTCATGATGGATCATCAGGCGGCGCAAGCCCGCGGCAAGGGGGCGTCCTGAGCAAATGGAATGCCCGCGGGATCGGCAAAGGAATCCCCGGGGGTATGGCCGATGCGATTTGACACGGATGTAATTTGCCTCTTGACTTTTCGAGGCATTGTGGACAGAAAATGAAAATGAGATAAAGCATCGTCAAAAGGGTAACAACCCATTCGAACCCTTTTTCCGAGGGTGATACCATGACGAGATGAATGGAAACCCCGCTTCTCTTGATGAGCGTGAGGTTTCATCCGGAATCACCGATGCAAAAAATGGGCCGTTCCCCAGGCCCGGTTCATGCCGGCGCCGGAGATAAAAATCATCCAAGGAGGGCGAATTCATGGCGGCGAAAGACAGGTTTCCGTTGAAGGGCTATACGCTTCCCCTCACTCCGAAGGGACGTTCCTCCGTGATCGATTCCCCGCCGTGGCACTACGGCGGGGACATCCTGTCGATCCGGTTTTCCATGAACGAGAAGCGCGCCCGCGCCTTCATCCCGCCGCCCCTCGAAATGGGTCCGCGGCCGGGCGAGGGGATGGTCTGGTTTCCGGAGTGGGTGTCGGTCAGCGATGAGCGGCCGGATCTGGCCTATGTGAACCCCGAGCGGGCGGTCTACCGGGAATGCTTCATCATGCTCAACTGCCGGTTCAAGGGGATGCCCGGCTACTTTGTCCCCTTCATCTGGGTCGACAACGACTTCACCCTGATGAGAGGGTTCGTGCAGGGGTTCCCGAAGAAGCTTGGCCGGATCTACCTGACCAAGCTCCATCCCCTCTGTCCGGGGGTGGGGGGCAGGAAGGCGGGCGCCCGGGTGAAGGGAATTCTCGAGGCCCACGGCGAACGGATCGTGGAGGGGTCCATGGTCTTCACCCGCAAAGCGGAAGCCGCGGATCTCCCTGCCGTGAAGTTCTATCTCATGCGCCATTTGCCCCGCATCGACGATGCGGCAAAGCCCGCCGTGCATGAATTGACGTCCGGAAAGGTTGTCAATCCAAAATTCGGCGATGTGTGGTTGGGGGACGGCGATCTGAAGTTCTTTGCCTCGGCGTTCGAAGAGGTGGCCGACCTGGGCCCCGTCAAGGCGACCGGCGCTTTCTATTTCAGCATGGGGATGACCATCACCGGGGGCGAGGTCCTCCATGACTACATGAAGCCGTGACGCTCGGCTGCCGGCGGGAAGCCGGAATCCGGCGTCAAGGCAGAATTTAACGGGCGGAGCCGGGAAGCGCCGCCTCACCCGGCGCTGGAAGGAAGCGGATATCGCCGGAGCCGCGACTGCCTTCGCGCATCAAGTACCGTTCGTGACGGGGCGCGTTTTTCGCCTGAATCCGACCCGGTCACGCATCTTCCCAGTCCCGATATTTCGAGGCCCGCTTGGCGATTTCCGCCTCCTCGGCGAGACGATTCTTCTCCTTCATGCAGGGGCCGCAGCAGGGCAGGGTGCCGCACTGGCCCCGGCAGTCGGAGTAATCGATCCCTTCGAAGGGGATGCCGCTCTTTTCTTTTTCTCCGTCCATGGCTTGCCAGTAATGAGCCTTTCCCGATTTGTCCGTCTCTTTTCATACAGGACATGACATTCGTCTGTCCAGTTCATTTGAAAGAGAATTTGGCCCCTCCTCGAATAAGGCCCCCGTCCAGGCAAGGAAATGCCACATCAAGATATCGTACCATTATTCTCTTTAGATTCCGTATCAAATGAGGTAGGATTCCGCGGCATTTCGGAAATGTCCGGGCAAACTGTCGATCGCCGGGTGAAGGGGGGAGGCGGTCCGTCTGCAGCAATCGGGCGATCAGCAGGCATCACAACGGATCTCGAAGACATCACATGAAAAACGAAAAGCAGGTCATCCTTTTCCCCATCGCATCGCACTTCCTCTTTCATTTCTATGAGATTGCTTTTCCGGCGCTCGCCATCCCCCTGACACTGTCCCTGGGCATGAGCCTCAAGGACGTTCTTGCGCTGGGGTTTCCGATGTACGTCGCCTTCGGGATCTTCGCCCTGCCCTGGGGGCTGTTCGCCGACCACTATAACAACCGCCTTGCCCTCATCATCGGTTTCTTCGGCTGCGCCGCCGGGTCGTTCCTGACCGTGCTCTCATCCACCCCGGCAGGAATCATGTGGTCGCTCGCGGTGATCGGGACCTTCTGCTGCATCTGTCATCCGGCCGGAATGGGGCTGATTTCGCACGGCGCCGAGAACCGCGGGTCTGCGCTGGGGATCTTCAGCGTCGCGGGCACGGTCGGGCTGATCGTGGGGCCTTTCCTGGTGGGGATCCTGAACTGGCTTGCCGGATGGAAAGTGGCCTATGCAGCGATGGGCGTCGCCAGCCTGCTCTGTGGGGTGGCCATGCTGTTTGTCCGGATCGATGAATCGCACATCATCAGAGGGCCGGTTGAACCGGACAACGGGGGAAACAACAAAGGCTTTGCGTGGGGGACCGTGATCCTGTTTTTCTGGGTCGTGACCCTGGGCGGGCTGGTGTACCGCATCAACATCGTGGCCCTTCCGGCATACCTGGAACTGAAGGCGGGCCTGCTCGCGAAGTCCCTCCACGGCATGCTGAACATCTCGACCGTGGCGGCTACAACAACGATGGCCGCGGCCGCCCTGACATCGCTCATTTATGTAGCGGGGATCTTCGGTCAGATCTGGGGCGGGAAAATCGCGGACCGCCACGAACTGAAGCGTCTCTGGCTTTTCTTCTATGCCCTGATCCTGCCGCTTTCGCTGGTCCTGGCCTTTCTCAGCGACCATTGGCTGGTCGCGGCGGCGACGGTTTATGTCTTTTTCGCGCTGGGCATCCAGCCCGTCGAAAACAGCCTCATCGCCAAGTTTACGCCGCCCCGGTGGCGCAGCACCGGTTACGGGCTGGCGGCGATCCTGATCTTCGGGGTGGGGGCGCTGGCCGTCTATCTGGTGGGATGGGTGTCCGCAAACCAGTCGCTGGGCGCCGTTTATCTTTATTCCGGCGGCATGGTCTTATTGATTGTCGCGAATATCGCGCTTCTGTTTCTGTTGACACGCGGGCGGGACATCCGCAACCGGGACGGTGTCTAGGGAACGCGCCCGGTGCCGATGCGGTGATTTCCGCCCGTTCCCTTTCGCATTGCACCGGCGCCGATCTCCGGTGCTTGATCGGCGGGGTCCGGATCGCCCGCGTTCACTGCATGGGCCGTCATTGCCCTTGCCGACGGAACCTTTATATGATAGCAAAATCCCGAAAAGGAGTGCGAGAATGCTGAATATTTTGCCGCCGCCGATTTTGGGAGTTATCGCGTCCCTGCTTTTGTGCGCGAACGTGCTGTTCTGGGTGTCCCTGCTGTTCGTGTTTGCCATTCCGAAATATCTCCTGCCCGTCCCGTCTCTGCGCCGGGAGCTGAACCGGATTCTCCATTGGATCGGGGAAAACTGGATTGCCTGCAACAGCGGCTGGATGCGCCTGACCCAGAAAACGCAATGGGACGTGCAGGGGCTGGAGGGCCTGAATGATCAGGGGTGGTATCTGGTTGTCAGCAATCACCAAACCTGGGTGGACATCCTGGTGATGCAGCACTTGCTGAACCGCCGCATCCCCCTGCTGAAATTCTTCATCAAGCGGGAGCTGATCAAGGTGCCTTTCATGGGCTTCGCCTGGTGGGCGCTGGATTATCCTTTTCTGTATCGCCACAGCGCCGAATATCTGGAAAAGCACCCCGAACAGAGGGGCAAGGATTATGAGGCGACGCGGCGCGCCTGCGAGAAATTTTCCACCATTCCCAGCAGCGTGATGAATTTTCTCGAGGGGACCCGCTTCACCAGGGAAAAGCACGCCCGGCAGAAGAGCGAGTACAATTTTCTTCTCCGTCCCAAGTCCGGAGGGCTCGCGCTGGCCCTGAACGTGCTGGGCGACAGATTTCATTCCCTGCTGGACATGACCATCGTGTATCCGGACGGGATTCCGACCTTCTGGGAGTTTCTCTGCGGAAGGGTCAAGCGGATCATCGTGCGCATGAAGACCATCGAAATTCCCCCGGAGCTGATGCACGGCGATTACGAGAGCGATCCGGCGTTTCGCGGCGCCATGCACAATTGGGTGCAGCGGTTGTGGTTTGAAAAGGACAGGCAGATCCAGGCGCTGCTGAAAGGGCCGGATCGAAGCGAGAGCCAGACCGTACCGGCGGCCGCAACCGGCTGAGGGCCTTTGCCTTCGGAATCCGGTCCGCGCTGCCGGGCCGGAAACGACACCGCATCCGCCCGGGTTGAAAAATCAGCGGCGATGCGATATCAGATGCATGAGTTCCTGCAACGGCGAACCCCCGTTCGTGATGCCGGTCGAGAGACATTCGGGCTTGCGGAAATGAGGTTTTCATGGACTCCCCCCTGGTTGCCCTGCTGATCGTTTTGCTGATCGCCTGCCTAGCCGCCCTGATATACTTCATCTACACGGGGCGGGCGTGGAAGCATCGCGAAAGAATGCTGCAGCGAATCATCCAGGCTTCACCCATTCCCACCTTCGTGATCGGCAAGGATCATCGAGTCTGCTACTGGAACCAGTCCCTTGAAAAGTTGAGCAATATCCGGGCGGAAGCGGTGATCGGCACGGATGAGCACTGGAGAGCCTTTTATCAGGAGAAGCGGCCCTGCGTTGCGGACCTGATCGTTGACGGTACGGCGGGGGACGCCTCCCGATGGTATGCGGAAAGGCGCGGCAGATCGGCCTGGCTCGAAGATTCCTGCGAATCCGTCGTCTTCATCCCGAAGCTGGGCGAGACGGGGAGGTGGTGCCGCTTTACCGCGGCGGCAATCAAAAATTCCCGGGGCGAGATGTTCGGGGCGGTCGAGACCATCGAAGACGTGTCGGACAAGATCCTGGAGGACGAAGAGATGCTCCGGATGAAAAAGCTGGAGTCCCTCGGCACGTTCGCCGAAGGCATCGCCCAGGATCTGGACGGGCTGATGTCCGCCGCCCTGCGAAGCATCTTCGTGACCAAGCTGTCCGCCGGCGACGAAGACAAAATGGTCGAGGACGGATTGGCCATTGCCGAAAAGGCCAGCCTGCAGGTGAAGAAACTGGCCCATCAGTTGATCACGTTTGCCAAAGGGGGATATCCCCTGTGGAGGCGGGAGTCTCTCGTTCCGCTGCTGCGGGAGGCCATTCGGGAAGCCGGGGACCGGTCCGATATCGAATGGCGGGTTTCCGTTCCCGACAGCCTGCAGCCCATTGAAATGGATGCCAAGCAGATCCGGCAGGTGATCGACAACATCATCCACAACGCGCTGGAAGCCATGCCGGAAGGGGGCGTCATTGCGATCGACGCCCAGGAGGTGAACGTCGACGCGAAGAATGCCCTCAAGCTCCGGGAGGGACGCTACATTCGAATCACGGTCCGGGACAGCGGCCACGGCATTCGCAAGGAGGACCTGCCGAGGATCTTCGACCCCTATTTCACGACGAAAAAAGAGGGGGCGAGAAAGGGGCTGGGGCTGCCGATGTGCCAGTCCCTTCTCAGGCATCACCAGGGCGGCATCGCCGTCGAGTCCGAATGGGGCAAGGGGGCGGCGTTCCATCTGTACCTGCCCGCCGCGGCGGAACCGATCGCGTGACGGCCCCCGGTCCGTCCGGGACGCCGGGTGGAGCCGGCCTCTGCATGCCCCGCTGTTCAAAAAACCGTGAAAGGCGAGGACGCAATCGTTCCCGCTTCTTCACGGTCACAGAAGCCGGCCGCAAATGAGGTCCGGCCGGCGGCTAGCAGATGAAAAGCATCTCCCAGTACTTCGGCAGGGGCCACAGTTCGTCGTCCACCAGGCCTTCCACCTCGTCGACATGCTCGCGAAGCTCGTTCATTCTGGTTTTAACCTTGCTGCAGAGCGTTTCCGCTTTCTTCTGCTCGTCATGGAGGGATGATGCCGAGGCAACGGCGGCCAGGATGTCTTTGTCGGCGGCATAGATCCGATTTACCAAATCCACAATCCTCCTGAGCAGCTCCTGCTGGGCCGAGAGATCGAGGGATTTGCCGAAGGCTTCCCGGGCCCGGACGATTGCCTCGGAGAGCCTTTTCTGATAGGCCGTCGCCGCCGGGATGGCCTGGCTGACACAGATGTTGTTGAGGCATTTGACCTCGATTTCCAGGTCCTTGATGTACCGCTCCAGACGGATCAGATACCGGGACTGCAGCTCCACCGGCGAAAGAACCCGGTATTTTTCGAAAAGTTCCAAAGCCTTTTTCGTCACCAGCGCCTTCAGGGCAACGGGTGTGGTCTTGTCGTTGGGAAGACCTCTTCCGGCGGCTTCCTTTTCCCATTCCTTCGTGTAGTTGTCGCCGTTGTACAGCACCGGCTTGATTTCCCGGATCTCCTCCCGGATCACGGTAAATACGGCCTGATGGATGTTGTTCCCACCCTGGGCCTTGATCCGGTCGGCCAGATAATCGAGGCTTTCGGCGACGATCGTGTTGAGGACTGCGGCCGGAAAGGAAATCGATTGGGAGGAGCCAACGGTCCGGAACTCGAATTTGTTGCCCGTGAAGGCAAATGGCGACGTACGGTTGCGGTCGGTGTTGTCCTTGCTGACGAGCGGCAGCGCGGAGATGCCGAGATCGATGATCTCCCTTGCCGTGGCTTTCGAGACCTTCCCCTTTTCAATATCGTCGAGAATCCGGACAAGCTGGTCGCCGAGGAAGACGGAAAGGATGGCAGGCGGCGCCTCGTTGGCGCCGAGGCGGTGATCGTTGGCATAGGAGCCCACGGACGCACGCAGGATGTCGGCATGTCTGTAGACGGCGCGGATCGTGGCAATCAGGAAGACCAGGAACTGGATGTTGTCGTGCGGCGTCCGGCCGGGGTTCAGCAGATTGCTCCCCTGATCGTCGGACAGCGACCAGTTCAGGTGCTTGCCCGACCCGTTGATTCCGGCGAAAGGCTTCTCATGGAGCAGGCAGACCAGGCGATGCTTCTTCGCAACCGCGCGCATGGTGTCCATGACGATCTGGTTGTGGTCGACGGCGATATTGGCCTCTTCGAAAACCGGCGCCAGCTCGAACTGGCTGGGAGCCACCTCGTTGTGGCGGGTCTTCGCGGGGACGCCCAGCTTGTAGAGCTGCTCTTCCATGTCGTGCATGTAGGACGAGATTCTTTCCTTGATGCTGCCGAAATACTGGTCCTCCAGCTCCTGGCCTTTCGCGGGCGGCGCGCCGACCACCGTCCGGCCGCCCAGCACGAGATCCTGGCGCTTGAAGTAATAGTCCGCGTCGATCAGGAAATATTCCTGCTCCGGTCCCAGCGTCGCATAGACTTTCTTCACGCCTTTGTTGCCGAGGAGATTCAGGATGTTCACGGCGCTCCGGCTGACGGCCTTGTCCGATCTGAGGAGGGGGGTCTTTTCGTCGAGGGCGTCTCCGGTGTAGGATACGAAGGCCGTCGGAATGCACAGCGTCGTCGAGATGCCGCTTCTTCGAATAAAGGCGGGAGACGACAAGTCCCACGCCGTGTAGCCCCTGGCTTCAAAGGTGGAACGGATGCCGCCGCTCGGAAAGCTCGATGCGTCCGGTTCGCCCTGGACAAGCTGTTTCCCGGAGAAGCGCTCGATGATCTCGCCGACCCCGAGCGGGTCGCCGAACGCGTCGTGCTTTTCTGCCGTGATCCCGGTCATGGGCTGGAACCAGTGGGCGAAGTGTGTCGCGCCTTTCCCGATGGCCCACTCCATCATGGCGTGGGCAACGATATTGGCCGTCTCGAGGTCGAGCGGACGCTCTTCTTCGATTGCGACCATGATTTTCTTGTAGGTCTCCGTGGACAGTTTTTCCTTCATGACCTTGCTGTTGAAGGTGTCCTCGCCGTAATATGCGGATACGGGGAGGCACTTCTCCTTCTGAACCGTGTAATTTCTCTCTGATGCCGTTACCGGGACCGTCCTTTTCATATGCGCTCCTTGTCTATATGTTTTTGGGGGGATCTTTTTTTCATCCGCATCATTTTCTGCCTCAGAACTAATGACGGCACTATATATGGTGTGAGGCGGTCAACTTGCAACCCGTATTATGATGCCCCGCCTTTTTCGCGTTTTCTTGTGTCAATGTCGCCAGGGTACATCATGGCGCCCTGCCCCCGTTCCCGGGTCCGGACCCGGATCACGTCTTCCACGGGACAGACAAAGATGATGCCGTCGCCCGGCTCCCCGGTATGAGCCGATTTCAGGATGGCCTCGATGGCGTCTTCCAGGTTCCGGTCGCTCAGGACGATGTTGACCTGTATTTTCGGAAGCATGTTGACCTGGTAGCTGCCGGCGCGGCCCACGAGCTGGATGCCGCCCTGGCGGCCATGCCCGCGGACCTCGAATATGTTCAGTCCCACGATGCCGATTTCAGACAGCGCGTCCCGGACATCGTTGACCTTGTCTTCGCGGATGATGGCTTCGATTTTTTTCAGCATGACAAATCTCCGAAACGACTAGCCCGCTTGCTGCGGATCTACGAATAGGATCTTTCTCCGTGGGCGCTGATGTCCAGACCCACTTCCTCTTCCACGGCCGTAACCCTGAGGCCGATGCTCCAGTGCAGCAGTTTGGCCAGGATGTATGTGGCGCCGAAACAAAAGACGATCGTGACGGCCACAGCCAGAAGCTGAATGCCGATCTGTCCCGGGTTTCCAAAGAACAGGCCATTGGCGCCGTCGCCGTTCACGGCGACCGTGGCAAACAAACCCGTGGCGATCATGCCCCAGGTGCTGGAAATGCCGTGACAGGCCCAGACATCCAGCGACTCATCCAGCCTTCGCTTTTCCCGAAAGCGCATGGTGTAATAGGACAGCGGCGCGGCGACCGCGCCGATCACCATGGCCGCCAGGGGCGTGACGTAACCCGAAGCAGGCGTCACGGCCGCGAGGCCGACGACCATTCCCGTGGCGATTCCCAGTGTGCTGGGACGGCCGCCCAGCCAGGAGAGAAGCATCCAGACCAGCCCGGCCGCTGCGGCGGAAGTGTTGGTGGTCAGCAGTGCGTTCACCGCCACGCCGTTGGCGGCCAGGGCGCTGCCGGCATTGAAGCCGAACCAGCCCACCCACAACAGCCCGGCGCCGATGACGGTCAGTGGGATATTGCCGGGCTCCATGGGGCTTTTGCCGAACCCCTTGCGCGGCCCGATCACCATGGCAAATGCCAGAGCGGAAAAGCCGGCTGCGATATGGACCACCGTGCCTCCCGCAAAATCCAGAACGCCCATTTGTTTCAACCATCCGCCCTGGCCCCAGACCCAATGGCACAGGGGATCGTAGACCAGCGTCGCCCACAGGAGGCTGAAAAGCAGGAACGCCTTGAATTTAATGCGCTCCACAAAGGCGCCGGTAATCAAAGCCGGCGTGATGACCGCGAACATCATCTGAAAAGCGGCAAAAAGCCCGTGGGGAATCGTCTTGCTGTAGTCTCCGTTGGGCAGTGCGCCGACCCCCGCAAACCCGAGATAGTTCAAACCCCCGACGAGACCCTCGATATCGGCGCCGAAGGCCAGAGAGTAACCGTACAGCACCCACTGAACGCCGATCAGGGCCATGAAGACATAACTCAATGTCAGCGTGGAAAGAACATTCTTCCTGCGGACCATGCCGCCATAGAAAAGGGCCAGGGCCGGTGTCATTAACAGCACGAGAGAGCAGCATGCCAGGATCCAGGCCGTATCGCCTGCGTTGAGTTGAAGGGCCATCTTGTTCTTCCCCTTGGATTGATGGCAACCGTTAAAGCAAAACCCTTGCCATCATGGAATCGATTGAATTTACATGTAGTTGCAGGAATCAGCATGAAAAGGGATATGCACATTATTGTGTTTTCGAGAAAAAACGACACATAATTGTGCAAATTACTGTCTTTGACAGGATTGGCCCTTCGCTGCGGTCGTCCTGTCAATTTTACGAAACACCGGCGTCGATCCGATCAGACAATACAAATCTGTCCTTTATTTCCTCTCGATTACAAAATTGTCTGGGAATCTTTACAGAGAATATTTTGTGTCGTTCCGATGATTCGGCAATAAAAACAACAGGTAGGAAAGCATACAGAAACCATGGCACGGTATTTGACTATCCATACTGCGTCCGGATGAAGTAAAAAGCGTCAATTCATTTTAAAGGAGACTGTCATGAATACGGGAGATACAGCATGGGTATTGATGTCCACGGTCCTGGTCTTTGCCATGACCATACCGGGTCTGGCCTTCTTTTACGGAGGACTGGTCCGGAGGAAGAATGTCCTTTCCATCCTGATGCAGTGCTTCATCATCATGTGCATCATTTCTCTGCAGTGGGTTCTCTTCGGCTACTCGCTCTCCTTCGCTCCCGATACGGGGATGGGCGTCATCGGCAGCCTGAAGTGGGCGGGGCTGCGATTCGTGGGGGGACAGCCCAACGGGGATTACGCCGCCACGATCCCCCACAGCGTCTTCATGGTTTTTCAGTGCATGTTCGCCGTCATCACGCCGGCGCTCATGATCGGGGCGTTCGCCGAGCGGATGAAATTCTCCGCCTTTCTCGTCTTTACGATCCTCTGGGCGACCTTTGTCTACGATCCCCTGGCACACTGGGTCTGGGGGACGGGCGGCTGGATGAGAAACCTCGGCGGCCTGGACTTTGCCGGCGGGATTGTCGTCCATGCCAGCTCCGGCGTTTCGGCCCTGGTCCTGTGCCTGCTGCTGGGCAAGCGGGTAGGCTACCAGAAGACGCCTTTCCGGCCCCACAACCTGCCTTTCACGGTCCTGGGAGGGGCCCTGCTCTGGTTCGGCTGGTTCGGCTTCAATGCCGGCAGCGCCCTGGCGGCGAACGATCTGGCGGCCAATGCGTTTGTCACCACCCACATCGCCACGGCGGCGGCCGGGCTGACCTGGGCGCTGATCGAATGGCAGCAGCACGGCAAGCCCACGGTCCTGGGAACCGTCACGGGGGCCGTGGCCGGGCTGGTGGCCATTACCCCGGCCTGCGGGTTTGTGAATCCCATGAACGCCATCTTCATCGGCATGACGGTAGCCCTCATCTGCTATCTGGCCATTGCCGTGGTCAAGGCCAGGCTGGGGTATGACGATGCCCTGGACGCCTTCGGCGTGCATGGCGTGGGCGGCATCTGGGGGACCATCGCCGTGGGCCTCTTTGCGGAAAAAGCGGTGAATGCTGCGGGAGCGGACGGCCTTTTCTTCGGCGGCGCCCAGCTCTGGCCGCAATGCATCATGGCCGTCGCGGCACCGCTGTTTGCCGGCGTGATGACTTTCGTCATCTACAAGCTGGTGGATACCGTCATGTGCGCCCGGGTGAAGGAAAAGGACGAGACGATCGGCCTCGACCTGACCCAGCAGAGCGAAGCCGCGTACACGGTCATTGAATAAGAATAAGGAGAAGAGCCATGAAATACATCATCGCCGTGATACAGCCTCACAAACTGGATGAGGTGATGGCCGCCCTGGAAAGGGCGGAGATTCCCCTGGTGACCGTGTCGAACGTTTTGGGACGGGGACGCCAGAAGGGCGTCACGGAGGTTTACAGGGGCACGAAGGAAGCGGGCAGCCTGCTGAAAAAGGTGAAGCTGGAAATCGCGGTCAACGAGGCTTTTGTGGCGCCGGCCATCGAAGCCATCACGCAAGGGGCACGCACCGGAGAGATCGGCGACGGCAAGATCTTTGTCCTCGATCTGGGCGAGGTCATCCGCATAAGAACCGGCGAGCGGGGCGGCGAGGCCATCGGATGACCGAAGGACTCCTGACCCATCCATGAGGGAGCGCGGATCTTGGAAGGGAAGGATTTCAAGAGCGATGAGAATCTGCTCAAGGCCAATATCGAAGCGTTTGAAAGGCACATCATCGTATCGGCCTTGGCAAGGACCCGCGGCAATCAGGTGCTGGCTGCAAAGCAGCTTGGGACGACCCCCAGGGTCATCGCCCACCGAATCCGGAAGTACGGCATCCGCCCCGGGCAATTCTGTGTCCGGAACAGAGATTGAAACTTCGGAAAACGAGGTGGCGAAGACAGGTAGAAATGCGGCAAAAGGAAGCGTCCGCCGCCGATCCGGAGTGGCGGTCCATGTTATCAAACCAATCAAGGTCGATGATCCCGGGCTTCCGCGAGAGAGTCCTCAGGACGCCCCGGGGCGGATCTGAACGAAATCTGCGAAAGGAAACAGCTATGAAAAATATCCACCACATCAGAACAGTCTGCCTGACCGTCATTTTATCCTTTTCCCTTGTCCTCTCGGCCGCTCCGTGCCTTTTTGCGGAGGAGGCAAAACCGGCCGTGGAGACCGCAATGCCCGCAGCCGGGCCGGCCAAACCGGCCGAGGAGGAAAAGCCCGCCGGCGACGTCACGGTGGCGGCCATGAGCCAGTATCTCTGGAGGGGATATGAATTAAGCCGGAACGGAATTGTCGTTCAGCCATCGATCACAATCGGCTACAAGGGTTTTTCGGCCAACATCTGGGGCAATCTGGACACGAAGCCCTATCTTGCGGGAACGGGCGACACGGGTCATTCGAGCGCCTGGAACGAGACGGATTGGACCCTGTGGTACACAAAGAATCTGGGACGGTTCAATCTCGGCTTCGGCTACATTTATTATGCCCTGGCCTCCCTCAACCGGGATGCCCCGGACCGGGCCGACGTCCAGGAGATCTTTGCGACGGCGAGCCTGAATACCCTCCTTTCGCCCACATTCACGGTCTATAAGGAAATCAGCCACTACCGGAACTGGTATTTCCTCCTTGGCGTTTCCCACACCTTCGAATTCAGCAAGATGGCATCCCTGAAGGTGGCGGCTTCGGCGAGCTACCTTCTCAGCACGTACGCCGATGCCGCCCTGTTCAATGCCGGGGCGGGCTATGGCGGGTATCCAAAGTTCGACGGCAGCGCACAGGCGACGGATGACAGGTTCCGAAATTTTCACGATGGAAATTTGACTATCAGCCTTCCCGTCAAGGCAACGGGAAATCTCACGATCGCGCCGTCCATCTCCTATGTGTTCCCCCTTTCCAATGATGCGAAGTATGAGATGAAGGGCTCGGGATTGAAGGGTGTGTCGACCCCGGACGACCGCGACAGCTCGTTCCTTTACGGGGGCATCACCATGAGCTTCTCTTTTTAGATGCACGCACATTATTTTCAGCATGTTCCGTTTGAGGGGCTCGGCAACATCGAGCCCCGGCTGCGGGCGGAAGGGTTTGAAGTCACGGCGACCCGGTTCTTTGCCTCGGAGGCGCTGCCCGACCGGAGCGAGATCGATTTTCTCGTTGTGATGGGCGGTCCCATGAGCGTTCAAGATGAGCGCCGGTTCCCCTGGCTTGTCACGGAAAAAAATTTCATTCGGGATGTGATCGACTCCGGCAGGCCCGTGCTGGGAATCTGCCTCGGCGCGCAACTGATCGCGAGCGCGCTGGGAGCCAGTGTGTACCGGAATCCCGTAAAAGAAATCGGGTGGTTTCCCATCCGGGGGATTCCATCGGGGAATCGCGGATTATTCCGCTTTCCGCCCTCCATGGAGGTTTTCCACTGGCACGGGGAGACGTTTGACCTGCCCCCGGGAGCGACGCGGCTGGCGAAAAGCGAGGCGTGCGAAAACCAGGCGTTTCAAATCGGCCCCTCCGTGATCGGACTTCAGTTTCATCTGGAAACGACGCCTCAATCGGCGAAAGCGTTGATCCTGAATTGCCGGGATGAGCTGGTCCCGTCGCGGTATGTGCAAACAGAGGGTGAAATCCTTGCAGCCGGGGCAGAAACCTATCGGCAGATCAACCGGGCGATGGATGATGTGCTTTCCTTCCTGCTGAGTCATATAGCCTGACAGGCTTCCGTGGTGAAAAAACAATTCCATGCAGTTTTCTCCAATGTCTGAAAGTTTTTTCCTGCTGTACGAATTATGAATAAATTCATTGCTGAGGTAGATTACAAACTGAAATCATGGTATTAAAATGGACTAAATTCCAGTATAGAAGGAAAGATTGATTTCAAAAAAAAAGGAAGCTTTACGGCAAGCTTTATAACGTCATCACCGGGAGAAGAGGGATCGAAGGAGGGGAGCGGTGGCAAAAAGCCTGTTTAACGACGATACGGTCGGGAAAATCGGTGCGGAAAGGGATGCGTGGCACAAGGAGTGCTATGGCCGCTACAGAGAAATGCCGAAAAAGTTTGAGACCCTTTCGGGTTTTGCCGTCAAGCCCCTCTATACGCCGGAAGACCTCGCCTCCATGGATTACCTGCGCGATCTGGGATTCCCGGGGCTTGAGCCCTATATCCGCGGCGTTCATCCGACCATGTACCGGGGACGCACGTGGACCCATCGCCAGCTTGCCGGCTTCGGCCCACCGGAAGAGACGAACAAACGATACAAGTTTCTGTTAAAGCAAGGCGCAACCGGCATCAACGGCGTTTTCGATTACCCAACCCTGCGGGGCTACGACAGCGACGACCCGGATGCGGAAGCCGATGTCGGCCGCGGCGGGGTTTCAATCGACAGCATCGAGGACATGAGCATCCTCTTTGACGGAATCCCCATCGAGGAAGTCAGCGTCTCGCTGGTGACCTGCCAACCCATCTGCAACATCTCCGTTCAGTCCATGTATTTCGCCAATGCCATCAACCGGGGCGTTTCCCTGGAGCGGCTGGCCGGCACGAGCCAGAACGACTTCCTCATGGAAACTGCTGTGACCATCGCCCCGGGCGTGCTGCCACCGGCAGCCTCCTTCAAGCTGAGCTGCGATGCCATCGAGTTCTGCTCAAGGTTTGCGCCGCGGTGGAATCCCGTCAGCTTCGCCGGCTACAATTACCGGGAAGCCGGGTGCACGGCGCCTCAGGAGGTCGCGTTTGTCATCGCCAATGCCATTGCCTGCTCGGAGGAGATGCTCCACCGGGGACTCGAATTTGACGGCTTTGCGCCCCGGTTGAGTTTCTTCCTCTCGGCCCACAATGATTTCTTTGAGGAAATTGCCAAGTACCGCGCAGCGAGAAGGGTCTATTCCAAAATCATTCAGAAGCGTTTCGGACCGAAGGATCCGAGATCGCGCATGTTCCGGTTCCATGTCCAGACAGCGGGTGTAGCGCTGACGGCCCAGCAACCGCTCAACAACATCACCCGGGCCGCCTATCACGCCATGGCCGCCGTTCTGGGAGGGGCACAGTCGGTGCACGTGGATGCCTACGACGAGGCGCTCTGCGTGCCCACGGAACTTTCGTCCCTCACGGCGCTGCGGACCCAGCAGATTCTTCAATCTGAAACCGGTGTGACCAACACGGTGGATCCCCTCGGGGGGTCCTACTTCCTTGAGTCGCTCACCAATGCCATGGAGGCGGAGATTGACACGATCCTTGAGGCGATCGAGGGCATGGGAGGCGTGGTAAAGGCTGCCGAGAAAGGCTGGATTCACGAGGAAATATCAGCCGCCGCCTATCAGTACCAGTTGGCCGTCGAATCCGGCGGGATGCCGATTGTCGGGGTCAACTGCCACCAAATAGAAGACGAAAAGCTGCCAATCGAGCTCTTCAGCATTCCCGAGACCCTCGGCATACAGAAGAAGAAATTGCGCCAGCTCCGGAAACGGAGAAACGCCGGCGAGGTGAAAAAAGCGCTTGATTCTGTTTCCCGCTGCTGCGAACGGAACGAAAACCTGATGGAACTCCTGGTCGATACCGTGAAGGTGTGCGCGACGGAGGGGGAAATATCCAAGGCCATGAAGCGGGTCTATGGCGTGTGGGATCCGCCATTGTTCTAACCGGCAGGCGAAATGAAAGGTGAAATGCATGGAAAAGAAGATACGGATCCTCATCGCGCGTCTCGGGATGGACGCGCACTGGCGTGGAAGCATTGTCGTAGCCAAGGCGCTTCGTGATGCGGGCATGG
Source organism: Syntrophales bacterium (assembly GCA_034678725.1). Taxonomy (GTDB): domain Bacteria; phylum Desulfobacterota; class Syntrophia; order Syntrophales; family Fen-1087; genus JAXDBM01. The sequence continues at coordinate 35,315 of JAXDBM010000013.1, read as the reverse complement.
AGATCATCTACGGCGGCAACCAGAACCCGGAAAACATTGTGCGGATGGCCATCCAGGAAGACGTCGACATCATCGGGCTGAGCTCCCTCTCCGGCAACCATCTCGAACTTGCCCCGAAAGTCGTTAAGCTGTTGAAAAAAGAAAAAGCGGGTGACATCAAGGTCATCTTTGGCGGCACCGTTGCCCCGGATGATATCCCGAAGCTCAAGAAGGCGGGCATCGTCGAGGTCTTCGGCCCCGGCTCTTCACTGAAGAAGATCATCGAATCCGTCGAGCGGATCGCGGCAGGCCCGGCTGTCTGATTTAACGGCAAGCAGGACGGTTGCCACTGCCTGTCGCTCAATTTCTGCAAGTGAAGGCGCAAAAATTTCCCCCCAGCTGCTGAGGGCACTGCCTTCCAGCGATGTTCTTCCTGAATGCTGTTTTTCCGATTCTGTCCATTCAGTAATGCCTTCGGTCTGAAATCATAATTTTCTTACCAAGTGATAGAAAACGACAATATTTCTTGACAGCTTTGAAGTAACCATATATGATGGTTACAAAAGAGAATAGCCAATTATAAAATTGCACACACACCCGAAATACAGTCAATTCAGATTCGATGCGGGCAGCCTGGCACTGAATTTCTCCGCCACCGTTCGACACCGCGGGTCCGGGCAGCCGCGGGACCTTCTGCACACGGCTGAAGCCCTCGCTGAATGGTTCAGAGAAGCCGGCTGCCATAGTCCCGCGGTCAGGCCGACGCGCCTGGACCATGAGGATGCCCTTCTTCTTCGTGAAGCGATTTACAGGGTCGTTCATGCCCTGATCCTGAATGAAAAGCCGTCGGTGGCGGACATGGATTGCATCAACACGAGTGCCGCACATCATCTGGCGGTGCCGCAGGTCGAAAGAAACACCTTCCGTTTGCATTGGGAAAGTGAACACCCGGTTCGGGCTTGCCTGGCCGAGGTTGCCCGGGATGCCGTTATCCTTATCGGTGATGTTGAAGGACATCGTTTGAAAATGTGCGACAACAGGGATTGCCGGATGATTTTTTTAGACCATTCTCCCGCGAGCCGTCGCCGGTGGTGTGCGATGGCCATTTGCGGAAACCGGGAGAAAATCAGGGTTCACAGGAAGCGGAAAAGGGCGCCGGAAGCCGGCTGAAGAATGGTCGATCAGCTGTCTGTGATCAGGCAAATACGGAAAAGGTCGGCAAGATGGGGGCGGGAAGTTGAATCGGCAACGGCTTGAAACGAAGAGAGAGGAGGGTGTGTATGGAATTATCGGCAGCAATCAGGGGAAGACGCAGCATCAGGAGATTCAAATCCGATCCGGTATCGAGAGAAGTCCTTGAAAAAATCCTGGATCTTGCCCAATGGGCGCCGTCGGCCATGAATCGGCAGGACTGGCGGTTTATTGTGGTGGAGGGGGAGAAGAAGGATGCCCTGCTGAAAATCACGGCCACGGCCTTCGATCACTTCAAGCCGATACTGGAAAAAAACTTTCCGGACAAGCCGAAGGTCATAGAGGCGTCAAAGCGCTTTTTCGAAACCTACGGCGGCGCTCCGGCAATCATTCTGGCCTATGGTGGCCGGTTCCCCATGGGCATGGAAGATCCATACAGTGTCTCGCTGGCGGTCCAGAATCTGCTTCTTGCCGCCCATGAAGCAGGGTTGGGGGCCGTCTGGGCGGATGCCGCCGTGTTTTTCAAAGAAAAGGAAATCAACGCCCTGATGGGGATGGAGGGAAGGAAACTCGTATGTCTGATTCCGGTGGGATACCCCGATGAAACGCCTAAAGCACCGCCGAGGTGTGAAGGAAGGGTGCAGTGGCTGACGTCTTGAAACAAGGCGTTGATTTGCGGAATCTGAAAAATCTGCCGTTTGGCCAGCACCGTGAGCATCTGTCCGCGCAACCGGACGCAGAGATCAAATCCCTTGCCGAACTGCCGGATCTTCTCGGTCGCTGACGTTGTCACGAACCGCCGCACCCGATCGGGTGTGGCGGTTTCTTGCATACCGTGATCATCTGACCACGGGTCTTCAAAATGAAGCCTATGAGACATTTCCCGCGACAGGACGCCTCAGGTATCTTCCGGGCCGCACTCAAGGCCGTCGATCCTTATGGGATTGTTGAAGGACAGGTGGACAGGATCCGAAGAATCTACCGGAATGGGAACTTTGAAAGGCTCCTCGTGATCAGTTTCGGCAAGGCGGCGTTTCCGACTGGCAGGAGGGGAGGCCACTGTCAGGGTCACCGGAAGCGGTCTGGGCGGGCGAAACACGGAACGGGCTCTTGCCTTCGCACCGAGGATAAGAGGCATGGGAGGGATCACACTGCTCTCGGCGGGAACGGATGGAACCGACGGGCCGACCGATGCTGCCGGTGCAATGGTGGATGGGAGCTAAAAACGGTAAACGGTCTTGATCTGGAAGAAATGCCCTTTCGTTGAATTTTCGACATGGGCATCATAAAGATATGTCGCTGTTACGCTGATTTTTGAGAAGCGATAATAGACGTCCGCGCCCACGGAGATCGTTTCTCTCCCGCTGTCGTTAACTTCCGCTCCATATTGCTTTTTGTTCCTGCTGATCATCCAGCTGACCGAAGGTCCGAATTTGAATCGATCCGTTACATTGTATCCCAGAAGACCCTGCAGGTGAAATTCGTCTCCGGGCGACAAATCGGCAGTACTGTTTTTCAGTCGAATGAAATATTTCGCGACCGCATCCACACTGAAATCCCCAAAGGCCTTGTAGAAGAAGACCATTGGCCGGATGTCGTACTGGTGCGATCCGATGTTGACCGATTTTGAAGAATCATATTCTCCCGTCGGAAATTTCACGAACAGCATCGGGAGAATATCCACCTGTTTGACCGGCAGGAAATAGCCGGCACCGAGATTGATGTCGCCCAGCCCAAAAGCGTCCTGGTTCAAAGACCGCACATCCATATATCCCACCGGGACAAGGGCGGTTGCGACAAAATCCGGCGAGTAATAGCACAAGCGGAGAAGTTCATCGACTTTTGCAAGCCCGTAATCACTTTTTTTTGTGTCACCCTTTGCGTCCGTCGTCATTTCAGCGAGATAAACAGAAGAGTAAGTCAAAAAATAAAGGGCCTTTGGCGCACGGGCGCCATCATAAAAGTTTACCGCGAAGGCAAGATTGGAAGTCAAAACAATCAGGGATAAAAACAGGGTGGGGATTACGAACACAGATGATTTGCGCATGGCAAGGCGCTCACAAATTAAAACGTAGCTTGTCCTGACGGGATCACTGCCGGAGATCGGTCCGATCCCTCAATCGCTGCAGGTTCCCCCGCTAATCCTCCCGGTACATCTCCTCGATGACCCCGCCGAACTGCGCGTTGATCGCCTTGCGCTTGACCTTCATCGTCGGCGTCACCTCGCCGTCCTCGGTGTAGAGCTTCTTGTCCAGGATTCGGAACTTCCGGATGTTTTCGACGCGGGCCACCTGCGCGTTCACCTGGTCGATCTCCCGCTGGATCAGTTCGATGACCTCCGGCGTCCGGGTCAGCGAGGCAAAGGTCGTATATTGGACCTTGTGGTCCTGGGCGTACTTGACCACATTGTCCTCGTCGATGACGATCAGGGCGGTAATGTATTTCCGCCGGTCGCCGATGACGACCGCATCGTTGATGTAGGGGGAAAACTTCAAAAGGTTTTCGATGTACTGCGGGGCGATGTTCTTGCCGCCCGCCGTAATGATCAGGTCCTTCTTGCGGTCAGTGATCTTCAGATATCCCTCGGCGTCGATCTCCCCGACGTCGCCCGTGTGGAGCCAGCCGTCCACGATGGCGTTCCGCGTCGCCTCGGAGTCTTTGTGGTAGCCTTTGAAGATGGCTTTGTGCCGCACGAGGATCTCGCCGTCCTCGGCGATCCGGACCTCCGTTTCCGGCAGGGCTTTTCCCACCGTGCCCACCTTGAAGTTGCTGATATCCGACATGTGGGTGACACCCGTCGTCTCCGTCAAGCCGTAGCCCTCCCGGATCGGGATTCCCATGCTCTGGAAGTACTTCAGAATGTTGTGGGAGATGGGCGCGGCGCCGGAGATGCCGAGGCGTATCCGGTCGAAGCCGAGACGCTTCTTGAGCTTGCGGAACACGGCAAAGGAGGCGAGGCGGTAAGCCGCGGCAAGGGGCAGTGAAGGTCTTCGCCCGGAGAGGGCAAGGTCGTTGTAAGCCGTGCCGATGCGGATCGCCGTCCGATAGGCCAGCCGCTTGAACCGCGTCGCGTCGTCCATGCGAATGATGATGCTCGAGTGGTATTTTTCCCAGATCCGCGGTACGGCGTGGAAGATCGTCGGGGAGATGTCCTTCATATCCGACATGACCGTGTCGGTGTTTTCCGTGAAGTTGATGATGTGACCGACGACGATGTGGACGAGAAAATCGAATATCTGTTCGAAGATGTGATTCAGCGGCAGAAACGAGATCGTCTCATCATTCTCCGTGATCCGCGCCACCTGGCACACCTTCTGTCCCATCCAGAGGCATCCCTCCTGAGTCAGCATGGCGCCCTTCGGCATGCCCGTGGTTCCCGATGTGTAGATGATGCCGGCGGTGTCATCCGGCCGGGTCTGTTCGAGCAGATCGGCGAAAAGCCCCGGATTCTCCGAGTCGGTTTTTCGCCCCAGTTCCAGCAGATCCTCGAAGCTCATCAGCATGGGGTCCTGAAAATGCTTCAGGCCCTCCATGTCCCAGACGATCATCTTTCTCAGGGCCGGCGTCTGATCCCGGAACGCCAGCGCCTTGTCGAACTGCTCCTCATCCTCGCACAGATAAACGACCGACCCCGAATGCCCGACGACGTACTCGCATTCCTTGGCGGGGCTGGTCGTATAGATGCCGACATAGACGGCCCCGGAGCACATGGCCCCGAATGCGCAGTACAGCCACTCCGGCTTGTTCTCGCCGATGATGGCGACGTGATCCCCCCTGCGCACGCCGAGGGCATGGAGGCCAAGGGCCACCCGCTTCACTTTCTCCAGGTATTCGGACCAGGTGATGTCCCGCCAGATCCCCAGGCGCTTCCATCGCATGGCGGTGCGCCGGGGCTTCTTCTGTGCCCGGTCCAGGAAGGCCTTGGGCAGCGTATCGATTGGCGTCATCGTCCCCATCCTCAACGGAACCGGACCTTTCTGCGATACCGCTTGTACCCTTTGACCGAGGTTTCTGTGGCGATGCCGAGATAAAACTCCTTCACGTCCGGGTCTTCCCGGAGGACCTCGGGCCGGTCCGCCCGGACGATCCGGCCGTTTTCCATGAGGAAGGCGTAATTCGCGTACTGGAGCGCCATGTTGACGTTCTGCTCCACCAGCAGGATTGTCACCCCGTCCTTCCGGTTGATGTCCTGAATGATGTTGAAGATCTCCTTCGTGAGGAGTGGGGACAATCCGAGCGAGGGTTCGTCCAGCATCAGGAGCTTGGGCCGGCTCATCAGGGCCCGGCCGATGGCCAGCATCTGCTGCTCCCCGCCGCTCATGTAGCCGGCGTCCTGTTCCTTCCGCTGCCTCAATATCGGGAAATGGCTGAAGACGTTCTCGATATCCTCCCGAATGCCCTGCCGGTCTCTCCTCGTGTAGGCGCCCATGAGGATGTTTTCCATCACCGTCAGCTCGGGGAACACCTCCCGGCCTTCGGGTACGTAGCTGATGCCCATGCGGACGATCTGATCCGTGTCCTTGCGGTCGATGCGCTGGCCCATGAATTCGATCGTACCCTTTTCCGGCTGCTCCTCCTTGAGGTCGTAGAGCAGGCGCATGATCGTCTTCAGGGTCGTTGTCTTGCCGGCGCCGTTGGAACCGAGGAGGGCGACGATGTCCCCCTGTTTGACCTCGAAGGAAATGCCGTGCAGGGCCCGGATCAGGTCGTACCAGGTTTCGATGTTACTGACTTTCAGCACGGTCCTCCTCCCCGAGATATGCCCGGATCACTTCAGGATGATTCTGAACCTCCCGCGGGAGTCCCTCCGTGATCTTTTCCCCGTGGTTGATGGCAAAGACCCGGTCCGATATCCCCATGATCATGTTCATGTCGTGCTCGATGAGCAGGATGGTTACCTTGTAGTCCTCCCGAATGTCCTTGACCCAGATGTTGAGGTCCTCCTTCTCCTCGGTGTTCATCCCCGCGGAGGGCTCGTCGAGCAGAAGGACTCTGGGCTCGAGGGCCAGCGCTCGCCCGAGTTCGACGAGCTTTCGCTTGCCGTAGGGCAGGTTGGCGACGAACTGGTCCCGGACGGACTGCAGCTCGAGAAAGTCGATGATGCCCTCCACGATCTCCCGGTGCCGGATCTCCTCCCGGGCGGCCCGCGAACGCCTGCCCCACATGAAGGCGCCGGTAAAGACGCCCGTCTTCATATGGAGATGACGCCCCAGCATCAGATTGTCCATCACGGTGGCGTTGGAGAACAGTTCAATGTTCTGAAAAGTGCGGGCAATGCCTTTTCGGGCCACCCAGTCCGGATAATGGCCGAGGATGTCCTCGCCGTCCAGGATGACCCTTCCCTGGTCCGCCTTGTAGATGCAGCTGATCAGGTTGAAGATCGTCGTCTTGCCGGAGCCGTTGGGGCCGATGATCGAGAAGATCGAGTTCCTCTCCACGTTGAAGCTCACATTGCTGACCGCCTTGAGGCCGCCGAAACGGATGCTCAGATTCTCAACCCGGAAATGGTCCATGGACATCGCAGTAATCCCGCTCTTCGGTGCAATCCTGAATGTGCGTTCCTCAAACTTTTTTCACGTAGTGTTTGGCGAACAATCCGCTCGGCCGGAAGCAAAGAACGAGGACAATGACGACAAAGGCGACAATGGGCTTCCATTCCGGCCAGATGTAGCCGAAAAAATTTTCAATCAGCCCCAGCAGTTCCCCGCCGATGAACACGCCGGGGATGCTCATCAGCCCCCCCAGCACGGCGGCGGCGAAAGCGCGCAGAAACGGCTCCAGCATGAATCCCGGATCCAGCGTGGACCGTGACGCGAAAAACATGGCGGCGATGGCGCCGATCAGCGAGCTGAAGCCCCAGGCGATGGAAAACACCCGCTCGACGCGGATCCCCATGATTTTCGCGGCGTGCTGGTTCTGCTGTGTGGCGCGCATGGCGATGCCCAGCCGGGTGTACTTGAAGAACAGGAAGAGCAGGATCATGACCGCCGCGGCCGTGGCAAAAACGGCAATGGCCCAGTCGTTGATGACCATGCCCGGGAAGGGTTCATGGGTCACCTGATAAGACATGGGAACGACGAATTCCTTCTGCTCGGGGCCCCACTTCCACCCCGCCAGACCCATCAGCAGCATCTCGGCGCCGAGCGTGATGACGATCAGACCCAGAAGGCTTGGATGTTTGGCCGGCCTCAGGAACAGGAATTCGATCAGGACGCCCAGCAGCGCGGCGAACGCCATGGTGATGATAAAGGCCAGCCAGAACGGGTAATGGTAAAAGTTGAGGATGTGAAAGGCAACGAACGTCGACAGCATGGCCATTTCGCCCTGGGCGAAATTGACGACCTCCGATGTCTTGTAGATGATGACCACGGCGATGCCGAATAACCCGTAGCACGCGCCGATGGCCAGTCCTTCGATGACGAGCTGTCCGATCATTTTTACCCCCTGCTGTCGCTGCCCCGGCCTTTCCCCAACGCTGCAAGCCGGGACGGTCCGGAAGATTCGTGCTTGTCATTCCGAGTCCCGGCGGGTCGCTCCCGCTTAGAACGGCCAGGTCATCCAGTACTTCTTGACACGGATCCAGATTCCGTACATGCCCAGGGGCTCGAAAATCACGATGCCGATCATGATGAGCCCCAGCACGATGCTGTTGATGTTTTCAAGCCCGACGACGGAGAACCACCGGGAGGAAACCGACACCATGAACTCGCCGATGACGGGCATCTCGGCGATGTTCTTGAGCAGGCTGTACTGGAGGTAGGTGATGAGCGCCGCACCCATGATCGGCCCCGAAATGGAACCGAGACCGCCGACGACAACCATCACCAGAAAGATGATGGAAAGCATCATGTTGAACGTGAAGGGATCGAAGAATCCCAGCACGAAACCGAACAGGCCGCCGGCGATCCCCGCGTAGAAGGCGCTGATGGCAAAGGACAGGGTCTTGTATATCGTGAGGTTGATCCCGATGACCTCGGCCGCGATGTCGCTGTCGCGGATGGCGACGAAAGACCTGCCCACGCGGGTTTTCATGATGTTGCGGGCCGCGATGACCAGGATCACCGTGATCGCCAGGATCAGATAGTATTTCTGCGCGTCCGTCTGCAGCACGAAGCCGAGGTCCCACTGGGGAATCCCGATATCCAGGGGCGGGGCCTGAATGCCGGTGCGTCCACCGAAAAACTGCCAGTGCCCGATCACGTGCATGATGGCCATGCCGAATCCCAGCGAAGCCACGGCGAGGTAGGGGCCTTCGAGGCGCAGGGCCGGCAGCCCCAGAACGAATCCGAAAAACGCGGCGATAAAGCCCGCCGTGAGGATCGCCGGAACGAAGGGCATCTGCAGCTTCATCATCAGGAGGGCTGTGCCATAGGCGCCGATGGCGAAGAAACCGGCGTGCCCCAGGGAAATCTGCCCGGTGTAGCCGACCAGGATGTTGAGGCCGACGGCCAGAATGACGTGAACGAGAACGATGTTCAACAGAAAAATGTAGTATGTCGGTGAAAAGAAGGGAATTGCGAAAAGGAGCAGCAGGAAAGCCACGGACCAGAAGAGAACGACGTTGCTTTCGAAAAGCCGGACGTCCTCATAGTAGTCGCGCTTCATGTCCATGGCCTTACCCCACCATACGGAAACGTTCGGGCTGCGTGCATCGCTGTTGCGCCGGAGCGGCCTGGAGAATGTGCCGAATCGTGTCGTCGACACGATTCGGCGTCACCGGCGGCCGGGGACAACATGCGGAAGAGCCGATTCCGAAGACTTCTGTCGCTGTTGTGCATCTTGGGCCGATTTTTGTGAGGAATCCGAACCGGCCGGTTTGGCGTTTTGACTGATCCGTCCGTGTGGGTTTGAGAGATAATAAAATTTCAACGTCCTGTAAAGGGAAAAATGGGGAAAAGGAATTTTTCGTTTTGGCTTGACAGACGGAATGGATTTGCATTAGAAGAAGAAAAATTGAGAGCCCTTTTAACATGATCCGGAGAGATCATGAAAGGAATGGAAATGGCGCACAGGCAAATCAAAGCGATCGCTTTTCACGGGCCTTCCCATGTTGCAGGGAAGGTTTTTTTTTGGCTGCTTGGGGAAGATGGAAATTAAGAAAGTCGTGATGGATGCGGAAGGGATCGACCGTTCCCTGACCCGTATCGCCTACGAGATCCTCGAAAAGAACAAGGGCATCGATGGCATTGTGCTGGTGGGCATTCAAACCGGAGGGGTGTTTCTCGCGGAGCGGCTGAAGACGAAAATCGGCGCCATCGAGGGGGTGGAGGTGCCGATGGGGATGCTGGACATCACGCTCTACCGGGATGACCTCCTGAAAAGCAACAAAAAGCCGAGGCTCGGAAAAACGGACATTCCCTTTTCGCTGGATGACCGGAAGGTCGTTCTCGTGGATGATGTCCTGTTCACGGGAAGGACCATCCGGGCGGCGATGGATGCACTGATCGACTTCGGCCGGCCCAAACTGATTCAGCTCGCCGTGCTCGTGGACCGGGGCCACCGGGAACTGCCCATCCGGGCGGATTTCGTCGGCAAAAACCTGCCGTCCTCGCTTTGGGAGGATGTTTCGGTGAATCTGACGGAAAAGACGGGAAAGGACGAGGTCGTCATCGAGTCGTAAAAAGCGCGGGCGCGTTTTCCCGACCGGATTCGGGTCGAGGCACAAATATGAGACTCAACAAAAAAGACCTGCTGGGGATGCAGGACCTTTCCGTCGATGAAATCAACCTGATTCTCGATACGGCAGAGTCCTTCATCGAGGTGTCCACGCGGGAGATCAAAAAAGTGCCCACGCTGCGGGGCAAGACCGTCGTCAACCTGTTCATGGAGCCCAGCACCCGGACCCGAACGTCTTTTGAAATCGCCGGGAAGCGGCTCAGCGCCGACACGATCAACATCTCGGCAAGCGCCAGCAGCGTGGTCAAGGGGGAGACCCTCATCGACACGGCGAAGAATCTGGAGGCCATGAATCCGGATGTGATCGTGATCCGTCACAGCGCTTCGGGCGCGCCGCACATGCTGGCGAAGCGGGTGAAGCAGTCCGTCATCAATGCGGGCGACGGGGCGCACGAGCACCCCACCCAGGCTCTTCTCGACATGATGACCATCAAGGCCAGAAAGGGGCGGATTGCCGGATTGAAGGTTGCCATCGTCGGCGATATCGCCCACAGCCGCGTGGCCCGCTCCAACATTTACGGGCTGACCCGAATGGGCGCCCAGGTGACCGTTGCCGGGCCGGCCACCATGCTGCCGAGGTACATCGAGCGGATGGGGGTGTCGGTCTACCGGCAGATCGAGGAGGCCGTCAAGGGCGCGGATGTCATTATGATGCTCCGAATCCAGACGGAGCGTGAGCGGCAGAGCCTTTTCCCCTCGCTTCGGGAATATGCCAGGTGTTTTTGCCTGAACGGGAGGAACATCCGTCTGGCCAAGGATGATGTGCTGGTCATGCATCCGGGTCCCATCAACCGGGGCATTGAAATTGCCCCCGAAATCGCCGACGGTCCCGCATCCGTCATCCTGGAGCAGGTGACGAACGGCGTGGCCGTCCGAATGGCCCTCCTCTACCTGCTGACCGGAGGCAGATCTTGATGAGGACGGAATCGTTCATCCGGATTGCGGCTTTGCGCGAGGTTGCCCGATCATGAGGATATTGCTGCGGGGCGGAAGGGTCATCGACCCTTCCCAGCAGATCGACGAAAAGATGGACCTGCTGATTGAGAACGGGAAAATCGTCAGGGTGGCAAAGAATATCTACAAGAACGGGGCGGAGTCGGAAGCGGACGCCCCGTCGACCCTGAAGATCTTCGACCTCCGCGGGAAGGCGGTCGTGCCCGGCCTGGTCGACATGCATACCCACCTGCGGGAGCCGGGACATGAGTACAAGGAGACGATCCGGACGGGCGGCGCCGCGGCGGCCGCCGGAGGCTTCACGGCGGTGGCCTGCATGCCCAACACGGACCCCGTGAACGACACCCGGTCCGTCAACGAGTTCATCATCCGGCAGGCCGCGGAAAGCAACCGGGTCCGCGTGTACCCCGTCGCGGCCATCAGCCGGAAATCGGAAGGCGTCGTTCTCTCCGAATTCTGGGACCTGAAGGACGCCGGCGCCGTGGCCGTCTCCGATGACGGCAAGCCGGTGATGAACGGCGCCCTGATGCGACGGGCGCTGGAATATGCCTGCTCGCTGGGAATGACCGTCATCTCGCATTGCGAGGATACCGGCCTGTCGGCGGGCGGCGTCATGAACGAGGGGTTTGTTTCCACCGAGTTGGGTCTGCGGGGAAGTCCGGCCGTGGCGGAGGAGGCGATGGTCTCCCGCGATATCCTGATTGCCGAGTTCACCGGAACGGCCGTTCACATCGCTCACGTCAGCGCTGCGGGATCGGTCCGGCTGATCCGGGACGCGAAATCCAGAGGTGTCCGGGTGACGGCTGAAACGGCTCCGCATTATTTCACCCTGACCGACGAGGCGGTCCGCGAGTATGACGCGAACGCGAAGGTCAACCCGCCGCTTCGGGGGATCGAGGATGTCGCGGCGGTCCGGGAGGGGCTTCGGGACGGGACGATCGATGTCATTGCCACGGATCACGCCCCCCACGCGGCGACCGACAAGGAAGTGGAGTTCGACGATGCCGCCAACGGCATGGTCGGGCTGGAGACCGCCCTGGGGCTGGGGCTGAAGCTCGTGTCCGACGGCGTGCTCACGCTATCGGAGCTGATCCGGAAGATGAGCGTCAATCCCGTCCGGATTCTCAATGTTACCGGGGGAACGCTGCGGACGGGGTCCGCCGCCGACGTGACCGTGATCGATCCGGAGCGCCGGTGGTCGGTCGACCGGGAACGCTTCCATTCGAAGGGCAGAAACACCCCCTTTCACGGATGGGACCTCAAGGGCAAGGCCGTGATGACCATCGTCGGTGGCGAGGTGAAATTCCAGGAGCCATGACCGTCCGGACGAGCCATAAGACGGAGGCGATCGTCCTGCGGCGGTACGACTACGGCGAGTCCGACCGGATCGTCGTCTTCTACACCAGCGACTTCGGAAAACTCCGGGGGATTGCCAAGGGGGCCCGCCGAAGCCGGAAACGGTTTTCCAACACCCTGGAGCTCTTCTGCTGTTCCCGCATCCTTTTTTCCCGAAGGGGCAGGGAAGGCCTGGCCCTGATTGAAGACAGCAGCGTCGACTGCCACTTCCCCGCCATTCGGGAGAGTCTGGATAAAACCCTGGTCGCGTCCTACCTGATTGATCTGACGGAACAGTTCACGGCGGAATACAAGAAAAACGAGGCCCTGTTTCGGCTGCTGGAGTCATTTCTGCACCGCATCGACGCGGGGGCCGTTTCGGAAGCCCTGGTCCGCTTTTTCGAGATCCGGCTCCTGCGCGTGATCGGTTACGAGCCGGTTCTGGATCAGTGCGTCACTTGCAGGACGCCGGTGCGCAACGGGGCGGTTTGCCGGTTTCACCCCCGCGCGGGCGGCGTGAAGTGCGAATCCTGCGGGAAGAACGGGGATGTTGCCCTGCCGCTTTCCCCGGGAACCATCCGGACGCTGCTCCTGGGGCGGGACATCGGGATGGACAGGATCGGCAGGGTCGGAATGGACCCGCAGTCGCTGGAGGAGAGCCGGCGTCTGATGCGCCATTTTATCCGCCACCTGCTCGGCAAAGACCTGAAATCCGTCGAAGTGCTGAATCAGATTCGGGGAATGGAGATCTGATTCCGCAGGCCGTTCCCTCACTTTCTCCGCAGACCGCTTACCCCTCCCCGCCGGTATATCACCGGAAATTTTTGAAATTGACACTGCCGTTTCGTCATGTTAAGAGTAGACTGAAAATAATCATGAAATCAATGTGAAAGCCCTTTTGACAGGAGATTGCCGTGACTTTTCAGCAGTTGATATTCGCACTCGAAAAATACTGGGCGAGGCAGGGATGCGTCATCCAGCAGCCCTATGACCTGGAAGTCGGCGCCGGGACATTCAATCCCGCCACTTTTCTGCGGGCCCTCGGCCCGGAGCCCTGGAACGTCGCCTATGTGGAACCTTCACGAAGGCCCACCGACGGGCGCTACGGGGAAAATCCGAACCGGCTTCAGCACTACTATCAGTATCAGGTCATCATGAAGCCCTCGCCCATGAACATCCAGGACCTTTATCTGAACTCCCTGAAAAGTTTCGGCATCGATCCGCTCGATCATGACATCCGGTTTGTGGAGGATGACTGGGAATCGCCCACCGTCGGGGCCTGGGGGCTGGGCTGGGAAGTGTGGCTCGACGGCATGGAAATCTCCCAGTTCACCTACTTCCAGCAGGTCGGGGGGATGGATCTGAACCCCATCTGCGCGGAGTTGACCTACGGGATCGAGCGCATCGCCATGTACATCCAGGGCATCGACAATGTGTACGACCTGAAGTGGAACGATCGCGTCACCTACGGCGATGTCCACCACCGGGGCGAGGTGGAGTGGTCCGTCTATAATTTTGAAACCGCCGATGTGGATATGATCCGAAGGATTTTCGACATGTACGAGGCGGAAGGAATCCGGTCGGCCGAAAAGAGTCTGGTTCTGCCGACCTACGATTGCTGTCTCAAGTGTTCCCACACGTTCAATCTGCTCAATGCCCGCGGTGCCATCAGCGTTGCCGAGCGGACCAGCTACATCGGCAGGGTCCGGAACCTGGCGCGGCTGAGCGCGGAAGGGTACCTGAGGCAGCGAGAGGAGATGGGCTTCCCGCTGCTGAAGAAATAGCAGGGGTGAGTGGGGAAGGGCCCCGCGAAGGCCGCGGGAAAACGGCTTTGCCGGCGATTCCGAATGCAATCGCAAATCAAATCAACAAAACGGTGATTTTGAATGGGTAAGGAACTGCTGCTTGAAATCGGGACGGAAGAGATTCCCGCCGCCTTTTTGCCGGGTGTCCAGAAAGACATGGCGGACATGATCCGCCGGGAATTCGCGAGCCGGAGGATCCGGCACGGTGAAACCAGAACCATGGCCACGCCCAGAAGGCTTTGCCTCTGGGTAGCGGATGTGGCCGAAAGGCAGGACGACCAGATCGTCGAAAAGCTGGGGCCGGCCAGGAAGGTCGCCGTCGATGAAAACGGCAACCCCACCAAAGCCGCCATCGGCTTTGCCCGGGGACAGGGGTTGGAGTTTTCGGATCTCCAGACCGTCGTCACCGAAAAAGGGGAATATCTCTGCGCGCGAAAGGAAATCGCCGGCGAGGAGACGGAAAACCTTCTGCCCGGACTTTTCATGAATTTCATTCCGGCCATTCCCTTCAAAAAATCCATGCGCTGGTCCTCCTTTGAATTGCGCTTCGCTCGGCCGATTCACTGGATCCTCGCACTGTACGGCGGAAAGACCGTTCCCTTCCGGATCGAGAACATCGCAAGCGGCAACCGGTCTTTCGGCCACCGCTTCATGAGCCCCCGCTATGCGGCGGTCCGGAGCCTGGCGGATTACCTGGCCAAGACGCGGAAGCGCTTCATCATCGCCGATCCGGAGGAGAGAAGGAGGATCATTCTCGAAGAAACCGAAAAGGCCGCCCGGGAGGTGTCCGGCCGGGCACTTTACAACGAAGAGCTACTCGAGACGGTGACATACCTGACGGAGTACCCGACCGTGGTCTGCGGAAGCTATGACCGGGACTATCTGAAGCTCCCCAAGGAGGTGCTGATCACCTCCATGATGTCCCACCAGAAATACTTTCCCGTGGTCGATGAGGCGGGGAATCTGCTGCCCCATTTCCTGACGATCAACAATACCCTGCCAAGGGACCCGGCGGTGGTCGCGCGCGGCAACGAAAAGGTCATCCGCGCGCGTCTGGCCGACGCGAAGTTCTTCTTTGAAGAGGACCGGAAAATTTCCCTGGACCGTCGCGTCGAGGATCTGAAAAAAGTGGTCTTTCACACCCTGCTGGGGACTTCCTACGAAAAGGTCATGCGCTTCCGGGAACTGGCCGCTTTCATTGCCGAGCGGATCCGGCCGGAACGGAAGGCCACGGTCGACCGGACGGCCGTTCTGGCCAAGGCGGACCTGGATACGCAGATGGTCTGTGAATTCTCCGAACTCCAGGGAATCATGGGCAGGGAATACGCCCTGCTGGCCGGCGAAGATCCCGTCGTCGCGAGGGCGATCTACGAGCATTACCTGCCCGTTTCGGCGGGTGGCGCCCTGCCGGAAACAGATGAAGGCGCCATTGTCAGCATCGCCGACAAGATGGACACGATCGTCGGATTCTTCGGGGTGAACCTTATTCCGACCGGGGCCGCCGATCCCTATGCCCTCCGGCGGCAGGCCATCGGCATCGTGAACATCATTCTTCACAAGGGCTATCCCCTGAATCTGGCCCTTCTGGTCGACGCGAGCCTGTCCATCCTGGATGGCAGGCTCAAACGGGCCGCCGCCGACATCCGGGCCGACGTCCTGGAATTTTTCCGGGCGCGCTTCGAGAACCTTCTGATATCCCGGAATTTCCCCTACGACGTCGTGGATGCGGTGCTGGCTTCCGGCGCAACCGATGTCGTGCCGGCCTTCAGAAAGATCGAGGCGATGAGGGCCTTGAAGTCAAACCGGGATTTCGCGCCGCTGGCCGTAGCCTTCAAGCGCGTGGGCAATATCCTCAAGGAATTCCGGGAAGGTTCCGTCAACCCGGCCCTGTTTGAGAGCGAAGCGGAGAAGAATCTACATGACGCCTACGTCTCGATCCGGGAAGCGGTCGTCCGGCGCATTGACGCGGGGGATTACGAGGCCGCGCTGGTCGGACTGTCGCGCCTGAGAGCGCCTGTGGACGATTTTTTCAATGCCGTGCTGGTCATGGCAAAAGACGAAAAGGTCAAATTCAACCGGCTTTCCCTGCTGGCGGAAATATCGGAACTGTTTCATCGCATTGCCGACTTTTCCAAGATCGTGACCGAAGACTGACAGGAAGAAAAACAGACCATGACTGAAAAAGTTGTAAAGAAGGTGGTGGAAGTCAACAAGCTGGAAGACCAGCTGATCATTCGCAAGCACCTTCAGGACATCACCAACCAGATTCACTCCGCGCAGAACCTCAAACAGATCCTCGTCGACCTGAAAGGAAACGGCATCCTCTCGCTCTTCAACGCCCACGCGGTGACGATCTACGTCGCGGACAGGTTGAAAAACGAAATTTACTCCATGTTCCTCCAAGGATCGGAGATTCAGGAAATACGGGTGACGATCAGCAACAAGAGCATTGCCGGTTATGTGGCGAACACGGGCAATGCGGTCAATATCGCCGACGCCTACGATGCGAATGAGCTGAAAGCGATTCACAAGGAACTGATCTTCGATCACAGCTGGGACAAGAAGACCGGATTCAGGACCCGGCAGATCCTGGCCGCGCCGATTTTATACAACAAAACGCTCATGGGCGTGATCCAGATCCTGAACAGGAAGCCGGGCGGCCCCGGAAAATTCTCCGCCGACGAAGCCGGTTTCCTTCAGGAGCTCGCGGATGTCCTGGGCATTGCCTTCTACAACCAGGAGCGGTTTTCCAAGCGGAGGAAGACCCGGTTCGACTACCTCGTCACGCGGGGGCTGATCAAGGAGGAAGACCTCGACGGTGCCTGGGAGGAATCCCGGGAAAAAAAGGAACCGATGGAAACCCTGCTGATGAGAAAATTCAGGATTTCCAAAGAGCAAATCGGGAAGAGCTACGAAGAGTTCTTCCGCTGCAAGTTCGTTCAGTTCAACGACAAGCACCCCATTCCCGGAGATCTGCTGAAAAATCTGAAAAAGGACTATCTGCGCCGCGAGCTCTGGGTCCCCATCGAAAGGGTCGACGGGAATGTTCGGATCATTGTGGACGATCCGAACAACATCCTGAAGAAAGACACGATCGAAAGCCTGCTGAAAACCAAGGCCGTCCGATATGATGTCGCGCTGCCGGACGACATCATCAAGTACATCAACTATTTCTATCAAACGCCGGAAGACGAATCGACCCTGACGGAGCTGCTGGGAAAGCTGGACACGACGGAGGAAGTCGAGGAAGAAGAAGGGGAGGTGGTCTCGGAGTCAGACAGCGTCATCATGCAGCTCGTCAACAAGATCATCAATGACGCCTTCAACCGGCGCAGTTCCGACATCCACATCGAGCCGAACGTGGACAGAAAGAATGTCGAGGTCCGCTACCGCGTTGATGGCGACTGCGCCCTCTATCAGACACTGCCCTACAGCTACCGGGCGGCCATTGTTTCCAGGATCAAGATCATGTCGAACCTGGACATCACCCTTCGACGCATACCCCAGGACGGAAAGATCAAGTTCAGGCGCCCCAACGGACAGGAAATCGAGCTGCGTGTCGCGACGGTCCCCACGCAGGGAGGCGTTGAGGATGTCGTGATGCGGATTCTCGCAAAGGGGGAAACGATGCCCCTCGAGGCCATGGCCCTGTCCGAACGGAACAGCCGGGAGCTGATCGAGATCCTGGCCAAGCCCTACGGCATGGTCCTGGTGGTCGGTCCCACCGGTTCCGGAAAGACGACGACATTGCATGCCTCGCTCCGTCACATCAACACGCCGGACCGCAAGATCTGGACGGCGGAGGATCCCGTGGAAATCACCCAGTACGGCCTTCGCCAGGTCCAGGTGCAGCCCAAGATCGGCTTTGACTTCGCCGCGGCCATGCGCTCATTCCTGCGGGCGGACCCGGATATCATCATGGTCGGCGAGATGCGGGATTTCGAGACGGCCAAGATCGGCGTGGAGGCGTCCCTGACGGGACACCTCGTCTTCAGCACGCTGCACACGAACAGCGCCCCGGAGACCATCGTCCGGCTCCTCGACATGGGGATCGATCCGCTGAATTTCGCGGATGCCCTGCTGGGCATTCTCGCGCAGCGGCTCGTCCGGACGCTCTGCAAGAACTGCAAGGAGGCCTATCATCCGACCCCCACGGAATTCGATGAAATCGCGGAAAGTTACGGCCAGGAAGCGTTTGCAAAGCTGGGCATTTCCTGCACGGACGATTTCACCCTGCACCGGCCCAAGGGATGCGACTTCTGCGACAAAACCGGATACAAGGGAAGGATGGGCATTCACGAACTGCTCATCGGGTCCAATGCGATCAAGAGGCTGATCCAGAGGCATGCGACGGTGGAAGAGATGCGGGAGGTCGCCGCAGCCGAAGGCATGACGACCCTGCTTCAGGACGGCATCATGAAGTCGCTCAAGGGTTTTACCGACTTCAAGCAGGTCCGGCGGGTCTGCATCAAGTGAGTCTTTCCTTCCACTGACGGATCCGGTCGAGCGCATCCAGGGGCGTCGTCTTCAGGATGTCCAGCTTCCTGAGTTCCTCGATGACGGCCTCGTGGAGATCCGCGAAGAGGCTGAGCTGGTTCGCATTTCTCTGATGCGGTTTCCTGCCGCGGGCGATCTTCGGCATGCCCGCCTCATCGAACTCCCCTTTTTCCAGGTTGTTCAAGATCTCCCCGGCCCGGGCAACGACCTCCTCGGGAACGCCCGCAATCCGGGCCACCTGGATCCCGTAGCTGCGGTTGGTTCCGCCCTCCATGATCTTGCGCAGAAAGATGATCCGGTCGCCCCACTCCTTGACGGCGATGTTGAAGTTCTTGACGCCTTCGTTGGCGACGGCCAGCTCCGTGAGCTGGTGGTAATGGGTGGCAAAGAGCGTCCGCGCACCCAGGCGCGCCTCGTCCTGGAGATGCTCCGCGACGGCCCAGGCAATGCTGAGGCCGTCGAAGGTGCTGGTGCCGCGTCCGACCTCGTCCAGGATGATCAGGCTTCTTCGACTGGCATGCTTCAGGATGTTGGCCACTTCCGTCATCTCGACCATGAAGGTGCTCTGTCCGCGGCTCAGGCTGTCCGTGGCGCCGATCCGCGTGAAGATGCGGTCCGCAACGCCGACCCGCGCCCGTGACGCCGGGACGAAGCTTCCCATCTGCGCCATGAGGACCACCAGGGCGCACTGGCGGATGTAGGTGGATTTCCCCGCCATGTTCGGTCCGGTGATGATGAGGAAACGGTTTGTGTCCAGGTCCAGCGTCACGTCGTTCGGGACAAAACGAGACGGCAGTGGCATCCTTTCCACGACGGGGTGCCGCCCCTCCACGATGGTGATGACGCCTTCATCGTCCACCACGGGACAGCAGTAATTGTACCTTTCGGCCACGTCCGCCAGCGAGGCGACGGCATCCAGGTCCGCAATTTTCGAGGCCGTGGCCTGGATTCGGCGGATGTTTTCCGCGATGCCGTTCCGGATGTCCACAAAAAGGTCGTATTCCCGCTGCTTCCGCCGGTCCTCCGCGTTCAGGACGGTGTATTCGTAGCCTTTGAGCTCCTGGTTGATGTAACGCTCGGCGTTTACGAGGGTCTGCTTGCGGACGTAATCCTCCGGAACGAGCCCGGCATTGGCTTTGGTCACCTCGATGTAGTAGCCGAAGACCTGGTTGAATCCGACCTTCAGGGAGTGGATCCCCGTCCGTTTCCGTTCCCGGTCCTCAAGGGCGGCGATCCATTTTTTCCCGTCGCGGGTGATCGAGAGCAGCCGGTCCAGTTCGGGATCGACCCCTTCCTGGATCATGCCGCCCTCGCGCAGGGTCGGGGGCGGATCGTCCAGGATCGAGTTTTCGATCCGGTCGCGGATGTCCTCCATCGGATCGATGCCGGCGGCAAGGGACCGGATCAGGGGAGACGAGAGTTCGTCGGTCGTGTTTTTGAGGTCGGGCAGCGCCTGAAGGGAAACCTTCAGGGCGATCAGGTCCCGGGCGTTGGCCATCCCCATGGAAATCCTGGCGGCGAGCCGTTCCATGTCGTAAACGCTCTGCAGGGCGCCGCGCAGCCTTTCCCGAAGCAGATGGCGCTCCTTGATCTCCGCAACGGCGGCCAGCCTCTCCGTGATCCGGTCCGGCGAAACCAGCGGATAGGACAGCCACCACCGCAGGCGCCGCCCCCCCATTGCGGTGACGGTCCGGTCCAGGATGTGGAAGAGGCTGCCTTCCTTCCTGTTTTCCTGGAGCGTTGCGAACAGTTCGAGGTTCCGCTTCGCGATCTCGTCGAGCACAAGGAAATGATCGGTCCGGTACCGCTGGATTTGATTGATGTGGCCCAGTTGCTCCTTTTGGGTTTCCTCGACGTAACGCAGCACGGCGCCTGCCGCGCGGATCATCGCCGGGCATTCGTCCATGCGGATCCGGTCGAGTTGCTCCGCGGAAAAGTAGTGCCGCAGACGCGCGACGGCCCGGTCTGCGTCGAAGTAATCCGGCGAGAACACATTGACGCGGCAGCCGGAATTTTCCCGGAAAAAGGCCTTCAGAATCCTGTTTTCACCGGCCTGCTCGTCGATCAGCGCCTCGCGGAGACCGAGGCCGCCGATTTCCGCCAGCAGGAATTCGGCATCCTGTGTTTCGGTCACTCGGAATTCGCCCGTCGAGATGTCCAGAAAGGCCAGACCGAAGCGGTCGCCGCAGGGATACAGGGCAGCCAGAAAATTGTTTTCCTTCGCGTCGAGGTTCTCGCCGTCGATCACCAGACCCGGAGTGACGACCCGCACGACCTCTCTTTTCACAACGCCCTTGGCCAGTTTCGGGTCTTCCACCTGCTCGCACACGGCCACTTTGAAGCCCTTGCCGATCAGTTTCGCGATGTAGGAGGATGCGGCATGATAGGGAACGCCGCAGAGCGGGATGCTGTCCTCCCTGCCCTTGTTCCGGGAGGTCAGCGTGATTTCGAGGATTTTCGAGGCGGTAACGGCGTCCTCGAAGAACATTTCATAAAAGTCGCCCATCCGGAAAAAAAGGATGCAGTCCGGATATTGCCGCTTGATGTCCATGTACTGACGCATGGCCGGCGTCAGGTCCAGGACGCCGGCTACCCCCATCGGTTGCCGCCCTTTCTTTTCAGGTCGATCACCTCGACGCGGCCGCGATCGCTGATGAAGGAGCTCAACAGCCAGCTCACCAGGCTGATGATCAGCGCGCCGAAAAGCGCGGGCCAGAACCCGTGGACCTCGAAGCCGGAAATTACCCCGGACGCCATTTTGAGCAACAGGGCGTTGATGACGAAGGTGAAGAGGCCGAGCGTGAGGATGTTCAGGGGCAGGGTCAGGATGATCAGAACGGGTCGCAGCAGGGCGTTCAGGACACCCAGCGCCGCGGCCGCCAGGAGGGCCGGCACGAACCCGTGGACTTCAATGCCATCGATAAAACGGGCGGCCAGGTAGATGGCAGCCGTCAGGATCAGCCAGCGAATGAACAGTCCCTTCATGGTCTGCGCTCCTTTTAACGGGCGAAGGCGCCGTTTTCATAGACGATGATTTTTTTTCCGGAGGTCAGCGAAGCCGTGACGGTCTTTCGTTCCGTGTTGACCAGGTCCCAGTGCAGCGCGGAGTCGTTGAATCCCATCTTTCTTTTCAGCGCCTTCGTCATCTCCGCGGGGTCGCCGTCGTAGGTGTCGGTATAGGAGGCGCCCAGGGCGATGTGGCAGTTTCCCTCGCTCCCGCCGAAGTTCTCGTCGAAAAGCGTGTCGGCCATGAAACGGCCGATGCGCGAAAAACGCCTGTCGGTCAGGGAAAACTCGCCGATCCTTCTCGCGCCGGGATCCATGTCCAGCTGCTTCACGGTGAAATCCCGGCCGGCCTCCGCCTCGATGCCGGTGACCGTCCCCTTCGCAAAGGAGAGGCGCACGCCCTGAACATAGTTTCCGCTGCGGTAGGAAGGGAAATTGGCATAGTAGGTGCCCTCCGTCCCCCGCCAGTCCGGGGAGAGAAAGATTTCAAAACTCGGGATGTTGTGGCCTGAAACGCCGACCCACCTTCTCCGGTCGCCCGGAGTGATCTTCAGATCCATGCTTTCGGTTTCGACTTGGAAGGATTTCACCTTCAGGCCGTTGAGCCACTTTTTGATGTCGCCGACGCTCCGGTGGATCGCCTTCCATTCCCGGACGGGATCCGGACGGTCCAGATAGCAGGCCTGCGCGATCTGCCCCGCATAGGCCCGGAGCGTCGTTTTCGCCTGCCGGGCGAGCTCGGCCGTGGGCATTGTGCAGAGGGTCCAGCCGTACAGACCCCTGTCCTCCCGGCGCTCGAGGATTTCCCGCAGGGGCTTTCTTGCGACGAGGACCTTCCCGATCCGGACGGGGTCGATGTCTTTCAGATGGGTGAGCGAATCCGGCGCGCGGAGAAAAATCCGCCCGTTCAGATGCTCGCACAGCTCTTTCTCGCCGGGCGCCAGAAACACGAGCTGCCGCGGGCCGGCTTTCCGGTAAAAGCCGCGCTCCATCCCGAAGGTGAGGCCCGCGCGCTGTATGGGATTCATCCCGCCCTCGAGGATCTTTTCATAAAGAATTTCCGCCAGGGCGACGGCCGCCGGATCGTATTGCACGAGGATGATGTCATTTTTCCGGAACGGGGCCTTGCGGGCCGTTTTCAGACCCCAGAGGAGGACGTCCGCGTATTTTTCGAGCTGTTGTCGGGTCAGCATCTGATGGAACCTCATGCCTCCGGTCCGGCGAAAAACAGGAAATTCCGTGCCGTGCCGGGTTTCGCCGGTCAGGGATTCTTCTGGGCCAGCAGTTTCTCGATCAGGGGGATGTTTGCGCCGGACACCGGCTGGCCGTTGATCAGAAAGAACGGCGTTCCCGTGACGCCGAGCCGGGAGGCCTCGCCTTTGTGCACCCGGACCAGCTCGTCCACGACGCCGCTCTTGCAGGCCTTGAATTTCATGTCATCGAGTTTGCCTGTCATGGCCTGTTCATAGGCCTTGGCCCTGTCCTTGGCGCAGAGGATGTAGCGGACCTTGGCTTCCGCCTGCTTGTGCATGTCGAGCGGATGGAAGAAAACGTATTTGGTCACGTCCCTGCGGCCGGCGAAGAACTGCGCGGCCTTGCGGCAGAACGAGCAGTCGGGATCGGTGAATTCGATGACGATGTTTTTCCCGCTTCCGATCTTCAGGGCCTTGTCCAGGGGGAGGTCTTTGGCCTTCGCGGCCATTGCCGCCATTTGCTTCTGTTCCAGCTCCCGTTGTTTTTCCGCCGTCACGTTCCGATTGCCCTTCAGGACGATCGGACCGCCGACAATGGATTCCGCCTCCGGCGAATAGTAGAAGATCTGCCGGCCGGAGATCACCTCATACAGGCCGGGCACCTTGGAGGGTGCGACGCTGTCGACGGCGATCCCGGGGAAATTTTTTTTCAGGGACTCCTCCGGGGTGAGTGCCAGCGCAATGGCGGCAGAGGCCAGCAGTGCAATCATGCCGGCGCACAAGCAGGCGATTGTTTTTTTCATGGGCGCTCCTTCTTCAGTCATTTGCGTGGATGAATAGACGACATTCATCCAAATTTTACCTGCGCTGTCAAGTCTTATCACGGGGGAATGTGTGATTCCGGGAAGGCCGTCGCCGCGGCCGGTCAGGGGTTGAGCCACCGGTCCATGCGGGCCTTTTCCTTCGGCCACTGCGGCGACAGGCGGAGGCTCAGAAACAAGAGAAATAGCTGGTCCATGGCCCGGATGGCCGCATCCAGCAGGTACAGGCGTTCCAGAACCCGGCCGCTGCGGTCCTCCGGATCTTCACCGCCGTCCGCCACCGCGGGCATTTTGAGGGACTGGAACTGGAAACGGTCCGCCTTGAAGGTAAACTCCCAGGAGGCTGATTCCCGGGAAAGCTGAAGTCGCGCCTCTTTCACCTTCTTGCCCCGGCGCAGCGCTTCACGCCCTTCCAGCAAATCGGCATGGAAGCCCTGGCAGACCACGGACTCCGAGTATTCCCCGTCGCCCGATTCCAGCACCAGCCTTTGTGCGAAGATCACCTCCGTCTCGCTGCCGTCGGGAAGGGCGATCCGGCCGTTGCGCTCTTCCGTCTTGAACCACAACCAGGTCAGAAACTCTCTTCCCGGGAGCTTCAGTCCCGTTTCCGGAGCGGCCCCTTTGGCCGCCGTACCCGGATCCAGGAAGTGCGGGTCCCAGGGGACGAAAGGGCAGGGGGCGCATTCGAAGGAACGTTTGAACAGATCCTGGAAGTCGTCGATGACTTTGTCCGACAGGGAAGTGAACAGGACGGACTGCGTGGACAGAGACCAGCAGACTTCGTGAAACGCCGGAACAGGCTGGGTCCGATTCAGAAGATCCAGCCGGACCCTTTCCCGAATGTCCGCGCGCCGGTGCCGGTCCAGTGTCTTTTGGCCCGTTTCGGCGAGATGCTGCTGCTCCGCTGCCAGCATGCGGATTTTCAACAGGGACGGAGGGATCGTCCATCGGTCGATACGCAGGGAAAAGAGAAGATAGTCGCCCCAGTGGCAGGACGAACGGCGGAAGTCCGTATCCAGCGGGTTTTCCAGGCTGGTCCAGCCCAGATTCTTCTCCCCCGAGCTTTTCGACAGCTCCCGGAAGGCAAACTTCTGCATCGACCGATCGATCTGTTCGAAAGACCGTTCCGGCGGTTCCCCGGGCAGCCGGTATCGCGAAAAGGTCAGTGTGCCTTTCAACAATCCCATGATCCTCTCCTTTAAAGGCCGATCTTCTTACGCAGTTTCGTCAGGGTTGTCAAGGCGATTGAAACACGCATTCAAAATTCAGATTTCCAAACCCGCCCGTTTATGATAGAAATCCGCCCATCATCTTGCGGGATGGTGTGATGCGCATCGGAAAAATCGGCATTGTTGCCAATGTGGCCAAGGAAAAATCCTCCGAATATGCCCTCCGGCTGAAAAAATGGCTGCTGGATCGGGGGGTTCAGGTTTTTCTGGACGAAGCGGTCGCCTACCGGATCGGAGAATCCGAAGGCATGGAGCGGGGAAAGCTCGCCGCCGCCTCGGATCTGATTGTGGTCTTTGGGGGAGACGGAACCATGCTGAGGGCGGCCCGGGCCGTTTGCGGGCACGACATTCCGATCCTGGGGATCAACATCGGGGGGCTCGGCTATCTGACCGAGGTCAATCTGAACGAGATGACCGATGCCATGGAACACATTCTGAAGAGCGACTTCCGGACGGAACAGCGGATGATGCTCGACATTGCCATCACCCGACGCGGCGACCAAGCGGGGGAGGGCACGGTGCTCAACGAAGTGGTGATCAACCGGGACAACCTGTCCCGCATCGTGGAACTGGAGACGGCCGTCAACGGGCGGCACCTGGCGACGTTCAAGGCGGATGGACTGATCATCGCCACGCCCACCGGTTCCACGGCCTACTCCCTGTCCGCCGGCGGCCCGATCATTTTTCCGGAACAGAACGCCATGATCCTCAATCCGATCTGCGCCCACACCCTGACAAACCGGCCCGTCGTCCTTCCGGAGGATGTCACCGTCCAGGTCGTTCTCTGGACGAAAGAGCAGGGCGCCACGCTGACCCTGGACGGGCAGGTGTCCTACACGCTTGCGTCGGGCGATACCATCAGCGTTCGAAAATCCTCCTATGTAACGACCCTGGTTGCCTCGCCACACCGCGATTACCTGGAGATTCTGAGAACGAAACTGGGGTGGGGAGGTCTGCCGGCGGGGCATCACCGGGATGCTGATTGAACTGAACATAAAGCATTTTGCGATCATCGACAAGCTGTCGGTCTCGTTCATCGCAGGCCTCAACGTCATTTCCGGAGAGACCGGGGCCGGCAAATCGATCATCATCGGGGCCGTGAGCCTCCTGCTGGGCGACCGGACGTCGGTGGACGTGATCCGGTCTTCCGAAGATTCGGCGGCGGTGGAGGCGCTCTTCGACATCGGCGACAATCCGGCGCTGAAAAGGAAACTGCTGGAGATGGGGTTCAAAAGTGGGTATGAACTGACGATCCGGCGCGTCATCTCCCGATCCGGGAAGAACCGGGTCTACATCGACAACCAGCTTGCGACTCTGGGCGCCCTCTCGGAGATCGGCGAAAGCCTCCTGAACATCTGCGGCCAGCATGAGCACCAGGCGATACTGAACGCCGATCGTCACGTCGACATTCTGGATGCGTTCGGCGACCTCTCCTCCCTTCGGGCGGCCTACGGCGACTGTTACAGCCGGGTCCGGGCGCTGGAGAACCGGGTCGGCGGCCTGGCGGCGATGAATGAGCGGCGGGCGGAACGGGAGGAATTTCTACGGTTTCAGCTTCGGGAGATCGAGGATGCCGGGCCGGCCTCCGGCGAGGATGCCGCGCTGCAGGAGGAAAAAAGGAGGCTGATCCATTTTCAGAAGCTCCTGGAGTCAGCCACCCGCGCCCACGACCGCCTCTATGGGAAAGACGGCAGTGTCCTGGGGGAATTGCGAGGTGTCATCTCGGACATTCGGGAGATTCGAGGTATTGACGGCGCCCTCCCCGTTTCCGAGCAGGACCTGGACAGTCTGTACTATCAGCTCGAGGATGCGGCCCTGACCCTGAGAGAGTACGGGAAGCGCCTGGTTTTCGATCCGGCCAGGCTGGAGGCGATCGAGGACCGTCTCGAACGGCTGGGCCGTCTGAAAAGAAAGTACGGCGGATCGATCGAGGCGGTTCTAACCAGAAGGGACGGCTTGAAGAAGGATCTGGAGCAGATCGTCTCGGTCGATGAGGAACTTGCGCAGGCGAACCGGGAACTGGCCGACGGGCGAGCGGAATTGGAGGAACAGGCTGCGCTCCTTTCCCGAAAGCGAAGAGAACAGGCCGCGCTGCTCGATGAATCCATCGAGCGGGAGATTCAATCCCTGAGCATGCCGGCGGCGAGATTCGTTGTGCGGTTCAAGGAGCATGAAGAGGCTGTCCGCTACACCGAGCGGGGCAGTGACGATATCGAGTTTTACCTGGCCACCAATGCGGGGGAATCGTTGAAACCCCTGAACCGCGTTGCCTCCGGGGGCGAACTGTCGCGCATCGTGCTGGCCATGAAAAAGGTCCTCGCCCGGTCCGGATCGGTTGGGACGATCATTTTTGACGAGGTGGACAGTGGCATCGGCGGGGCAACGGCGGAATTGGTCGGGGAGAAACTCAGGGACGTTGCCCGTCATCATCAGGTCCTCTGCATTACCCACCTGCCGCAGATCGCCTGCTTTGCCGACCGGCATTACCGGGTCACGAAGGCTGTCTTCGACGGCAAGACCAGCGCCACGGTCAGCATGCTCTCGAAGGAGGAGCAGCTCGACGAGATCACCCGCATGCTCGGCGGGGTGGAATTGACGGAGAAAACACGGGCGCACGCCCGGGAGATGCTGGAGAAGGCGGCCGGGAAAGGAATGTGAACCATGTTGAGGAAAGCGCGCATCGGCGACGTCAAAACCATCCACCGGATGATCAACGTTTCCGCCGGGAAGGGGGAGGTTCTCCCGCGATCGCTCATGGATATCTACGGCAGCCTGCGGGATTTCTTCGTTTACGTGCAGGAGCCCGCGGACGCCATTGCCGGCATCTGCGCCATGAACATCATCTGGGAGAACCTGGCCGAGGTCCGCTCGCTCTATGTCGAGGATGCCTATCGGAACCGCGGCATCGGGCGGACCCTCGTGGAAGCATGCCTGTCCGAAGCGATTACGCTGGATCTTTACCGGATTTTCACCCTGACCTACAGAAAGGATTTTTTTGCCCATCTGGGATTCAAGGAGGTGGAGCGATCCAGCCTCTCGGAAAAGATTTTCTCCGACTGCTTCCGGTGCTCCAAGTATCCGGACTACTGCGACGAAGTGGCGATGGTCATCGACCTGTAAACCCTATGGCTGCGCATCGAAACCGATATCCGGTCCTGATCCTTTTTCTGGCTGTCAGCCTGCTGGTGGCGGGCTGCGCGGTCCTGCTTGAAAAGCCCGTGCCCCGGCTGACCGCGCCCCTGACATTGGTCGGGGAAAAGGAAGTGCCTTCCCTGCTGGACGACCTGGATTCACCGTCCCTGGAAGATGCCGTTGAGCGGAGCCTTCAGTACTACAGGCGTTTTCCCGCTGCCGTCCATCGGCTGGGAAACCGGCTGGTCAGCGCCGATGAAATGCGGGAGTCGCTGCTCCTTTTCCTCGAGATCGTAAGGAAGCCCGAGGCGCCGGACATCCGGGCAAGGAAAATCCGGGAGTCCTTCGAATTCTATCAGGCTGCGGGCATCGATGAACGGGGGACCATGCTCTTTACCGGCTATTATGTGCCGCTGCTGAACGGTTCGCCGGTCATGACCGAGAGGCATCGATACCCGGTTTACGGAACGCCGGACGACCTGATCTTCGTCAGCCCCGGCAGGAACGGCAAAAACGGAAACGGGCGGATGATCGCCCGCATGGTGGAAGGCAGGGCGGTCCCTTACTACAGCCGCAGGGAGATTGACGAAATGGGCGTGCTCGAGGGGCGCGGTCTGGAAATCGCCTGGGTGGATGATCCCTTTGACCTCTATCAGCTCCATATCCAGGGTTCGGGCAGGATCCGAATGCCGGATGGGCGGATCATCGGCGTCAGCTTCGCGCAATCCAACGGCCGGCCTTTCCGATCCATTTCCCGGTTCCTGCAGGAAAGCGGCCGAATGAACGGAAACGGCGCATCCTATCAGAAGATCAAGAACTACCTGCGGGCGCATCCGGATGAACAGTCGGAAGTATTCAGCTACAACGAGCGCTATATCTTTTTCCGGCAGGTCCAGAACGGCCCGATGGGCGCGCTTCAGGTCCCGGTGACGCCGGGCAGATCCATCGCCACGGACCCGGAATACTTTCCGAAGGGGGCGCTTGCCTTCATGAAGGCGAGAAAGCCGAACCTGAGTCCGGAGGGAAAGGTGCAGGGGTGGGTCCCCTTCTCGCGCTTTGTCCTGAGCCAGGATGCCGGCGTTGCCATCCGGGGAACGGGAAGGGTGGATCTGTTCTGCGGGGACGGCCCGGAGATGGAACACACGGCGGGGAGCCTGAAGGAAAAAGGGACCCTGTATTTTCTGGTCAAGAAAAGGTGATTGCCCGCGCGGCCGGGGTGGTTCGGATCGTGAGGGTCGGCGGGATGATCCTGGGCAATATCAGGCAAGGAGAGGATTTCATGGGAAAAGGTGATCAGCGTTCCAAGAGGGGCAAGATTCACCGGGGGACGAACGGCAAAACCCGCCCCCGAAGCCGGAAGCGTTCCGGCAAACCGGCGCCCGCGAAGGATTGATCGATTCGCCGCATCAAAGTCAATCGACGGCGCGGCTTTTTTTCAGAAGGCCGGCAATCGCTTCGGCGAGCCGCCGGTACCCGGCCGCGTTGGGGTGGATGGGATCCGACTTGAGCGAAGCGTCGGAAAGCACGGCGGGAAGCGCCTTCCCTTCGAGGGGCACAGACAAGCGCTTCGCGATCTCGCGGTACATGGGCGGCGGTGACAGAGACAGTCCCATGGACGGCACGGCAATAAGAACGACGGCCGCCCCTTTCTCCCGGGAGAGCCGGATCATGGCCTGAATGTTCCGCACGGTCTGCTGCTGATCCAGCCTTCGGAGCAGGTCGTTTCCGCCGTGGCATAGGATCACCAGGGCGGGCTTCTCGCGCTCCAAAACCATGAGCAGGCGGGCCAGCCCCTCCTCGGTCACCTCTCCCGGCACCCCGGCATTCACGACGCGAAGGCCAATCATTTTTTCCAGGATCACCGGATAGCTTTCCTCGGCGCCGGCCCCCGTACCGTAGGTCAGACTGTCTCCGAAGGCCAGGACAACCGCGTTCCCGGCAAGGCGCGGCAGCCGGATTTCATCGGAAGAGCAGGCCGCCAGGGAGGCGCCGAAGACGATGGCCGCCAACAGGACGGTGCGGAGCAGACCTTTCCTGGACTTCAAGGGAACGCACCCCTCCGTTCAATGTTTCCGCCCCTGACGGGCTCGCATTCTGTTCATCTGTTTTTGCCGATGAACTTCATCATCTGTTTGAAGACCCCTTCGAGGATGTCGGGGGCGATGAAATAGTCCGGCATCTCCCGGTAGAAGAATTCCGTGACGGCCTTCGCGGCGGCGTCGACGTCGCCGAGATATTTCTGGTGGTAATTCTCCAGAGCCGCTTTCCAGATGCGGCCGGCATCCATGGACAGCGCGATGAAACGGCCCGCCTCCTCCCCGCTGATGTAACCGTAGTGATCCGCGCAGTGATAGGAAACGGGCAGCGGGTCGAGCTTTTCCAGGCTCTCGAGGTACTGGACCATGTTGGTGTTCATGGACGGGAAGATGGAGTCCTGGTACGGGATTCCTGCCGCGTCGGAGGGAAAGAGGGCTTTCGCCTCCGGCTCGTAGGCCGTGATGGAGCAGTTGGTGTGGCCGGGGGTCTCCAGGATGGTCAGCGCAACGCCGCCCAAATCGATCCGGTCTCCGTCCCCGACGGCGGCGCCCGTCATGTCGTCCCGCCATTCGATGTCAAAGGCCTGAAGCGCGTCTGCGGCGCCCGCCTGCCTGGCGCAGGTCGCGCTGAAGCGGTTCATGATCTCGATCGCCTTGGGCATGGCGAAGATTTTCCATGCCGACGCCGAGGCGATGATTTCCATGTCCGGGAATGTCCGTTTGAAATAGGGCGCGATGCCGGCATGGTCGAAATGGGAATGCAGGATGAGGAATTTCCGCACCCGCGCCGGATCGAGCCCGAACGCCTTCATCTGCGCCAGGACATCGGGCAGGATGTAGCTCAATCCGCCGTTGATCAGGATCGCGCCGTCCCGGCCTTCAAGATAGTAGGTTCCGGACTCTTCCCTGCCCAGGTACCACAGATGATCCGTGATCTTGCCCGCCTCTCTGAATCTCATTGCGTCTCCCCCCCTCTGATGCCGGCCCTTCCTGCCGCGCCGAATGTGATTTCTACCCATAACCGACCTGAATGCCGATATCAAGCGAAAAACCCCGACATAATCATGGAAAACGAGCGATGATCATGATAACATAAAAAAGCTGTCTATCCGCAAAAGCATGGTCTTTGACACAAAACCATCGATGACAAAAGGAGGAGCTATGGAGCGAATCGGCAATCTTGACGCACTCTTCAAGCCGCGAAGCGTGGCCATGATCGGGGCCTCGGCCACACCGGGCAAACTGGGGTATGACATCCTGTACAATCTGATTCACGCCGGGATTGCGGGACCCATCTATCCGGTCAACCCGAAGGCGGAAGAGCTTCTGGGGCTCAAGGTCTACAAGGACATTCCGTCGCTGCCCTCCCCGCCGGACCTGGCTGTCGTCGTGATTCCATCCCGCATGGTGCCCGAAACCATCGAGGAATGCGGCAAGGCGGGCATCCGGGCGGCCGTTGTCGTAACCGGCGGTTTCGCCGAGGCCGGGCCGGACGGGGAAAAACTCCAGTTGGAACTGGCCGCCAAGGCCTGCCAGTACGGTGTGCGGGTGGTCGGCCCCAACTGCCAGGGGATCAACAGCCCGCATTTCAATCTCTGCGCCTCCTGGCCCCTGATCACCACCCGGGGGAAAATCGCCTTCATCTCCCAGAGCGGCACGGTCGGCGCCGCTCTCATCGACTGGGCCAGCGAGGATCAGCTCGGCTTCAGCGTCTTCGTCAGCCTGGGCAACCGGGCGGACGTGGACGAGTCGGACTGCATCCGCTATTTCAACGACGATCCGAACACGAAAGTCATCGCCCTCTACATGGAAGGCGTCCGAAGACCGGAAGTCTTTCTGGATTCCCTGGCCGGGGCCACGAAACCCGTCGTCATCCTCAAGGCCGGGCGGACGGCCCGGGGCCGGGTTGCGGCGGAGAGCCACACCAAGTCGCTGGCCGGCGACGACGCGATCTATGAGGCCATTTTCCGGAAATGCCGGGTCAATCGCGCCGACAATCTGGAAGAGCTCTACGATTTTGCCAAGGCCCTGGCCTATATGGAAAAGCCCTCGGGCAGGCGCCTTCTGAACATTTCCAGTTCCGGCGGCGCCGCCATCCTCGCCATCGACGAGGCGGAAAAGCTGGGCTTCGAGAACCCCGCACCGACGCAGGTGCTCAAGGACCGCCTGCGGGCGTTTCTGCCGGCCCACTGCGGGGTCAGCAACCCCATCGACCTCACCGGCGATGCCATCTCCGACCCCAGCCTGTACGCCCGGGTCATTGCCGCGGCCAAGTCGGACTACGACACCAGCGTCGTGATTTTCGGGGACCCGATTCACGGGGCTTCCGAGCTGGTTACCGGCAAGGGGGAGCTGATCGTCTATTGCGGCGGCGCCGATGTGGAGCGGGAGGAATCCAGGCTGATGCACCGGAAGGGGATTCCCGTCTATCCGACGCCGGAGCGGGGCATCCGCGCGCTGTACCAGCTTGTCCGCTTTGATGAAGAGAAGCGCGCCCGGAAAGCGGCCCCCGCCGTGGTGCACGGGACGCCGTTCAACCTGATGCCGGCGGGAGAGGCGGCGGCCCTTTTGAAGAAATACCGGATACCGGCCGTGGCCGCGAAGCTGGCAACGACCGAAAAAGAGGCGGTCGCGCTGGCGAAGAAGTGCGGAACCGCCGTTGCCCTCAAGATCGCCTCCGCCCAAGTGTCCCACAAGACGGACGTCGGCGGCGTGCGCCTCAACCTGGCCAGGCCCTCGGAGGTGAGGAGTGCCTTCACGGAGATCCTGAAGAGCGTAAAGAAGCATGCGCCGAAGGCGCGAATCGACGGCGTCACCGTGTCACCCATGGCCAGGCCTGGCGGGGTGGAGGCAATCCTGGGCATGACCCGGGATCCTCAATACGGGCCGGCGCTGATGTTCGGCCTGGGGGGGATCTTCACGGAGATCTACCGGGATGTGCAGTTCTGCCTGCTTCCGGCCACGGAGAAGACATTCCGGCAGATGATCCGGACCATTCGGGGTTATCCGGTCCTGGCGGGCTTCAGAGGAATGAAGCCGCGGGACGAAAAAGCCCTCGTCGAAGTGATGAAGGCCCTGGCGAAGCTGGTGAAGGACGAGCCGGGCATCGACCAGATCGATCTGAATCCGATCCTGGTTTACGAAAAAGGCGTCGCGGTGGTGGATTACCGGATCTACCGGCGCTGAAGCAAAAAAGTGAGAATCGAAAGGGGGCTGCCATCCGCCGGCAAGCCCCCTCTTCTTTTCCCCGATGTTTTGACGGGACCGCCTACTTGAGATATCCCGGAAGCTCCTTCAAATCCTTGCCCTTGAAGCTGCAGGGGATGCCGCAGGTCTTGCAGGGGCTCTTGAGGCCCGGCAGCGGCGGTTCGCCCTTAATGTTCCGCTCGATAAAGCGAAGGCATTTGCCGACCTCCGCGTCCGGCCCTTCGATGGCGATGGTGACGCATCCCTCCGCGCCCCCCCAGCCGCCGGAGGCGAAATGAACGGCCTCGAGATCGAACAGGCTTTCGATCGCATCGAGTTCCGTGAACACGATCCCGTCGGAGACGCAGGCCATGCCGACGCGGGCGCCGACGGTCTTGCCGAGGGTCATCGATCCCCCGTACTGGGCCGCCAACTCGACGGAGGGAACCATCTTTTCGAGCCCCACCGGATAGATGATCTCCAATCCCCGGGCTTTCATGGCCATCAGAAACTGACCCATGGTGCCGCCCGTGGGGCTTGCCATGACCACGCCGACATTTCCCCCGGAGTCAAGGGCATTGGCCCCCTTCAGCAGGATGTCGCCGGGGGAGAGCTTGTCCAGGACCGTGCCGGGCTCCACGGGCAGGGGTTTGCCCTTGTGAAACGTCACGGGCTGGGTCCGCTCCTCCGGACCCAGCACGCACAGGACGCCCCGAATGACCTGCCCGGCCAGATAGCCTTCCTTCCGGATCTTCTCTCCCAGAAGCTCCTCGAGGATGTATGCGTTGGTCGATCCTCTGCCGACAAGGAGATAGCCTTTTCTCATCGCGTTTTTGATTTCCGGGAGCGCCGCCACGCCTTTCCCGATCAGGCGCTTGGATTCCGCCGGTGTCAGGGTGAACAGTGCCTGCATCTTCAACTCTCCTTTCTGTTTGCGGGTGTGGGATGCTTTTTCAGTATCGAAATCCGCTTTGTTCCAATCATCCTACTTCATTCAAACCGCAGATACAAGCGCAACGATGAAATGCAGCCGGAAAACGCAAACAGGAGTCGCAGGCCTTCCGTATCCGCCGCGCCAAGGAAAATACCTCAGGGGATAACGGACACCTCGCTGACCAGGGAGGACGCCAGAACGGAGATCGCGGCGCTGAACGGCTGACCCGTCAATTTCCCGCCGCCTTCGCGCTGCGCTTCGCGTAATACCGGAGGGGCATCACGAGGCCGAAGAACGGGATGATGTACATGGCGGAGACCAGCGGTTCGATCGGGCCGAAAAAAGCCGAGGCAAAAACGATGACCAGGACGTTGTTCATGTTTCCCATCATGACCGCGCCGGCCAATTGATCTTCAAGAGGACATCTCCAGAAAAAAAGGATCCCGGCCGCGCAGCAGATCGCCGACAGCCCCACCGCCACGACGGCCGCCGTGAGGATGAGGACAGGCTCCGTCCGGAAAAGCACTGAGTGCCGGGAGAATATCCCCAGGTTGATCAGGGCGAAAAGCACCAGTGAAACAGGGAACTGAAACCGGATCGCACGCCTCAGCAGACCCGGGGTGAGGCGTCGAAGGGCCTCCACGATCAGGATGGGAACGAAAA
This sequence comes from Syntrophales bacterium, assembly GCA_034678725.1. Lineage (GTDB taxonomy): Bacteria > Desulfobacterota > Syntrophia > Syntrophales > Fen-1087 > JAXDBM01. The sequence continues at coordinate 678 of JAXDBM010000013.1, read as the reverse complement.
TCACCAACAGGAGCATGCGGATCATGGCCGGCATGGAGATTTCCGCGTGTTCGGAGGCGACCAACCGGGCGAGAACGGGCAGTGTGACCGGTACCAGGACTGACGTAAGAACGACCACCACCAGGACCAGTGCGCTGTTGCCCCTCACCAGATTGGAGATGAAGGGCGCGACCACGCCCGTGGAGACGCCGCTCAACAGCAAAGCGGCCAAGGCGTAGTCCGGCGCGACCGCCTGAAAGAGATAGTAGACCAGTGCGGGAAAGATCAGGCTCTTCATGCCGACGAAGGCAAGAATCCTTCCCTTGTCGTTTCTCAGCGTCGACCGGACGGTCTTCAATTCAATGGAAAGATAGCTGAGAGCGAAAAGGATCATCAGGCAGTAAACGGGCAGTGCCTGAAAACGGGAACTGAAGCCGGGGAAGATGATCCCGGCGGCCATGGAGGAAAGGACCACGACAAGGAGCAGGAGGTCGTTGAGGCGGAAGGGCAGCTGCATGGCGGGAGGTTAGCAGAAAGTCATGCCCGGATCAATGGCCGTCCGAAAACGGAGAGGGGGAGGGAGGAAGTAGAAGAGGCGGGACCTTTCCCGGTCCCGCCTCCTGTTGTGAAGCGGTTTCGGCCATCGGGATGTCTGGCGAATCGCCTCTTTGACCGATTTTCCGATGGTCTTCAGGGTAC
>JAXDBM010000012.1:0-46005 GCA_034678725.1 Syntrophales bacterium | reverse complement strand
GAAGAACGCCGCTTGCGCGATCCTGCTGTCCCTGGGCTTGGGCGGGGAGGTCTTCCTGCTCGGCTTCCAGGTCATGAACGGCGTCTACTGCCCCTATTGCCTCGCCTTCGCCGCCGTGGTCATCGTTCTCTTCGCAATGCATCTTGAGAGGATCAGGCCGTCGACGGCGATTCTCTTCGCCGCAATCGGGTTTTCAGTTCTTCTCTCCCTCTTTTCCGGGTCGGCGACGCCGGCCTACGCCGAGGAAACCCGGATACCCTCCTTCGGGAACGGCCCCGTCAAGGTGAGGATCTACACCGATTATTTCTGTCCTCCCTGCCGCTCGATGGAGCCGGAGCTGGAGCCGATCGTCATCGATCTGGTCAGGCGGCGGATCGCCGCAGTCACCTTCGTGGATACGCCCGTCCACATGGAAACGATCCTCTACGCGAAATGTTTCCTGGGAATGGTGACTGGAAGAAGCGATGTCTCCCAGATCCTCTGTGCGAGATCCGCCCTCTTCAAGGCGGCGGAGAAGAATATCCGGAGCCTGCCGGGTCTGGAAGCCTTCCTGGGCGAAAGGGGCCTGAAGTGCCGGTACGTCGATTCCTCGCAGGCTTTTGAAACCTTCCGTAAACATCTCAGGGATGACCGTATCGATTCCACACCATCCTGCGTCATCGAGGGGCCGGGCGGCAGGAAGAAATTTACCGGCGCACAGGAGATCCTGAGGGCGCTGACCAGCCTGGGGAAAGGCGCATGAAAGGAAATAGACGCATCGATAGTCGGGGTGCGGTCCGGAAGCTCTCCGGGTGGTCGAGAATTTGCCATTCGATGGCACACTGGGTTCGCCCCGGCAAGTGTCTCAATCGCACGAACATAATAAACATTATTATGCTGATTCAGGCGAAGGCCCGCACCGGATCATTTTCGGGGTTATACGCCGTGGAGAATATTCGACCGAAAAACCCCGCCGGAAGGGAAAAATGGTCGAATACTCGACCATGCACGTCAGCCTTTAATTAAGGAAGGAGGTCCATCCATGAACCAAACGCCGATAATGCCCCGTTCTCATCTTCAATCGTTCGTTTTGCCCGGCAGGCACGCGAATCGGATTCTCAGGGAAGGTCTGGAGGTCACGATCGGTCACCATGCCGAGGCCGTGATCCTGCGAAGGTTTCTTTACTGGACCAGCCGCCTCTGGGACTTCGACCAGTTCATGCACGAGGAACGTGCGCGCGGGGAACAGGAATTCCAGGACGATCCGCCCGAAAGCGGCTGGGTGGAAAAAACGGCGGACGATCTCCTCAGCGAGTCGATTCCGTCCTTGAGCAGGCATGCAATCAGGAAACATCTCAATTCGCTTGTCCGGAAGGGATTTCTCTATGAGCGGGAAGACCCGGTGTACCCGTGGGAACACGCGCTCCAATACCGGGTGAATCTCGTCAAGCTCCGAAAGGCCCTGGCCAGGCGGGGATATCACCTGGATGGACGCGATTTCGGTTGAGTGATGAAACGACGAGACTGTCGAAAAAACTTAAAAAGAACACCAAGGAGGTGCGCAAATGAATCTGGGACTGGATGTCGGGTACGGGGACGTGAAGGCCGTTTACCAGCGCGAGGGAATTTTGGAGATGCTCAAGTTCCCGACAGCGATCGCTTACGCGGAGCGGGAAGTCGGGGATCTGTCGGCCTTTGCCGAGAGCGAGGAATATGAATACCAAGGCAGGAAATACCTCGTCGGCAGGGAGGCCCTGGTCGGTGCCTTTTCGACGCGGAGCTTCGAGTTCATGAAGAGGTACTCGCCCCTTTTCGTCTTCAAGGCAGTGAAGAAAATCCACAGGAAGACCGGTGAACTCGTCACGGACGTCGCCATGGGACTCCCTCTTTCCCATTACACGGACGCGAACCTGAAGGAACTCGTTCCCCTCCTGCGGCGGATCGAGGTGGGCCGCGAGGTACTGGAATTGAATGCGCGGTTCTATCCCCAGGGTCTCGGGGTTCTCGCGGACTACCGGCTGTCCCAGGCGGGAGACGTCAACGCGCGGACGGACCAGGACATGATCATTCTCGACATCGGGTTCAACACCGTGGACATAATCGTGGTCGAGCGGGGACGAATCGTTAAGGGCGAATCCGACACCCTGGAGAGGCACGGGGTGTCGAAGATCTCCCTGGACCTTGCCAGGGAAATCAAGGCCCGGATGCAGCTTGATCTTTCCGAACAGGAATCGAAGGACGTGCTTCGCCAAGGCAGGATCCTGGTGTACGGTGCAGAACGGGATCTCTCCGAACTGGTCAGGGATTCGGCGGAGAAATATATGGACTGGCTGATCCAGGAGGTGCGCTCGAAGTGGACGGCGAGGATACAGCGTGCGGAGAAGGTTATCATCGCCGGCGGAGGCGTCTATTACCTCCAAGAGCACATCCCGGAGGAGTACCGGCCGCTCGTTCACGTGCCCGATCGCCCCGAGTATGCCAACGTGAGGGGCTTCTTAAAGGCGTTGGACGTGGAATCGAGGAAATGACTGCGAAGCATGAAATCACGCTGAGGATAACCCTGACGGACGAGGGGCTGATCCGGAAGATACGCTCGATCTCACAGCCGGACCGCGGGCGGGTGATACAGAGAGCCCTTAAGGTTTACTTCGACACGGTCGGCGGCAGGGAAGTTTACGAATTGTTTACGAGGGGAAAAACTTCAGCATCAGGAGATAGGGAAGATAAACCGTCTCAACGCATGACATCCGGGAAACTCAAGGACGTTCTGGGCGATTACTGATGGTTTCCTCAAGGCCGATGGACGTTCAATAAATATATACGACCACACAATGGATAGAACATGGAAGAATATCTTACTACCGAAGAGCTTAGCTGCCGCATCAAAATGAAACCTGGAACAATCCGGAACCTGGTGTGGAAAAAGGAGCTCAAAATTAATACCCATTACCTGAAACCCACTCCCAGGAAGGTATTGTTTATCTGGAGCGCTGTCCAGACATGGCTGCAAAGTGCATCGGAAGGTCCATCAGATGAAGTGCCGATCCGGAAAAAGAGTTTGATCGATATCTGATAGATTCGCGTTTGCATTCTCATCTCGATCCGTTATACTGCCCGTCAGTGACATTCTGAACGGATGGGAGGTGATGGAAAAGCGGAAGGAGTAAATTTACATGCAGCAGGCAAAAATTGTAGAATTTCCTCATTACCGTGAACAACAAAAGAAAACCAAAGAGCGCGACAGGATTAACGTCGGGAAAAAAGGAAGAGTTTACAGCCGCAGTGGGAAGTTATGGGTGGATTTCCGGTATTGTGATCGCAGGGTGCGCGAACCCTCGGGACTGAGTGATACCCCGGCCAATCGGACAGTGCTCCGCAAGCAGTTGGATCTGATCTTGGCTGAGCTTGAAAACGGAACCTTCATATTCGAAAAGCGTTTTCCCCATAGCAGCAAACGGGAATTTTTTGCCTCACTCGAAGGAAGGACCGTCAAGACAAACCCGAAGGAAGTTCGTTTCGGTGATTATTTCAAGAAGTGGTGGAAGGAAATGGAACCAGGCATGAGTGCCGGACAAATCAGGGATTATGTCTGCACCCTCAACAATCACCTCCTCCCCTATTTTAAGGATATCCCTTTTTCGGATTTCAATCAGGTCTTGATGAAAAAATTTCTCGCCCATTTGAAAAGCAAACGCTTCGGAGATGACAAGGCCCTTTCCGCCAAGAGAATTCAGAATATCTTCATTCCTTTGCGGGTCATCACCAAAGATGCTTTTCAGGAACATGGGTGGACCGAATTGGCCTATCCTTTTTCAGGCATTAAGCTGCCCAAGGGCACTAAAATGAGGATCTCTCCCTTCAGCTTCCGGGAATGGAAAGTCCTCATGACCTTTATCCCGCAGTGGTATCGGCCCTATTTTGAGTTCGCCGTTCAGACAGGCCTTCGGCCCTCCGAACAGGTCGCCCTCAAATGGACCTCCATCGATTCCCGTTTCATCTACATCGAATCGAGCCGCGTCCGCAACTTGGAAAAGTCTTCCCTGAAGACGGAGGAAAGCCGTCGCGCGATCGCCATCCGGCCGGTCATGGCTGGAATCCTGGAGGCTCAAAAGAAGTTGACGGCGAATCAGCAGAGCCCTTACGTCTTTCTCAACAGGGATGGCCGGCCGATTCTACAGGACAAGCTCAGAGAGCTTTGGGAAAGGGTCATGAAGAAGAGCGAACTGCCATATAGAAGGATGTACGAAACCAGGCACACCTTCGCCTCCTGGGCTCTGGCGGCGGGAGAATCTCCGGAGTGGGTGGCGCGGACCCTGGGACACGTGAACACGTCCATGGTCTTCAAGACCTATGGCCGGTACATCCCGAATTTGACCCGGCAGGATGGCTCCGCTTTTGAACGACAGTTTAACGAAGAGGTTTTGCAGGGCGACGGCGCCACGGAATCGGATTTGGGCACAATTTTGGGCACAATCGCCGATTTCGCCCCTAGATCAAGAGCTAACTAATTGATTTTATTAAAGTATTTCTGGTGGAGGCGGCGGGAGTCGAACCCGCGTCCGAAAATATTCCACTGCAGTTTCTACGTACGTATCCTTTGATTTGAATTCACCCCTGAAAACTCCCAAAGGCAGGATTGATCAGGGACTATCCTGTTTGGATTTCGCCTTGCTCCCTTCAGGAAAGAGAGGTCGGCTATCCTGTCTGATCGACGCCCTGTCCGGCCCGGCAGGCAGAACCGGCAGAACGTTAGCCGTCTAGGCGGCTAAAGCGTAATCGTAGTTGTCTGCGATTATGTGTTTCCTACCTGTTTAACGAGGCCTGTAGGAACCTCGGTACGCTTCTACAGCTTCAACTATCCCCGTCGAAACCGTGACGCCCCCATAAAATCGATTGGATTCAAAGAGCATTGTTTATGGGTTAATTTAACCCTCCCTGGAGAGGAAGTCAAGCGGACAATCGTTACGGAACGGACAATCGTCAGGGCCGGGTGTCCGATCAGGCGGTATCATGGAACCGGGAAGGCCGCATGCCGATCTGCATCCGCCGTCGGGATAAGTCCACGCAACCGGGATGAGGCAGACAGAACAGGAATCAGTTTCTGTGCCTGGAGCGGAAGGCCCTTTCGATGTCCCGCCGGTCATCCTTCCGCTTGATGTCTTCCCGCTTGTCGTGGAGCTTCTTGCCCCGCCCGATCCCGATCTGGACCTTGACCTTTCCGTTCTTGAAGTACATTTTCAGGGGAACCAGCGTCAGCCCCTTTTCCCGGGACTTGCCGTAGAGGCGGCGGATTTCCCGCTTGTGCAGAAGGAGCTTCCGGACCCGCAGCGGGTCGTGGTTGTACCGGTTGCCGTAGAGATAGGGGCTGATGTGCAGTTCGTGAAGATAGACCTCGTCGTTTTTCACCAGGGCGTAGCTGTCCTTCAGGTTTGCCCGCCCGTCCCGCAGCGACTTCACTTCCGTGCCCACAAGGACAATCCCGGCCTCGTAGGTGTCGTCGATGAAGTAGTTGACCCTTGCCGTCTTGTTCTGGCAGATGATTTTTCCGTCCGCTTCTTTTTTAGCCAATTTCCTTTGCCTTCGCCTTCAGAAGGTAATCCGTTTTCACGTGGCCCATGGCCTTGAAGATGTTGTCCCGGATGTCTCGATTGTCTTTTTCCAGTTCGTTGAGAAGGTTCTTTACGTAGAGACGGCGGGAGTTTCTGCTTGTCGGGCAGCGGTTTTCGATTTCCGGGAGGTGGCGCTGCCTTGCATACTTTTTGACCAGGTCTTCCCGAAGATAGGCGAGAGGGCGAATGATGTGGAGCCGGCCGCCGAAAATCTCCTGGCTGGGCATCATCGTGCTGATCTCCCTGGCATAGAACATGTTGATCAGCAGGGTCTCGACGATGTCGTCCCGGTGATGGGCAAAGGCGATCTTGTTGCAGCCTCTTTCGGCGGCGATTTCGAAGATCCGCTTCCTGCGAAGACGGGAACAGAGAAAGCAAGGGTTCTTCCGATTGTAGCTGCTGTGCGAAATCGGCCCGATATCGGATTTCTCCATGACGTAGTCATAGCCGCCGGCTTGCAGATGGGTCTCCAGCGTCCCGTACCCCCGATAGGCCGGATCAAAGCCCGGATCAATGTTGACGGCCAGAAGGGAGAAGGTGGGCACAAAAAGCATCGGCGTATTGAGGAGGTCCAGCAGGGCCAGGCTGTCCGCCCCTCCGGAGACGCCGACCAGCAGGTGGTCCCCAGCCGCGATCATTCCGTAATCCAGGACCGCTTTTTCCAGCCATTTTTTCAAATGCAGAAATAGTTTCGTCCGCTTTTCTTGCAACGCCGAATCCTTATTCCGGGTGAAATTTCTTGTATCTCTACCTGACTTCATGGATCTTATCAAGGGCCATTGTCAGTGTCATTGCCGCGGGCGCCGGATATCTTCGGCAGGGGCGGAGAAGGACCTTGAATATTTTCCGGAATTCGGCTATGGGGAATCCCCGAAAGCCGGGCCACAGCAAATTCCACTCCAAGGAGGAGTCATATGACCGAGATCATCAATATCCATGCCAGGGAGATCCTGGATTCAAGAGGGAATCCCACTATCGAGACCGAAGTGACGCTCATGTCCGGAATCATGGGGCGGGCCGCGGTGCCGTCCGGGGCGTCCACCGGGGAGCACGAGATGCTCGAGCTTCGGGACGGCAACAAAAAAAGGTACCTGGGAAAGGGCGTCACGAAGGCCATTGACAACGTGCTTCACAAAATCGCCCCCGAGATCATCGGGATGGATTGCCTGAGCCAGCGGGACATCGATTTTGCCATGATCGGTCTCGACGGGACGGCCAACAAGGGGAAACTGGGCGCGAACGCCATCCTGAGCGTGTCGATGGCTTGCGCCAAGGCGGCGGCGTCGGTTCTTGAAATCCCGCTTTACCGGTACCTCGGCGGGGTCATGGCCCGGGACATTCCGGTTCCCATGATGAACATCCTCAACGGCGGGCAGCATGCCGACAACAATGTGGACATCCAGGAGTTCATGATCATGCCGGTGGGCGCGCCGAGTTTCCGGGAGGGATTGCGCACGGCCGCCGAGACGTTCCACGCCCTGCGGTCCGTGCTCAAGGCGAAGGGCTACAACACCGCGGTGGGGGACGAGGGCGGGTTCGCGCCCAACCTGAAGTCCAACGAAGAGGCGCTGGGCCTGATCACCACGGCCATCGAAAAGGCGGGCTACAAGCCGGGCAGGGACCTGGCCATCGCGCTGGACAGCGCCGCCAGTTCCTTCTACTCCGACGGCGCCTATGTCCTCGCGGCGGAGAAAAAGCCCCGGAAGACCTCCGCGGAGATGGTTCGGTTCTATGCCGACTTGGTCCGGAAATATCCAATCATTTCGATTGAGGACGGGCTGGCGGAAGACGACTGGGAAGGCTGGAAGATGCTCACCGACGCTCTGGGCGCAAAGGTCCAGATCGTCGGCGACGACCTCTTCGTCACCAACCGGGAGCGCCTCGAAAAAGGGATCTCCATGGGCATCGCCAATTCGATTCTGATCAAGCTGAATCAGATCGGCTCGCTGACGGAGACCCTGGAGACCATTCAAACGGCGAAGGAGGCGGGGTACACGACCGTCGTTTCGCACCGGTCGGGAGAAACGGAAGACACCTACATGGCCGACGTGGCGGTGGCCGCCAATTGCGGGCAGATCAAGAGCGGCTCCGTCTCGAGGAGCGAGCGGCTGGCCAAGTACAACCAGCTTCTCCGCATCGAAGAGGAGCTCGGAGAAGCTGCGGTTTACCGGGGACGGGCCGCTCTGTACAGCATCGGATAGGGAGCCTTCAGGCGGCTCCTTCCAGGGCGAGCCGGATTTCGTCGCGAACCGGTCCCCGGCTGCCGGCCAGGAAACACTCCAGGGCGCTGCGGGCTTCCGCGCCCCCGATGCGGCCGAGCGCCCAGGCGACCATTCCCAGCACCCGCTCGTCCTGAAGGCGGCCGAAGGCCCGGGTCAATTCCGTGACACAGGCTTCATCCAGGGTGTTTCCCATGGCTCGGGCCGCATTCATCTGCCACCGCCAGATGTCCCGGTCGGGCATGTAGAACATGTGTGGCCAGATTCGTGCCGTGAAGTACGCCTTGTCCATGTGCAGCAGACGCTCCAGTCTGAAGTCTTTGGTCATGGCCGCCACTTTTGCATTCAGGGGCAGCGTCCTGGACAGCCAGGGGAGGTTGCGGGGGCAGACGTCCTGACAGCGGTCGCAGCCGTAAACCCATGCGCCCATCGGCTCGCGGAGTGGAAGCGGCGTGATGCCCCGGCCGAAATAGGTCAGATAGGAAATGCACAGGCGGGGGTCGATCCGGCGGGGGGCCTTCAGTGCCCCGGTCGGGCAGGCCGCGATGCAGGCATTCCGGCACCACTCCGGACAGCCGATTTCAAGGGTCGGTTCATCCGGGGGAAATTCGTGATCGACCACGACGGCAACCGGCAGCACCCAGGATCCCCGGCCCATGAGCTTGCGGGAATAAAACAGGCAGTTCTTGCCGACAGTCCCCAGCCCGGCCCTGGCGGCCGCTAGCCGGTGAGGCAGGTTGAAGGGCGCCTTGGAGCGGATGCCCCGTTCGCGGAGAAATTCCCGGAAGGCTTTGATTCTTTTCGACAGGCGGTCCTGGGTGACCCGGTCGTCATCCAGGTAGCAGCGGCCGAAATGATTCTCCATAGACGGCGGAAAGCCCTCGCGGAAGTAGGCCTCCATCAGGACGACGATCGAACGGGCTTCCGGGAGGATGCTTTTCGGATCCGTTCCCGCCATCAGGTTCAGCCCCGCCTTCATCGCCCACGCATATTCCTCCTGCCGCTCCTGTAGAATCTGTTTCTGCGATTCGAAGGGATCGGCCGTCGTGAAACCGATGTCGCCGAAGCCGCATGCATGCGCCATGCGGATGACATCATCCCGGTTGATCATGACTTTTGTCCTTCTCTGATCCGGCGTCCGATATTTGGGGGAATTACATGAATTTGAACAATCGCCTGCGCAGGGATTCCAGATGCGATTTGTCATCGTTGAGCGCGTAGTGCTGGATCGGCTTTTTCTCGCTCTTGTCCGGGGTTTCCGTCATGATCAGGACTTCCGACTCCCGCAGAAAGCGCAGGGCGCTCTGGAAATTGGATTGCGACAGGGCCTCCGACCGGCGGATCTCGCCCTTCCGGTACATCTTCTCGCCGAGGCCCTGAATCTTTTTCATCAGATCTCGCTCCCGGCGCGGCTCTTTCCGCAGGTAGGCGCAGCCACGGACCACCACCCAGTAGGATTCGATATAGCTGCTGAGCAGGCCGGCAAACGATTTCAGGTGGGTCCGCCCCCTCCCTTTGACTTCAATCCAGGCCTGCTCTTTGCGCTCCTCGCCCAGGATCATGCCCTGGGTGTGCAGATAGGAGAGGACGTCATTCACCGCGTCCAGGTCATCCCGGTCTTCGTCGAAGATGAACTCGTGCCGGAACAGTTTCTTGAAATACCGGTAATCTTCCAGGATTTGATTGAGGGGAATCGTGTCGTTTTCGTTCGACAGAATCGACGTAGCGACGAAGCTGACGGGCAGGAAATAGTGGAGGATGTTGTTCTTGTAGTATTCCAGGTTCATCCGTTTGTCGTCGTCGATGGAGTAGACCACCTCTTCGAATTCGTCTTCCTCCTCTTCCCTGCCCATTCGGGAGATCAGTCCGGCCTGGTCGAACAGGGCCAGGGCGTCCCGAATGGCCTTGCGGCGGTTGGCCAGCGTCGCGGCCAGACGGACCTGCCGGTCGGCCAGATAATCATAAAACCGGTTCAGGACGTTCATGAGGTCGTTTTGCGACATCCCCCGGCGGTCGTGGCTCAGCAGGCCCGCAGAAATCAGCGCAAAAGGCGTCACGACGGAGACTTTGCTGATCTCCAGGACGATTTCATAGCCGATCTTGCGGTAAAGGCTCTGCCGCTCCTCCAGCGTCATCTCTTCGAACGTTTTCTCCTGCGCGGCCAGATAGGACTTTACCTGAAGGGGTTCCCCGATGTTCACGTAAACGCGCCCGTAGCGTTTGCGGAGCACCTTCGAGCTCTTGATCATGTCGATCGCCTTCTCCGTGGTTTTGGGCACGCCGCCGAGTTCCCGGAGATAGGATTTCTCCTCGATCACCCGGTCATATCCGATATACATGGGAATCAGGGCAAGGTCGTCACAGGCCCCTTCCTTGTAAGCCTGGAGGATCATGGACAGCAGTCCGTACTTGGGCATGATCATTTTCCCGGTTCGGCTCCTTCCCCCTTCGATGAAGAACTCCAGAGGCAGCCCTTCCTGAAGGAGCACCTTCAGATACTTGGCAAAGACCTCGCTGTACAGGGGGTTGCCCTTGAAGCTTCTGCGCAGGAAGAAGGCCCCCGATCGCCGGAAGATGGGGCCCATGGGAAAGAAGGACATGTTGGTGCCGGCGGCGATAAAGGGAAGCTGGATGTTGTGCTTGTAAAATACATAGGACAGCAGGAGATAATCGATGTGGCTGCGGTGGCAGGGGATGATGACAAAGGGCATTTTTTTGGAGATGTTCCGGATCTTGACCATTCCCTCCTGGTCCACCACGACGCCGTCGTAGATGTTGTTCCACAGCCAGGTGAGGATCTTGTCCCAGATCTCGATCAGCATTTCGTTGTAGTCGGCGGCGATTTCCCGAAGGTAGCGCCTGGCGTTCCGGACCAGTCGCGGGTAGCTCGTCTTGCCGCCGGCTGCCCTGTCCTCCATGAACCGGACGAGGTCTTTGTCCCGAAGGACCATTCCCATCAGCTCATCCCGGGATTTCAGGACGGGCCCCACCATCGTCGTTCTTTCCTCGTCGATGCGGTCAACCAGCTCCCCCCGCAGCCGCTGGATCATCTCCGCGGGATAGAGGCTCCTGTGCTCCTCCGTGAAAGACGCCAGGTTGACCGGTTCCGCGGAAATCACGATGGCCTTCTTGGCATAACGGAGGAAGGTCACGACCCGCTGCAGGGAGTTGGTGTTGTCCGTCTGGCCGAAAAGGATATTGACCAGATTTTCCTCCTCTTTGTCCCGCCTGCGCCCGTAAGTCACGAGCACCGGGACGATCAGGACCGGCACGTCCAGCTCCTTCTGGGCGTCCAGCAGTTGCGCGACGGCGTCATCGGCATGCTTGTCCTCGATGAATTCCGAACCGCCCAAGTGGATAATGACGCTCTTTTTCTCCAGGATAATCTTTTTCAGGTAGCCGGCTTTGTAAGGGTTCAGGACGGTTCTTTTCAAAACGAGACCGGACAGGAAGGAGAGGACGACCTTGAGGGCCTTGTTGAAGGGTTGCCAGAAGAGCATGTTCACGCCGTGGGAATAGGCGGGTTTCGGTATTCCCTGTCGGTTCGCCAGTTCCCTCAGGATCAGGCTGTTGAGCTGGCTTTTCTGTTTGAGGGCATAAACGACAACCCCGGTTTCCGCGAGCCCTTTGAGCGATTCGGCATCGTGTTCCGCGAGCTGAATCTTGGACAGGGCTTTGTCAACCAGCCATTGCAGGGGGAAATTGTACTGCTCGTAGATGGATTCCGCGTAGTACTCCCCCTTGTCTTGCAGCCATGATTTCAAGCCGGAAAGGATGGACATGGTGATGGTTCGCCTCAGTGTTCGCTGTTCGGAAATTCTTCCGGAAACCGTTCCTGCATGGTTTTGCCCACCCATGCGCGGATCTCCGTCGCCGTTGCGAAAGTCATGACCTTCTTCAGCAGCGCCCTGGCCTCTTTCATCGTCGAGCCCCGAATGATCTTCTTGACCCGGGGGATGGCCAGGGGATTCATGCTCAGTTCGTCCAGTTCGAGACCCAGCAGGACCATCGTGTATGCCGCTTCTCCCGCCATTTCCCCGCACATGGCAACCCGGATTCCCGCGTCATGGCCGGTTTTCACGACCCGCTGGATCAGCCGGAGAACCGCGGGATGGAGCGGTTCGTACAGGTAGGTCACTCGCTCGTTCACCCGGTCGATGGCCAGGGCGTACTGGATCAGGTCGTTGGTGCCGATGCTGAAGAAATCGACTTCTCTGGCCAACTGATCCGCCATGACGACGGCTGAAGGAACCTCGATCATCACCCCGATTTCGATATCCTCTCCCACGGGGAGGCCCTGCTTCGCCAGGTCTTCCCTAACCTCGCGGAAGATCTGCTTCGCCCTCTGTATTTCCTCAATGCCGGAAATCATGGGGAAAAGGACCCTCGTTTTGCCGTAGGCGCTGGCGCGGATGATGGCCCGCAACTGGACCTTGAACAGGTCGACCTCCTTGAGGCAGAAGCGGATCGCCCGCAGACCCATCTGCGGGTTCATCTCCTTGGCCAGTTTCGGGTCAGAAAGAAACTTGTCTCCGCCCAGATCGAAGGTGCGAATGGTGGACCAATTGAGCTTCTCCGTCTCGACTACCCGCCGGTAAATGGAGAAGTGGTCCTCCTCGGAAGGCAACTGCTCGCGGTTGATATAAATGAACTCGGTCCGGTAAAGGCCGATTCCGTCGGCCCCGTGGCTGATGACGGAGGGAATCTCCTCGATGAATTCGATATTTCCTCCGATTTCGACATGATGTCCGTCCCGGGTGATGGCGGGCAGCAGGGCATCCTTGAGCGAAATCTCCCGCGTCTCTTCATGATGTCTCTTTTTGACTTCATACCGCCGGACGATTTCCGGCTCGGGATTGACAATCACCAGACCGGCGGAGCCGTCGATGATGATCAGATCGTTGGTCCGGACCCGGCGGGTAATGTTCTCCAGTCCGACGACGGCCGGGATCTCGATGGAGCGGGCCACGATCGCCGTGTGGGAGGTTTTTCCCCCGATGTCCGTCGCGAACCCCTGGACCTTTTCGATTTTCATCTGGGCCGTGTCCGCCGGCGACAGATCCGTGGCAATGATGACGACCCCCTCTCCGATCGGCGGCCTCACCTCGCATTGCTTTCCGCCCAGATTTCTCAGAATCATCTGGCCGACATAGCGGATATCGCTGAAGCGCCCCTTGAGGTATTCGTCTTCCACTCTGTCGAAGATCTGGCGATAACGGTCGAGGGTCATGCGGAGCGCCCACTCCGCGTTGACGCCGATCTTTTTGATGTACTGAATGGTCCGGTTGACGAATTTCCGGTCCTTGAGAATCATGAGATGGACATCGATGATGTACTGCGGCTCCGTCACCTTCAGGTGTATCAGTTTTTTCTTGATGCCGAGAAGCTGCTTTTCCGAGTCCTGCAGGGCGGTCCGGAAACGTTCGATTTCCGGGGGGATCAGGCTGCAATCGTCCAGTTTGTAGACGGAGATCTGGGTGTCCAGCCGGTCGAAAAGATAGGCCTTCCCGATCACAATGCCGGGCGAGACGCCGATCCCCTTCAGAACGAAGGTTTTTTTCACGGGGTCAGTCATTCACGCGGTCCCTTTTTCGATTCCAAGTATTTCAATCCTCACCGAACTTGTCTTCGATGAGGCGGCCGAGCGCCTCCATGGCCTCCCGGGCATCGGGGCCTTCCGTCCGGACGATCAGGCGGCTCCCCTGGGGGCAGCCCAGCGTCAGGATGCCCAGCAGACTTTTGCCGTTGACCTCGATGCCGTCTTTTTCAAAAAAAATCCTGCATTTGAATTTTACACCCACCTGGACAATCTTGGCGGCGGCACGCGCGTGCATGCCCAGTTTGTTTCTTATTTCGAAGGTCTTCGTCAAATTCAGATCACAGGGAAAACAGGGTCAACAGAGCGGCCATTCCATATAAAAGCAGGATGGCAGTCGCTCCCATTTTTAACAGCCAGAAGCAGAGAAGGACGACTGTCAGAGACAGCGCCCCCGGGACAAAAGCCGGGTCGCTTCCGATCGCATGGCCCGTACTCTGCGCCACCAGTGCAGCGAGGACCCCCAGCATGGCCAGGGACAGCCAGCGAATTTTCCCTGCCGCCGCCGGCAGGTTCATGGCGCTGATGAAACCGATCCCGTCCCGTCCCCTGCGGTAGCCTTCCAGAAATCCCCTGCACCGCACCCAGAAGTGCGGGGGATTGTACACGATCAGAAAAAAAACGGGCGCGAGGATGAAGCCTTCCCGTGCCAGAAGGACGGCCAAGATCGCCGAAAAGGGCCTCCAGGCGCCCCAGAAAAAGGTGTCGCCGATGGCCGCATAGGGCCCCATGAGCGTATTTTTCACCTCGCTGCAAATCGGACCGGCTTGACCTCCCTCCGTTGTTTCCTCCAGCCTGGCAATCGATCCGATTACGGGTCCGGAGAGATAGGGATGCGTATTGAATCCCTCCAGATGCCTGACCAGGAACCCGGAGACATCCTTTCTGTTCAGGCCTTTCCGGCGGATCAGCGGGAGCATGGCATAGGCAAAGCCCAGATTCTGCATCCGCCAGAAGTTGAAGGACGAATGGATGAGCAGGGATCTCAAAAAAACCCTGATCGGGCAGGATGTCCTCATGCCGGCAGAAATCCAGTTTTCAATGTCAATTCACTCGCGATCTCAAGCGGTACGGTCAGCGGTTCGCGTAGCATAAACAGTTTATGAAGTCAATTCATTCAAATGCTTATTCTCTTTCCCGCGCCTGCGGGACGCGCTTTCGGGATGGGCGGCCGGTCCATGCTTCGAAAGGGGAACCGGCGGGGAGATCGTTGCGGAATGTCATTTCAGCTTGTTGATCATGCTGGCCATGTAACCGGCCCCGAAGCCGTTGTCGATATTGACCACGCAGACGCCCCCGGCACAACTATTGAGCATGGACAGGAGCGCCGCCAACCCCTGAAAACTGGCGCCGTATCCGACACTGGTCGGAACGGCGATGACGGGCCGGTCGACGAGCCCGCCGATCAGGCTGGGAAGCGCCCCTTCCATCCCGGCGACCACGACGATGACTCTTGCGCCCCGAATGCAATCCATCTTGTCGAAAAGCCGGTGCACGCCGGCGACGCCGACATCGACGACCCGTTCAACCCGGTTTCCGAAAAATTCAGCCGTCACGGCAGCTTCTTCCGCCACGGGCAGATCGGAGGTCCCCGCCGTGACGACGGCGATGTAGCTGTCCGGCACCGCGGACTCCATTTTCCGGATCGTGATGGCTCCGGCCAGCGGATGATACCGGGCGTCGGGATGGTCCTTGAGCACATCCTCGAACAACGTTTCACCGGCCCGCGTCGCCAGGACATTGCACGGTTTTGCGAGCATTCCCTGAATGATCTTCTTCACCTGCTCCGGGGTCTTTCCGGGGCAGTAGATCACTTCGGGGTAACCGACTCGAAGTTCCCGGTGGGTGTCGATTTTCGCGCACCCCACGTCCAGATAGGAAAGGTCCTTCAAGCGGCTGACGCCCTGTTCGACGCTGAGCCTTCCGTCGCGGATGTCCTTCAACAACTGCTCCAGCAGCGTCGCGTTCATTGGGCCGGCCTTTGCAGCGCTATCCGCCGGCCCGGCGCCCGCCTGTCTTCTCGGCAGCGGTTCATGGGTTGTTCTCGCCCTTCAGCTCGTCGTAAATTTCCCGCAATGCAACGTTCTTTTCCCCGGCAAGCTTTTTGCAGTCCTCGTACTCCGGTTTGGATTTGATCCTGCGCCCCCGGAAGCAGGCATGCTTCACGGCGATCTCGCCGTACCGTGTGGACTGCCTGGAATATTCTCTCCTCAACATGGCCTTGGAAACGGGATAAGCCCTCAGGCCGAATGTAGAGGTCTGGAGCCAGAACACCTCCTCCATGGCTTCCCGGTGCCCGGCTTCGCAGAGGACGCTGATTTTCACAGCCGGCCGCGATTTTTTCATGACGACGGGGGTGAGGAATACGTCCTGGGCGCCCCTGGCGAGGAATTCATCCATGATGAATTCGTACATTTCCGGGTTCATGTCGTCGATGTTGCATTCCATGAGAATGGCCTCCTCCCGGGCGACGTCGCCAGTGAAGGCCTCCTCCGCCATTTCTCCGAGAAAGACGCGAAGGACATTCGGGATTTCCGCGGTTCTCTGCCCGATTCCGTAGCCGGTTTTCATCGGGGTGAATCGGATCTGATCCGTGAACCGCGCCACCGTTGCCGCCAGAATGGCCGCCCCGGTCGGTGTGGTGCATTCAAAGGGAACGGCGCCCGTTTTGACGGGGATCCCCTTCAGGATTTCTGCCGTGGCCGGAGCGGGTACGGGCAGCGTCCCGTGGGCGCACCGGACAAAACCGCCCCCGGTCTGCACGGTCGAAGAGAGGATCCGGTCCGCTTTGAAAGAATCGAAACAGATTGCCGCGCCGACAATGTCGATGATGGAATCGACGGCTCCGATCTCATGGAAATGCACGTCTTCGATCCCGTGGCCGTGAACCTTCGCCTCCGCCTCGGCCAGTTTTCCGAATATCTTCAGGCTGGTCGATTTTACCTGCTCGGACAGGTCGCATGCGCGGATCATTTTGACGATATCCGCAAACCGCCTGTGGCCGGTATGCCGATCTTCGGACGCGCCCCCCTCGGGCATGGCCAGGACGTCCACCCTTGTGCCGGCAATGCCGCTGCGGCGATCCCGTTTGATGCCGATTTCATATCCGCCGATATTCAGTTTTTTCAGTTCGCCGGTCAGATATTCCGGGTCGACACCGAGGTCGATCATGGCGCCGAGGTTCATGTCCCCGCTGATGCCGGCAAAACAGTCGTAATAGAGTGTTTTCATTTTTCCGATGCCTTTCTGGCGTCTTTTTTAATGCTAACACGTTCCCGCGCCCGGCGACAACTGGTATTATGAAATCGGATTCTGAAATCGCCTGCACCGGTCCCGAAGAGCATCCGGAAGGGGGACCTGGATAAAGAGCGCGCCGCACGGCTGCCGGGAAGTCATGATTTGCCGGTTTTCCGGACCGTTTGAATCCGTTCGGGCGGCGGCGAAGGGAATTCAATGCACGCGGAGCTTTACGGGAGCGCGAAGATGCGCTATGAGGCAGAACCATGGCGATGTGGAATGGGAGGATGAACAGCGGAATGCAAACGACAAAAAGCCTGATCCTGATCGGGGTGATCCTCGTTCTCCTTCCGGCCGGTCCCCTCTGCGCCCAGAAGGATCCTTCGGCCGCGGCGGATCAGGCCCTGCGAAGCCCGCAGGAGCGGCTGATTTCGGAAATCGGACGGCTGGCCAGGCTGTCCGGCGGCGTCGTGGGGGTCAGCGCCGTTCACATTGAATCGCAAAAGCGCATTTCCTTCAACGGCCGGGAACGCTTTCCCATGGCCAGCACCTACAAGATACCCATCGCGGTCCAGCTGATAACCCTCGTGGAACGGGGTGAGCTGGCGTGGGACCGCATGGTCGAGATTCGGGAGACGGATCTGCGTCCCGGAAGCGGCGTCCTGGCCAAGCTTTTCGACAAACCGGGACTCACGGTTTCCCTTCGCAACCTTTTTGAGATCATGATGGTGGTCAGCGACAACACGGCCACCGACCTGCTCCTGTCGATCGCAGGCGGACCCGGCGCCGTGACCCGGCAAATGCGGGCCGTCGGCATCGTAGACATCGATGTCAGCCGATCCGTATTCGAAATGATTGCAGCCTCTTCCGGTGTTCGAAAGCTGCCGCCCGACGCAACGCCCGCCAGGTTCGATCGGCTGGAAAGGGAGGCGGACCCGGGCCTGAAGAAAAAGATGAAAAGGGAGTTCGAGGCGGACGGACGGGACACCGCGACGCCGGATGCGGTCGTTTCCCTCCTGCAGGGCATTTACCGGGGGGATTTCCTGAGACCGGAAAGCGCGGGCATGCTTCTTGACGCGATGCGGCGGAGCCAGACCGGGGAAGCGCGGCTGAAGGGGATGCTTCCCCCGGGGACGCCCGTGGCCCACAAGAGCGGCACCCTCGGGGGCTCGACCAACGACGCGGGGATCATCTCCCTCCCTGAGGACGGAGGACACGTGGCGATCGCGATTTTCGTCAAAACTTCGAGAAAAGAGGCGACGGAGCGGGAAAAGGCGATTGCCGAGATTGCCCGGGCCGTCTATGACTTCTACCTCTTCGGGTGCCCGGAATCGCTGTGAGCCAGGCCGTCGGCTGCGCCGTCAGGCGCACTCGCTGTAGCCGCACAGACGGCAGACTGCGCAACCCCCTTCGTGCTCGACGCTGCCGCCGCAGTCCGGACAGGCCCCCTTCAGGAACTGCACCGCTTCCTTCTCCGTCTTGAAGCCGTTGGCCGACATGTGCGACTGAATCGCCTTGGCCACGGCATCGGCGCAGGAGAGGATCTTGTTTTCGCCGAAGCCGGAGGGCGAGTGGCAGGAGATTCCCTGAAGCTGCTTGATGACCTGCCGGGCCTGGATGCCGCTCCGCCAGGCCAGTGAAACCATTCTCCCGATGGCTTCGCTCTGCGACGCCGCACAGCCGCCGGCCTTGCCCATGGTCGTGAAGAGCTCGAACAGGCCGGTCGTGTCCTGGTTGACGGTGACGTAAAGCGGCCCGCAGCCGGTCTGCATCTGGTAGGTCCAGCCTTTCAGGACCTTGGGGCGCTCCCGTTTGAAAACTTTTTTCTCCTCTTCCCCGGCGGTGCGGGGCCCCTTCTCGTCCACCTTGCCGGTGGAAAGGACCTGCCGATCCCGTGAGCCGTCCCGGTAGATCGTGACGCCCTTGCAATCCAGCTTGTAGGCCAGCCGGTACACGTTGGCCACATCGTCGATCGTGGCGCCGCTTGCGAAGTTCACCGTCTTGCTGACGGCGTTGTCCGTGTGTTTCTGAAAGGCCGCCTGCATCTCGATGTGCACTTCCGGCGGGATGTCGTGCGCCGTGATGAAGATCCTGCGGATGTCTGCGGGGATTTCTTCCATGTCCTGAATGGAGCCGTGCCGGGCAATTTGCTGCATCAGCTCCGGTGAGTAAAACCCCCGCTCCCTGGCTATTTTTTCAAACTGGGGATGGACTTCCACCAGGATGTCGTTGTCCATGACCTGCCGGATGTAGGAGACGGCGAAAATGGGTTCCACGCCGGAAGAGGAATTGGCGATAATCGATATCGTTCCGGTCGGCGCGATGGTGGTGATGGTGGCGTTGCGGATCGGCGGTTCGCCCCGCTGTTCGTAGAGTGACCCCTTGAAGTTCGGGAAAGCGCCCCTTTTTTTCGCCAGCTCGCGCGACGCGGCATGGCCCTGGTCGTTGATGAATCGCATGACCTTGTCGGCCAGCTCGATGGCCTCGGCTGAGTTGTACGGGATTCCGAGCAGGATCAGCATGTCGGCCCACCCCATGACGCCGAGCCCGATTTTGCGGTTGCCGAAGGTCATTTCGGCGATCTGGTGAAGGGGGTAGTTGTTCACCTCGACGACATTGTCGAGAAAATGGACGGCCAGCTCCACGACTTCCCGAAGACGCTTCCAGTTCACGGAGCCGTTGTGGACCATCCGCGCCAGGTTGATCGACCCCAGGTTGCAGGACTCGTAGGGCAGCAGCGGCTGCTCTCCGCAGGGGTTGGTCGATTCGATCATGCCCACGTGTGGCGTGGGATTGTCGCGGTTCAGCCGGTCCAGAAAGACGATGCCGGGCTCCCCGTTTTCCCAGGCCTGCGTGACGATCCGGTTGAAAACCTTGCGCGCGTTGAGCGTTCCCGTTGACTGTCCGTTCCGGGGGTTGATCAGCTCGTAGTTCTCGTCATGCTCGACGGCGCGCATGAAGACCTCCGTCAGGCCGACGGAGATGTTGAAATTGTTCAACTGCTTCTGGTCGGCCTTGCACATGATGAAGTCCATGATGTCCGGATGGTCGACCCGCAGGATCCCCATGTTGGCCCCGCGCCGGGTCCCGCCCTGCTTGATCGTTTCCGTGGCGATGTCGAAGACCCGCATGAACGAGATCGGGCCGCTGGAGACGCCGGTTGTGGTCATCACGACGTCGTTGGCCGGACGCAGACGGGAAAAGGAAAAACCCGTTCCCCCTCCGGATTTATGGATCAGGGCGGTGAACTTGACGGCGTCGAAGATCTCCTCCATGGAGTCCCCGACGGGCAGGACGAAGCAGGCGGAAAGCTGTCCCAGATCGCGTCCGGCGTTCATGAGCGTCGGCGAGTTGGGCAGGAATTCGAGGCCGGCCATGATCTGAAAGAAGGCTTCTGCGAGCTTGGCGGTCTCCGCTTTGCGGTTGAAGATCCTGTCGGCTGCGGCGATCGTCTGCGCGACGCGCTGGAACATGTGCACCGGGGTTTCCAGGACTTTGCCTTCCGTGTCGCGCTTCAGATAGCGTCTTTGCAGGACCGTCAGGGCGTTTTTGGTCAATCGGGAAACCGCTGGGATGGAAATCTTCTTTGGCATGTCTGAAATCTCCTGAAGATCGGTAAAATGAAGAATGCTCTTATTAATGAAAATACAGTAGAGACACTATATATTGTATGGTGGTGTGGATTTGACCACAATATGTAGGCTTTGTCAATAGAGAACTGAAAAAAATATCTTCCGGTTGAAAATTGCTGAAAACAGTCCTTTTCTTGCAGCTTTTCAAAGGGTCGATCGGTTTTTTCAGAAGGGTCGACGGATTTGAAACGCGTTGAACGGAAGGAATGAAGCCCGTGCGCCGGCCCTCCCGGCGCCGGTTCGCCCGGTTCCGCATTCGGGAAGAGAGTCGGGTCATTGTGAAGGAATCGGGAAGATCGGGACGGGGCCGCTGCCTTCAAATGCCCGCCGCAGGATGGCTGACGGGCTTTTAGCGGTTCCCTGCCCCGGAGGTGTTGAAAGCCTGAAGCCCTTTCCTCAGGTCCCCGGCGTCAATGGTCATTTTAAGCAGCTTCAGGCCGGCCTGAAGCTGCATTTCGCGATTCGATTCGATCTCTTTGGAATTATTGTCATTTTTCTTGTTTTTTCCCTTCGGGATCTTTCCGTTCACGAAATCCCTCAAGTCCTTTTCCCGCAGACCCTGGCTTTTTCCGACCTGCAGGTCGGGCGTGATGCCCTTTTCGTGAACCACGCGTCCATTCGGCGTGTAGTACCTGGCCGTGGTCAGCTTCATGGCATGGCCCTCATCGAGGGGAAAGACCGTCTGAACCGATCCCTTTCCGAATGTCTGTGTTCCCACAATCAGGGCCTTGCGGTTTTCCTGCAGGGCTCCCGACACGATTTCAGCCGCACTTGCCGATCCCTCGTTCACCAGGATGACAATGGGGTAGGCGGGTTCGTCGCCGTGATTGCGGGCCCTTGCCCGGGTCTCCGAGTTGCTTTTCCGTCCCTTCGTCGCGACAATGATCCCCGATTTCATGAAATAGTCGGAAACCTTGATCGCCTGATCCAGAAGCCCGCCGGGATTGTTCCGCATGTCCAGAAGGAGACCCCGGATCGGCCCCTGCCTTGTGTTCATCTCGCGCAGGGCCGTCCTCAGCTCGTCGATGGTGTTTTCCTGAAAGGAAGACAGGCGGATGTAGCCGATTTGATCCTCGTATCGCCTGGACTTGACGGTTTTGATGTTGATCAGGTTGCGGGTAATGGAAATGTCCATGATCTTGTCCGTGTTCTTGCGCCGGATCGTCAGCTTCACACGGGTGTTCTTGGGCCCGCGGATTTTTCGCACCGCTTCCAGCGCCGTCATTCCCCGGGTCGGTTCGCCGTTGATCCGCACAATCTGGTCCCCCGTCTTGATGCCGGCGTAGAACGCGGGTGTGTCGTCAATGGGCGATACGACCGTGATCACCCCGTTCTGCAGTGTGATTTCCGCGCCGATCCCGCCGAAACTCCCCTGCAGATCCGAATTGAGTTCCCTGTACATCTGTGCGGTCATGAAACCGGAATGCGGATCAAGGGCGTTCAGCAGGATCGCCAGGGCGATCTGTTCGTCATTCTGATAATTCCGGTAAAGCTTTTTCAGGTCTTTTTCGGGAACACAGGCCTGCATAACCCGTTCGAGTTGCCTGACGTTGGAGGCTTGATTCTGCCTCATGACCTGGAAATCCATTTCCTTTTTAGAACAGGCGATCCGGAAGACTTCCGTCCCGCGCTCCTCCACCCGGATCTTTCCGGGGAAATCAGCGGACAGGTGCCGCAGGACATCCCGGTAAAGCGTCTCATAATTGACCGGTTCCACATAATAGGCGTCGATGTGTTCGAAGACCTTGCCGACCGTTTTCGTTCCCGCAACGGCCGTCGCAGCGCAGCAAAACAGGACCGCAAACAGGATGAGGCAGATTCTTTTCATCTTTTTTCAACTTCCCGAAATTTCTCCATAATTGAAATGCAATTTTAATATTATATCATGCCGGCCCGCAATATGCCACGAAAAGGGTCGATCCATCCGGCGACCTGTGCATTTTCTTTTGTCTTGAAATAATTTCGATTGAGTTGTAGAAAAAATCACCGTCTGGAATGCTGGAGGCAGAGCGATGTATTGGGAAAAGGAAATCGAAACGATCGGCCGGACCGCGTTGGAGGCCCTGCAGTTGGAACGGCTTCGAGAAACGATTCGAAGAGCAGGCAAGTCTTTGTATTATGAAAAGATTTTTCGGGAGCGTGGCATCGTCCCCGCAGCCGTGAAGACGATTCGGGATATCGAATCGATGCCGTTGACCACCAAGGACGATCTCAGGGACCACTGGCCTTACGGGTTTCTGGCAGTGTCCAGGGACGAGTTGATTCGAATGCACTCGTCTTCGGGCACCACGGGTCGGGCGACCGTCATCTTTCACACGACCAATGACATCGGCCAATGGACGAATATCGTGGCCCGCTCCATGTACATGACGGGGATGCGAAAGCAGGACGTTTTTCAGAACATGATGACTTACGGCCTGTTTACCGGAGGCCTCGGCTTCCATTACGGCGCCGAGAAGATCGGGGCGCTGACGATTCCCGCGGGCGCCGGAAACAGCAAACGGCAGATCCAGCTCATGCGGGATTTCGAGACGACGGTGATCCACATCATCCCCAGTTACGCCCTGCATTTGACGACGGTGTTCCATGAGCTCGATGTCGATCCCCGAAAGGACACGAAATTGCGGATCGCCTTCATCGGCGCCGAACCCCATTCGGAGAAAATGCGCCGTAAGATAGAGGAGTTCTACGGATTCAAAGCCTTCAACTCCTACGGGCTTTCGGAGATGAACGGACCGGGCGTGGCCTTTGAGTGTCCCGCCCAGAACGGCATGCACATCTGGGAGGACAATTACCTGGTTGAGATCATCGATCCGGTCACCCTGAAGCCGCTCCCGGAGGGAGAGGAAGGGGAACTGGTCCTGACGACCCTGCTCCGGGACGGGATGCCGATCTTGAGATACCGGACGAAGGACCTAACCCGGATCATTCCCGGCCCCTGCCAATGCGGCCGAACCCACCGGCGCATCGAGCGGATCACGGGCCGTACGGACGACATGATGATCCTCAAGGGGGTGAACATCTTTCCGATCCAGATCGAGAAGAAGCTGATGGAAATTCCCGGTGTCGGGAACAACTTCCTCATCATCCTGGAGCGTGAGGGGTTCAACGACCTCATGACCGTCAAGGTCGAGGTCAGCCAGTCGTTTTTTGCCGGAGACCTCCGGCAGCTCGAAGCGCTGCGCCGCAAGATCGTGGAGGAGTTGAAGGGCGACATCCTGATTACGCCCAAAGTCAATCTGGTCGAACCGGACAGCCTGCCGAAAAGCGAGGGGAAGGCCAAGCGGGTCATTGACAATCGGAAGGAATAGGGAAGGGGCAGGAGGTCACATGATTGCAAAGCAGTTGTCCATTTTCGCGGAGAACAAGCCCGGCAAGCTCGCGGCGGTCACCGCCGTCCTGGCCCGGGAAAAAATCAGCATACGGGCGACGACGATCTCAACTTCGGACACGTTCGGCGTGATCAACCTGATTGTCGACGATCCCCGGCGTGCCCAGGACGCACTGGCCAAGGCGGGGATGACGGTCCGTCTGCGGGATGTCCTGGCTGTGCTGATCGACGACCGGCCGGGCGGACTGGACCGGCTGACCCAGCTCCTTTTCAAGGAGAACATCAACGTCAACAACGCCTACGGCTTCGTTCTGGAGAGCCGGGAGAAGGCGGTGTTCGTGGTCGACGTGGACCAGACCGACAGGGCTTTGAAGCTCATCGAGAAGAGCGGCTTCAAGACCCTCGACGAAGCGGCGCTTGCCGCCGTCGAGCCGTTCCACTACATGAAGTACTGACGATGGTTCCGGGGAACCGGACGAGGAGGATCAGCCATGGCACATGAGGATGCGGGACATTACAAGGCCAAACATTCGGCGGGCCGAAAATTGAACGAGGCCGCCGCCGCGGCGGTCCGGGAAAAAGCCGAAAGCGGGAAGATCAGCTGCGCCGACGCCGCCCGCATCGCCGTTCGGCTGAAAATCGGCATGCCGGACGTGGGCGAGACGATCGATCTTCTGGAGATTCAACTCGTGAAGTGCCAGCTCGGCCTTTTCGGATACAGCCCGGAGAAAATCATCGTCAAACCCGCCGCGAAGGTGGGCTCCGACCTGGAGGAAGCCATCCGCGGCGCCCTGGTGAAAGGGCGCCTTCCCTGTGCGGCCGCATGGGAAATCGCCGATCGGACGGGAAGAAGCCGAATGGATGTTTCGTCCGCCTGTGAGGCGCTGAAGATCAAAATCAAACCCTGCCAGCTCGGCGCCTTCTGAGGTTTCGAAGGCCGGCCTCGGCGGCAGTCGGGATCAGCCTTTCTGCTCTTCGTAGCGGGCCAGGGTGAAGAGCATGTCCGCCAGGCGGTTCAGGTACTGATGGATGAAATCGTTCGCGATCAGTCTGTCCTGTTTCAGCCTGGCCGCCTTTCGCTCCGCCCGCCGGATGACGGTCCGGCCCACGTCGATCTGGGCCGACGACGCGGATTCACCCGGATAGATGAACTCGTTTTTCAGGGTGACTTCCTGCTGCAGATCGTCGATCAGGTTTTCGATGCGCCGGACCTCCCCTTCACCGATCCGCAGGGTCAGCCTGGAGAGCTCGTCGGGAAATGTTGAAAGCTCCGCTCCCAGAGTCAGCAGGTCTTTCTGGACGGAGAGCAGGATGTCTTTCACGCGGCCGTTTTTCGTCATCGCCCGGGCTACGCCCAGCACCGAGCTGGCCTCGTCCAGGGTGCCGTAGGTGTCCGGTCTCGGATCGAATTTCGGAACCCGCTGCCCGCCGAGCAGACTCGTTTCTCCGCCATCCCCTTTTTTGGAAAATTTCATGATGCTCTCCTCTCCAGGTATTTTAGAATGATGCTGATGATCGCGTCGGTGTTTCTGCGGGCATGGCGGAGGATCGTCTCCATGGTGAGCTTCACCTCTCCGATGCCGTGCGCGTAATTGTCCACGGAGCAGATCGAGGCGTAGGGCAGCCCCAGTTCCTGGGCAATCACGGCCTCGCTGGCCATGGTCATTCCCACGATGTCCGCCATCTGCGAGATGGCCGCGATTTCGGCCCGTGTTTCGAGCCTTGGCCCCCGGGTCTGCCAGTACACGCCGCCGTCGACGGCCTCGATGCCGCACTCTCGGGCAGCCTCGAGGCATTTCTGCCGCAGGCCTTCATGAAGCAGGGGGGTGATGTGAACGGGTTTCGTTTCGAAAACCGTGGGTCCCCCGTAGAGCAGGATGAAATCGTCGGGCACGACGATCGTGCCCGGCTTCAGCCTCTTCTTCAGGGAGCCGGTCGAATTGATGCCGATGACTTCGTCGACGCCCAGGTCCTTCAATGCCTTCAGATTGGCCGGGTGGTTGATGCGGTGGGGCAGGATATGGCGGCTTGAGTCCCGGCCGTGACGGGGAATGAACGCCGTGTTCCGGGAAAGCAGGACCAGGGCTTCTCCGAATTCGTTCTGCACGGGTCTTTCTTCGAGATCCGCGAAAAACGCTTTTCCCTGCAGGGCCAGTGTGCCCGAGATGATGCCCAGAAGTCCCATGGCGTCTCCGGAATGGTGAAATCGGTTGCGCACTTATATCAGATTGGCGCAAATCTGTCAAAAGAGGGATCAATTTGATTTGACAGGCGTCGTCCGGGTGTGGCATAGTCCATCGCCAGACGATGAAAGGAGGACCTGGAGAATGGGAAAGGAAGATTCTCTGATCCATGTCAACGATAATGATTTTGAAAAGGAAATTCTAAAATCGGACCAGCCGGCCCTGGTCGATTTCTGGGCGCCCTGGTGCGGACCCTGCAAGGCGATCGGTCCGATCGTGGAGGAGCTGGCCGGCTCCTATGCGGGCCGGGTCAAGATGGCCAAGATGAATGTGGATGACAACCCCAAAACATCCGCCGCCTACGGCATTCGCAGCATCCCCACCCTCCTGCTGTTCAAGGGCGGCAAGGTTCTGGATACGCTCATCGGCCTGGTTTCCAGGGAGCGTCTCGAAGATTTCGTGAAGAAAGGCTTATGATCCGGAGAAAACGAATGACGGTCCGCGCGGCCGTGCTTCCGGCAATTGCCGTCATGGTGCTGTTCCTGTCCGGCTGCGGCTGGTGGGCGGAAGTCAAGGAATGGTGGCGCCCAGCCGACATGGCCCGGGCGACGCCGGAAGGTCTCTATCAGAAAGGCGCCCGGGAATATCAGGAGGGCCGCTACAAGAAAGCCATTGAGTCCTTTCAGCGCGTGAAGGAAAGGCATCCGCTGCACCCGATGGCCATTATGGCCGAACTCGGCATTGCCGACTCCCACTACAGCGACAAGGAATATGCGGAAGCGGAAATCGCCTACGGGGATTTCATCAGCCTGCATCCGACGAACGAGAATCTCCCCTATGCCATGTATCAACTGGGCATGTGCCATTTCAACCAGATCGGATCCATCGACCGGGACCAGACCGAGACGATCAAGGCCAAGAAAGAGTTCGAGAAGCTGGTGGCCCGGTATCCGAACAGCAAATTTGCGCCCCTGGCGGAACAGAATATCGTGACATGCCGAAAGCGGCTTGCCGAAAAGGAATTCTACGTGGCGCATTTCTATTTCAAGATGAAAAAGTACAAGGCGGCCCTGGGCCGGTTCGAGGAGATCGCGAAGAATTATGCCGGCGTGGGACTGGATGACAAGGTCGGCCAATTCATCGGGGAAACGAAGAAGCGGTTGGCCCAGGAGCTGGCAAAAAAGCCCCTCGAGGCCGGCAAAGAGATCGATCCGTCCAAGGATCAATCAAAGAAATGATCCGAAATCCAGCCCCCTGATTCGCGACATCACGGCCTGCGCGCCGGCTTCCGGTGGAACGGATGTGTCGGCGATCAAGTGCGACGGGCCTTCGCTTTCGGTGATCTTGTCGTAATCGTTTTTCTGGGCCTCGAAGATCTCCCACCGCCCGTCCGAGGCTTCCGTCCGGTCCGCAAGCCGCTCCTCGAGCCGTTTCCGAATGACAGACTCGGGACAGACGCACTCGACGACGAAGAAATCCGCAAGGCATTGCCCGGCAAGGGCGCGGGCCTTCTCCCGGTCCCGGCGCCTCTTGAAGGACGCATCGATGATCACCGATTTCCCCTTCCGCAGCTTCATTTCGGCCTGCTCCAGGGCTTTTTCATAGGTCTTTTCCGATATTCCCTCGGCGTAGATGCCCCGTCCGAAGTCCTCATGGCGCCGCTCCCCCGGTGAAAGGCGCTGCAGTTCCTTGCGGAGGACGTCCATTCGGATGATTTCCGCGCCCAGGCGCGGGGCCATGTGTCTGGCCAGCACGCTCTTGCCGGCGCCCATCAGGCCGGCCACCAGGATCAGTGCGGGCTTTTCCAGCCTGGCGGCGCAGGTGTAGGCGAGATCGAAGTAGCTTGCGGCAATCCGGACGGCCTCGTCCCGGTCTTCCTTCTGAATGGCCCTGTCGCTCGTCCGAAAGCTGATCACCTTGCCCCGGACATAGGCGTAGTAGCACTTGTAGAAATTGAGCAGTGTCCGGATCTCCGGGTCGCCGGACTCCCGAATGTAGGCGTCCACGAACCGCTCAGCATATTCTGAATAGCCGTTGTAGTCCAGGTCCATGGCTAGGAAGGCGACTTCGGCGGCGACGTCCTCGAACCGGAACCGCTGGTTGAATTCGATGCAGTCGAAAATCTGGATGCCGTCGGCCACCACGATGTGCTCCATGTGAAGGTCGCCGTGACAGTCCCTGATTTTGTGCTCGGCCACCCTTTTTTCCAGGAGCCCCCTCCTTTCCTCGATGAATTTGAGGCTGTAGGCCCGGATGAAGCGGTACTGGCATTCCGGAAGGGTCACCCCGGCATAGGCGGCGGTCTGCTCGAAATTCTCTTCGTGGTTGCGCTGAATGGTTTCCACGCCGCCGATCCGGTCGATCTCGCCGCCGGTGGCGGCCCGTCGGTGGAACTCCGCAATCCGGGAGGCAATCCGTTCCATCACGTAAAGATCCGCCTCCCCCGAGGCCAGCAGTTTTTTCAGCATCCGCTCCTGCGGCAGCCGCTTCATTCGGACGGCATATTCGACAATGCGGCCTTCCGCTTCCAGGGACAGGCGCCCGTCGGCTCCTTCCCGAATGGCCGCGACATCGAGATAGGTGTCCGGCGCCAGCCGCCGGTTCAGCCGCACCTCCTCGTTGCAGTGATGTTTCCGTTTCTCCAGGCTCGTGAAGTCGAGGAATCCGAAGTCGACGGATTTCTTGACCTTGTAGACGACATCGCCGGCGATGAAGATGAAGGAGATATGAGTCTGGATGACTTCCACGGTTTCCGGCCGGTGGGGGTAGAACTCCGGCCTGGACATGCTCTCCAGCAATCTCGCATGGGTCATGGGGCGTCTCCTCGAGGATTGGTTTTTCGGCCGCTGAGCTGGCCGCAGGCGGCCAGGATGTCGCCGCCTTTGCTGGTGCGGATGATCGCGGTGTAGTGGCGGCGCATCAGCGACTCCTGAAAGGATTTCATCCTTTCCGGAGTCGGGGTTTTAAAAGGCGATCCGGGGTATTCGTTGAAGGCGATCAGGTTCAGCTTGCAGCGGATGTCCCGAAGCAGGCGTGCCACCTTTTCGGCATCCCCCGGGGAATCGTTCACGCCGTCCATGAGGATGTATTCGAAGGTGAGCATGCGCCGCCCCGGCATGGGATAATCGCGGCAGGCGTCCAGCAGGGACTCCAGCGGGTATTTCCGGTTGACGGGCATCAGTTCGTTCCTTTTCACGTCATCCGGGGCGTTGAGGGAAATGGCCAGGTTGATGCAGATGTCGCGGCCCAACCGGCGGATCATCGGCGCGATGCCGCAGGTGGACAGGGTGACTTTCCGGTTGGAAAAGCCGATCCCGTAATCGGACGTTATGATCCGGACGGCCTTCAGAACGTTTTGATAGTTGGCCAGCGGCTCGCCCATGCCCATCAGGACGATGTTCCGAATGTCCGGCCCCTCGGGCAGATGCCGCTGAAGCTGGATGATCTGACCGGTGAGTTCCGAGGGGAGAAGGTTCCGCTTCAGACCGTCCCGCCCGGTCAGACAGAAGCGGCACCCCATGGCGCAGCCGGCCTGTGTGGAGATGCACACGGTCCAGTGATTCTTGCCCGGAATCAGGACGCTTTCAATGAAAAGGCCGTCCTCCAGCCGGAAGAGAATCTTTCGAGTGCCGTCGACGGAGGTCTGCACGGCTTCGATTGCGGGGATGCCGATTCTCGCCAGGCCGGCCAGTTTCAGCCGGAAATCCCGGGCAAGGTTGGTCATCTCATCGAACGATGCGGCCCGGCGCTGGTAGAGCCACTTCATGATCTGCCTGGCCCGATACTGTTCCTTGCCGAGGCTGGAAATGAATGCCGCAATCTCCTCCAGCGACAGATCTCTCAAATTGAGCAGACTGTTCCACCTGGTATCGGACAGGCCGTTTTCGTTCACGGAACCGCTTTCAGTCCTTCGGCTGGACGATAATGGAAATAACCCGGTTTTTAGCCCGTCCCTCCGCCGTGCCGATGTCGGCAGCGGACCGGTCTTCTCCGCAAGCCGCGGCAGACAGAAAGGCGGTATCGATCCCGAGCTGCTCCAGGTGCCGGGCGACCCGGACGGCCCGGGCCGAGGAAAACTCCCAGTGGGTTTCGTCTTCTTTTGCGGGAAAACCGCCGGTCCGAACGGCATTCGCATGGCTCTCGATGAGGATCAGCCGATCCGCGGCCCCTTTGAGAATGGGGAACACCCGCCGCAGGAACGTCAGCCCTTCCGGTTTGATCTCTGCTTTGCCGGACGCAAAGAGGACCTCCTCGGCCAGATCGACGGTGACCTTTCCCCTGCGTTCCAGGATCGTCGCCTGGCCGCGGGCGATCTCCTCTTTCATGGCCTGTACCAGGTCCTCATAGGTCTTGCTGACCGCTTTCACATCCGCCTCCCGGGCTTCGTCCTGCCGGGTGAGGCGTTGCTGCAGGGAGGTGCTTTCCCTTTGCAGCGCGAACGTTTTTTCCCGCTGTTCGCCCAGCGCTTTCGAAGCGCTGTCGGGTTTGGATTTCAGGATCCGGTCCAGCTCCCTGCGATCCGCTTCGATCCTGTCCCTCTGGCTGGATACCCGGCTCAAATCGTCATCCAGTTTTTTCAACTGGGCCTTCAGGGCGCTGTTTTCCGATTTCAGTTCCTCCCGTTCTTTCTGAAGGTCCTGCATTTCCCTTTTCAGTCCTTTCGCGTCCGCGATCTTCTTTTCAAGGACACCGATGGACACGCAACCGCTGAACAGCAGCAGCGCCGGCAAAAGAACGGTCAGTAAAAAAGCTCTTTTCAAGATCGAAAACTCCCGGGAATCTGTTTCACGGCGATACGGAATTGCCGGTCCCCTCATCGAATCGGCGGCGCGAGGATATAAAGGCCCTGTGAATAAATCAACAGGAAAGTGCAGAAAAATTTACGCCCGGAAGGTCCCAGCCCAAAAAAAATGGGATGTCTTGACATCCCATTCTCAGTATCCCTGCCTTTGCGGTCGGTTGGAGAGCTAAGCGCCTTCATCCAGGCTTTTGAGACGGACCGCCTTGACGAAGTGCTTGTCATAGTAAGGTTTGTTCAGGGTGTCGACTTTCACGGCCCGGGATCGCCCGGAAGCCGCGTGGACAAATTCATTGTTGCCGATGTAGATGCCGACATGGCCGAGCGCGTTGCGGCGGGTGTTGAAGAAAACAAGGTCCCCGGCTTCCAGTTCGCTTCGGGCAATCCGCTTCCCCACCCTGGATTGCTCGCGTGCGGTCCGGGGAAGGCTGACGTTGAAAAACGCATAGATTTTCTTGACGAAGGCCGAGCAGTCCAGGCCCCTCACGGAAGAGCCGCCCAGGCGGTAGGGCGCCCCGAGGAATCCCATGGCCACGCGGACAAAGAGTTGCCGCTCGTCCGGGCTGTTCCATTTTCCCAGCAGCGCGGCCGATGTTTCCTTGTCCATTTCAATGGCCGCCAGGTCCTCGTCCGGAATTCCCAGTTCGTCCTCCTCGAGCTCATCGCCATCCGGCACTTCACTCGGAGCAACGGGTTCGGGCTTTTCCGCCGACGCGACAACCTTTCTTTCCTCGGGTTTTGACAGGGCGAGGCGCTGACCGATTTTCAGGCGGCTGGAACGGAGATGGTTCGCCTTCATGATGTCGCCCACCGACACTCCATTTTTTCTCGCGATGCTGTAGATGTTGTCGCCCTTCCGGACCACATGGACGGACCGGTTCACCGGCGGGCTCTTTCGGCTGGCTTTCTCTTCTTTGACTTTGGAGCGGGCTGATTTTGTGTGACCGGGGATGGTCAGGATCTGTTTGGGCTTGAGGGCGACACCCTGAAGGCCGTTCGCCTCCTGCAGGGCCTGTTTGCTGACGCCGTACTTCTTGGCGATCTTGTACAGGCTGTCGCCTCGCTTGACCCGGTACTCCCCCGCGAGGGCATCCCGGCCGAGGCCGAATGATAAGAACAGGACAACTAGTCCCATCCACAGGAAAATCTGCCGTCTCATTGATGAAGTACCTCCTTGCTGTTGTGTCGGGGGCTACCCACTTCTGGGGCGGTGCACAGATTTTGACAATGGATGACAAACTGCACACAAAGAGCGAAGTCTGAACCTACAGAATAAACCTGTCTGTCAAACCCCCCTCGAAATTTTTTACAACTCCCGCGGAAAAATATTGTAAAATCGTTTCGAGGGCGAAACGGTCTCATGATATGATCCCGCTGTCAAGCAAAAAAACGCCGAAAAAGGCAAAAAATTTCCGAATACTGATGGAAATCAAATACATAGATAGAGGAGCGGCATCCGTGCATGATTAAAAAATGGTCTCTTTTCATCATTTTAGCCATGCTGGCGGCATTGGTGCTCAGTATTTCATTCTATTTCATTTATCCGGATGTGGCAAAACTCAGGACCGTCAACCCGAAAAAAACGGCCTTCATGGAATACCGGGAGAAGGAATGGGCGAAGCAGGGAAAAAAGAAAAAGATCGTCCAGAAATGGGTGCCGCTGTCCCGGATCTCGCCGTATCTGGTCAAGGCGGTAATCATTGCGGAGGACGACAAGTTCTGGTCCCATGAGGGGTTTGATTTCGAAGCCATGCAGAAGGCCATCGAAAAGGACCTCAAGAGCCGGAAGTTCAAGGTCGGCGGCAGCACCATCAGCCAGCAGCTCGCCAAGAACCTCTACCTGTCGCCCGCCCGGAATCCCGTCCGGAAGATCAAAGAGGCCATCCTGACCTGGCGGATCGAAAACAGCCTCTCCAAAAAGCGCATCATCGAGCTGTATCTGAACGTCGCCGAGTGGGGCGACGGGATATTCGGGATCGAAGCCGCCGCCCAGCGCCATTTCGGGAAGCCGGCTTCGGACCTGTCCGCCCGGGAGGCGGCCAAGCTGGCGACCGTCCTGCCGAACCCGCGCCGCTACAATCCCACGGGGACGGGCCGGTACGTGGAATACCGCTCCGAGCTGATCTACCAGATCATGGTCCGAAGGGGGATCGTGATCCCGGATTACGAAGAGGTGGTCAACGAGCCCTCCGGGGAGGCCCCGGGGGAAGCCGCGCCGCCCGGGGAAGGGCAGCCGCCGGAGCGGAAGCCTCCGGCCGGCGGCGAAGCGCCGGAGAAGCAGACGCTGCCGGACAAGGTCTTGGCGCCCGCCGCGGAGCCCTGAGAATCGCCATGACCTACACCCTGGTTCGAAGCCGAAAGAGAAGGAAGACGCTCTCCGTCCAGATCGGGAGCGGAGGCTCCGTGCTCGTGCGGGTGCCGTACCGCACGCCGCAGCGGGACATCGACCGCTTTCTGGCGGAGAAGGAGCAGTGGTTGCAGCGAAAGATTGCCCGCGAACTGGAGCGGCAGGGAGAAAAGCAGCCCCGGATGTTCCGGCCGGGGGAGTCTTTCCTCTTTCTCGGCGCGTCCTTTCCCCTGCATGTCGATGAGGAGGGGGGGCGGCCGGAAGCGCTGGCCTTCACGGGCCGCGAATTCGTGCTGAGCGGCGACGCTCACGCCGGGGCGCGGGCGCTCTTTTTCCTGTGGTACCGAAGGAAGGCGCAGGAGTTTCTCCCGGGGCGGGTCGATCATTTCAGCCGGGCGCTCGGGATTCCGCCCCGGGCCGTTGCCATCAGCCGGGCCCGCTGCCGCTGGGGCTCCTGTTCAGCGGACAACCGGCTGGCCTTCACCTGGCGGTTGATCATGGCCCCGCCGGCGGTGATCGATTACGTCGTCGTCCATGAGCTGGGGCACATGAAGGTCAGGAACCATTCCCGGGATTACTGGGCCTTCGTGGAAAGCGTCCTGCCCGATTACCGAAAGCGGCGGGACTGGCTGAAGGAAAAGGGGCATCTGCTGTCGCTCTGACCGGGGATTTCCATGAGCGGCCCTTGAAATGTTCAAAGGAGGTTGGCAATGAGCAGGGATGAACTGCATGATGTGCTGGACTGCGTTTCCGGTGTCCTGATCCGCTGTTTCCTTTTCTCCTTCGCGCTGCTGCTCATGTGGTTCCTGTTCTTTCTGCTGGGGGGAGAGCAGGGCTACCGGATCCATTCACAGTGGTTCGATCTGAGCCGGCGCGACTATGACCTTTTGTCCTATTACGGAATGGCCTTCATGAAGATGTCCGCCATCCTTTTCTTCCTGTTTCCCTACATCGCCGTCCGGCTGGTGCGGCGAAAGATCGAAAAGATCGGCTGAAGGCCGGATGAGGGCGTCCATCACGAGGGCCGGACCATGGCAGCCCGGTCCTCGATTCGGAGAAGCGGCGGGCAGCCGGAAGTGCGCAGGTCCGGGGTGAGGATCGGCCGTCTTCACAGCGCGGAGAAGGGATGCTCCTTCCGGGCCGAGCCGGTCCGGACAGCCGTTTCGGTAACGGCCCGGGCGACCCTTTCCTGCACCTGCCGGTCGAAGATGCTGGGGATGATGTAGTCTTCCCGCAATTCATGGGGGTTCACGCCGGAGGCGATGGCATGGGCCGCGGCCAGGAGCATGTCGTGGCTGATGTCCCGGGCGTGGCAGTCCAGGACCCCCCGGAACAGGCCCGGAAAGCAGAGCACGTTGTTGATCTGGTTGTAATAGTCGGACCGCCCGGTGGCCACGACCCGTGCGTATTTCTGGGCCTCCTCGGGCATGATCTCCGGGATGGGGTTGGCCATGGCAAAGACGATGGGGTCCCTCGCCATTTTCCGGATGTCCCGGGCGTGAACCACGTCGGGCTGCGAAAGGCCGAGAAAGACATCGGCGCCCCGCATGGCCTTTGCCAGCGGCCCCCGGATCCCTTCCGGATTCGTCAGGTCCGCGATTTCCTCCTTCACGGGGTTCATGTTTTCCCGCCGGCCCCGGTAGAGCGCCCCGTTGCGGTCGCAGCCGATGATCCGCTTCACGCCCGACGAGAGGAGTAGGCGGATGGCGGCCACGCCGGCGGCGCCGAGCCCGTTCACGACCAGGGTAATGTCCTCCAGACTCTTCTCCACAATCTTCAAGGCGTTGATCAGCCCGGCGAGGATGACGACGGCCGTGCCGTGCTGGTCGTCGTGAAAAACGGGAATGTCGAGCTCGCGCTTCAGGCGGGACTCGATTTCGAAGCACCTCGGGGCGGAGATGTCCTCCAGGTTGATGCCTCCGAAGCCGGGGGCGATCCATTTCACGGCGCGGACGATCTCGTCGGGATCCCGGGTATCCAGGCAGATCGGGAAGGCATTGACGCCGCCGAAGGACTTGAAGAGCATTGCCTTGCCTTCCATGACGGGCATCGCGGCGGCGGGTCCGATGTCGCCCAGTCCGAGCACCGCCGTGCCGTCCGTGACGATGGCGATGGTGTTTCGCTTGATCGTGAGCTCGTAGGCGCGTTCCGGATTTTCATGAATGGCCATGGAAACCCGTGCGACGCCCGGCGTGTAGACAGTGGAAAGATCGGCGCGGGACTTCAGGGGAAGCTTGTTGCGGATCTCGATCTTTCCCCCGTGATGGGCCAGGAAGGTGCGGTCGGCCACCCGGATCACGTTGATTCCGCCGATCTTCCGGAGGCTTTCCACGATGCGGTGCTCCATCTCGGGATTCGCCGCGGTGACGGTAACATCCCGAATGATGCGGCCTTCCCGGGTGCCGGCAATGTCGATGGCGCCGATGTCGCCGCCGGCCCGGCCGATGGCGGATGCGACTTTTCCCAGCATGCCCGGCTTGTTCGCGATTTCCAGGCGGACCAGGATCCCGTACCTGAGTTTTGCGGTGTGCGTCATTGGCGGGGCCTCCCTGTCGTTTGATCCCAAGGTAGGGCTTTTCGGAAATTTTTTCAATCGCATTTCGCGGGCGTGTTGCCCGGCCGGAATCAGGATATGGATTGCAGGTCCGTCCGGAAGCTGATATAAAAAGTCAAAGAGGTGCATGCATGGATTCGATATGGATTCTGATCGCCGTGATCGCGGTTTGGTTCTTTCTTCAGGCCTACCTGCTGCCGAAGCTGGGCGTCCCCACCTGACTGAAGCCCGGCTGCCGGGCGGCGGACGAGGACAAACCCGCGTCGATTCAAACCCGGGCCGGAAACGACGAACCGGCCGGACAACGATAATCTTTCAGGAGGATCTTTATGGACTGGGGAATGGAAAACCGAATGTCGCGGCTGATCCAGCCGGACGGGCACTGCTTCTTTCTGCCCATCGATCATGGGTACTTTCAGGGCCCGACATCCTGTCTGGAAAAGCCGGGGGAGACCATCGCGCCGCTGCTCCCCTACTGTGACGCGCTGTTCGTGACCCGGGGCGTCCTGCGCGCCGCCGTTCCGGCGGCCGGGAGCAAGCCCGTCATCCTCCGCGTGTCCGGCGGTTCCAGCGTCGTCGGCCGAGACCTCGCCGACGAGGGCCTGACCACGTCGATCGAGGAGATCCTTCGGCTCAACGCGACCGCCGTCGGCATGTCGGTCTTCGTGGGGAGCGACTACGAGAAGGAGTCCCTGCTCAACCTCGCCGAACTGGTCAACCAGTGCGAGGACTTCGGCATCCCCGTCATGGCCGTCACCGCAGTGGGCAAGGAGCTGGAAAAGCGGGACGCGCGCTATCTGTCCCTGTGCTGCCGGATCGCGGCCGAGCTCGGCGCCCGCGTCGTCAAGACCTACTGGTGCCGGGATTTCGACAAGGTCGTCTGCGGCTGCCCGGTGCCGGTCGTCATGGCCGGGGGGCCCAAGTGCGAGACGGAGCTGGAGGTCATGGAATTCGTCTACGACGGCATGCAGAACGGCGCGATCGGGCTCAACCTCGGCCGGAACGTCTGGCAGAACCCCCATCCCGTCGCGATGATGCGGGCGCTTCGGGCCATCATCCATGAGAACCGGACCGCCAAGGAAGCCTGGGAGCTGTTCAACGCACTCAAGCGGGAAGCATAGGGATGCGGGAGGAGCGGCTGATCAAGAGCCGCCCATCCGCCGGTTCTCCGCAATCCCCGGGTTCTAACAACTGATCTCAAACCGTCGCAAAGGGATGGCCGCGACCGATCCCACGGCGTCTGTGATAACTGCATCGCGGCATTCTTCTGTCGGGCGCACGCAATGACCAAGCCGCAGTTCCCGACACTGATTCGCATGGAGAAGTTGTCACGGTTATTCTATGATGTCGCACAGTCTTGAGGATGGATCATGATGCGGGTCGCCGTCTATTACAGCAACCGGGACGTCCGGCTGGAGGAGCGGCCGGTGCCGGAGATCGGGGCGGGCGAGATCCTGGTGAAAGTGATGGCCAGCGGGATCTGCGGCAGCGACGTGATGGAGTGGTACCGGATCAAAAAGGCGCCGCTGGTGCTGGGCCACGAGATCGCCGGCGAGATTGCCGCGGTGGGGGAGGGCGTCGCCCGCTACAAAGCCGGGGACCGGGTCTTCGTCTCCCACCATATCCCCTGCAACACCTGCCCGTACTGCCTGCGCGGCTTTCACACCGCCTGCGAAACGCTCCACACGACCAACTACGATCCGGGCGGATTTTCCGAGTACATCCGGATTCCCCGCCTCAACGTGGACCGCGGCGTGTTCGTCCTGCCCGACGGGGTTTCCTTCGACGCGGGCGTGTTCGTCGAGCCCCTTGCCTGCGTGGTCCGCGGGCAGCGGATCGCGGGTCTGCAGCCCGGCCGGGCGGTGCTCATCCTCGGAAGCGGCATTTCCGGGCTGCTCCACCTGCTGCTCGCCCGGGCCCTCGGTGCGGGGCGGATCGTTGCCACGGACGTCAGCGCCTATCGCCTCCAGATGGCCAGGCGGCTGGGCGCGGACGCGGCGATCGATGCGGGAGAGGATGTCCCGGCGCGACTGCGCGAGTTGAACGAAGGCCGACTGGCCGATCTGGTGATCGTCTGCACGGGCGCGCTTTCGGCCTTCAAGCAGGCCCTTCAGTCCGTCGACCGCGGCGGAACCGTTCTGTGCTTCGCGACGACGGAGCCGGGCGTGGACCTGCCCGTGCCCATCAACGAATTCTGGCGCAACGAGATCAAGCTCATGCCGTCCTACGGAAACAGCCCGCTGGATGCGACCCAGGCCATCGAACTGATCCGCTCCGGGCGCGTTCCTGTCGAAAAGATGATCACCCATCGGCTGCCGCTGGCGAAGACCGGGGAAGGGTTCAGACTGGTCGCCGCGGGCGGCGAATCGATGAAGGTGATCATCGAATCTCAGAAATAAGAAGCGGACGCGCAAACACCGGGAGAAGAAGGCGCAGGATTCGCTCCGGAAGAGGCGATGGCCGGCGGCGGACGGTCGCGGTGCTCCATAATGGAAGAGAGCCTTCAAAAATACGAAGAAAAGCTGGTCCGGGCCGGCCTGGTCGAACCGGGCGGCGTCCTGATCGGCTTGCGCGGGGACGAATTATCCTGGAACCGTGAAGATGCCGCGCGCGGAGTCCTGGAAAAGGTCATGTCCGGCATCGGCAAGCGGTCGATCCTCTTTGCGGCGCCCGCAGAGCCCTACCGGTCGATCATCGACTACCTCGCGGAAACATCGGGCGGCGTGATTTACCCCCGGGATTTCGAGACCCGGATTTTCCTGCAGGACCTGCCGGTCCTGGCCGTATTCGACGACCGGGCCGTTGCGGCCGCGCTCAAGCGGCGGAGAGCCGTCATCGTGGCCGGGCGCGGCATCGTGACGTTCGGGAAGTCCGGCCCGGAGCGGGCCTTCGTCATGTGCAGTTCCGTCTGTTTCGCCTGTTTCGTCAAATTCTTTTCCGACGCCCTTTACGACGCCCGGCGCAACCGCCTGGACAGCCGGCGCCGGGAGTTGCTTCGGCGTGTCATTGACCGGATCGACCCCCTGCCCGCGGCAACGGGAGCGCTGATGAGAGGCCCCTTTGAAACGGTGGATCTGGCCTGGGCCGCCATGGCGGAGGCGGGGCGGCGGATGGTGGCGGACCGCCTCGTCGATTCCAATTTCGGCAACATCTCCTATCTCGCCGATCCCGTGCTTTACATCAGCCGGAAGGGCGGCGCCCTGGACGAACTGAGCAGCGGCATTGTCGCCGTGCCGCTGGAGAGCCTCTCCGAGCCGCCGGAGACGGCATCGACGGAGTTTCCCGCCCATCGGGAGATCGTCCGCGCGACGGGCCGTCGGGCCGTCCTGCACGGGCATCCGAAATTCGCCGTGATCCTGTCCATGGACTGTGAAAAAAAAGAGGATTGCGAGGGCCGGGACTCCTGCCATTCCCGCTGCCCGGAGCGGCGCTTCGCGGGGGATGTCCCGGTCGTGGCGGGGGAGGCGGGGGGCGGGCCTTCAGGCCTTTGCCACACCGTGCCGCCGGCCCTGCGCGACCATCCCGGCGTCATCGTTTACGGGCACGGCCTGTTTACAGCCGGAAAGGATGATTTCAACGAGGCCTATGAGCGGCTGGTCCGGATCGAAAGCGACTGCCGCCGGGCCTGCCTTGAGCGTGTCGCATGAAGGATCGGGGAAAGGACGAAAAAGCGGCTCATCCTCCCCGACGCACGGAAGAATCGAGACGCTGACAGGATGAGGTCGTCATGCCGAAGGCAAACGCGGATGTTTTCGGATTGGGGCAGTGCTCCCTGGACTGCATCGGGAAGATCGATGCCTATCCGCCCCCGGACGTGAAGTGCGAATTCACCGGAATGGTCATCCAGGGGGGCGGTCCAGTGGCGACGGCCCTCGTGGCCCTATCCCGCTGGGGGCTGTCTTGCTATTTTGCCGGGTTGGCCGGGGACGATCTCTTCGGCCGCCTGATCCGGGAATCCCTTGCGGAAGAGGGGGTCCGCACGGACGGCCTGATCATGCGGGAAGGGCGCCGGTCGCAGTTTGCCTTCATCGCGGCGGAGCCCGCGAGGGGCCGGCGGACCATCTTCTGGCAGAGGCCGACGGGAATGGAAATCCGGCCCGATGAGATCGATGCCGGAACCCTGCGGCGGTCCCGGGTCCTGCATACGGACGGTCTTTTCATGGAGGCGTCCCTCTTTGCCTGCCGGACGGCCCGGGAGTCCGGCATCCCCGTTGTCGTGGATGCCGGGACCCTGCGGGATGGCATGCTGGATCTGGCCGGGCTGAGCGACTGCTTCATCGCCTCCGAAACCTTTGCCCGCGCCCTGACGGGTGGCGATCAACCCCTGGAAGCGTGCCGGGCGCTGTCGGCGCTCGGGCCGCGGGTCGCCGGGGTGACCCTGGGGGAAATGGGTTATATCGCCCTGGCGGAGGGCCGGGTCATTCAAAGGCCGGCCTACGCCGTCGAAGCCGTCGACACCACGGGGTGCGGCGACGTCTTTCACGCTGGTGTCACCTATGGCCTGGCCAGGGGCTGGACGGCGGAGAAGAGCCTCGACCTGGGCGCCTGGGCGGCCGCCCGGGTGAGCCTGCGGATGGGGGGAAGGGCCGGCATCCCTTCCCGGTCGGAGATGAAGAGAAACGGCTATTAGGGCGGCAGCCCCGCAGCCGTTGTTTTGCTGCCCTGTACAACGCGGTATTGGCCGTAGGGGAGCAAGATTGGTTCGCCGGAAGCACGCGAATAGATCCCGAAAATATCGGTTGCCACACCCCTTGAAAAAAGATAAAAGCTTTTCGCGCAGGCATTCCACCATCTTTGCGAAAAGCGCTGACGGCGTGAGCTGCGAGGACCGTAAAGGAGCATGCCGATGTGGAAAAAATTCAGGCCGTTCTTGACCTCTCGGCCCGTTCTGCACCTGCTCTATCGGCTCATCCGTCTCTACTCCGCGACCTTTCGCCTGACTATCGAGAACGAGCAGGCATGGATGGACTACGTCAAAGGCGGCGGAAAGGTCCTGCTCTGCACCTGGCATCAGCAGTTTTTCGCCGCGATCCGCCACTTCAAATCCTACAGCGTCTTCAAGCCCAGCCTGATGATCAGCAAGAGCTTTGACGGGGAGATCATCGCCGGCGTGGCCGAGAGAACGGGGTGGCGGACCGTTCGGGGCTCCTCCTCTACGGACGGCGGCAAGGCCCTGAAGGCCATGATCGCAAACCTGAACGAATCGGGCCTGGCCGCGCACATCCTGGACGGACCGAGAGGGCCCGCCGGGCGGGTCAAGGCCGGCGCGATCCAGCTTGCACTGATGACGGACGCGGTGATCGTCCCATTCTACGCGGCGGCGGAGCGGGCCTGGTATTTCAAAAGCTGGGACACCTTCATGCTTCCCAAGCCCTTCTCCCGGGTGACGCTCCGTTTCGGGGAGATGATCCGCTTCC
Source organism: Syntrophales bacterium (assembly GCA_034678725.1). Lineage (GTDB taxonomy): Bacteria > Desulfobacterota > Syntrophia > Syntrophales > Fen-1087 > JAXDBM01. The sequence goes on along the minus strand of JAXDBM010000012.1, from coordinate 5,103 downwards.
CGGCGGTGCTTCGTGAAGGCGATTTCGAGGACCGGAGGCTGGAACTCGAAAACATCATGCTTCCGGGATTGATTGTGCACGTGCACGAATCCCTGAGCCGGAAGGCCGCCTGAGGATTTTTGACATGCAGCCCTTGGGAATCATGCTTTACGGGTACAGCGCCGGGCAGGCCGATGCGATCCGGCGCTCCTTCGACCGGCTGTTTTCAGCCACAACGATCGTGATCAGCGCTTCCGGCCGCGAGGACATGAAGGTGCTGGACATCCTCGAACAGGGCCCCGCGGATCGCTTCGAGGAACAGGAGACCCGAGTCCTGGTGTTCCTCGGATTTACGCAGGAGCAGATCGGGCAGGTCCTGAAGGATTTTCCCAACGAAGGCGGCCTGCCGCGCCCCATCTTCTGCACCCTGACGGAGCAGAACATCCACTGGCCGATGAGCCGGCTCGTGGAGCACCTGACGGAGGAGCACAACCGAATGAAGCGTTGAACTTCCCGGCAGGACGGTCCCACCGGGACGGGACGGTCCCGCAGACGGAAAGGAGGCGGCCCATGTATGAAAAGAAGCCCTGGCTGAAGTTCTACGGACCCGTGCCGGAGTCGATCGACTATCCGCGGGTGACCCTTTACGAGGCGCTCATGCGGACGGTGGCCCGCTGCCCCGATGATGTCGCCTGGGATTTTTTCGGCACCACCCGCACCTACCGGCGCTTCGGCGATGAAATCCGTCAATGCGCCAACGCCCTGGCCGCCCTGGGCCTGAAGGCCGGCGACCGGATCACCATCTCCATGCCCACCAGCCCGCAGGGGATCATCTGCTTTTACGCGGCCAACAAGCTGGGCGCGGTGGCCAGCATGATCCACCCCCTCTCGACGGCCAGGGAGATCGAATTCTACCTCAACAAGAGCAAAAGCAGGTTCGCCATCACGCTGGACGCCTTCTACGGAAAGTTCAAGGAGGTTCAGACCGCCACGGGACTGCAAACCCTGATCCTGGCCCGCATCCCCGATTACCTGGACTGGGTCAAGCGGATCGGCTTCAACCTGACGAAGGGGCGCAAAATTCCCGCCGTGCCCGATGACCCGCTGGTCCGCTGGTGGCAGGAGCTGATGAAAGGGTCCTACCCGGAAGCCCCGCAGGCGAAGATGGACACGGAGGCCCTGGCCGTCATCCTCTACAGCGGCGGCACGACGGGCACGCCCAAGGGGATCATGCTGTCCAACATGAACTTCATCAGCGAGGGCATGCAGGTCGCGGCCTGGGGCGACCTGGGCGGCGGCGGCTCCATGCTGGCGATCCTGCCCATCTTTCACGGCTTCGGCCTGGGCGTCTGCGTCAATGCCGTGTTCATGGGCGGAGGCAAGAGCATCCTCGTGCCGCAGTTCACACCGGAGACGGTGGCCGGGCTGATCAAAGCCAAGAAGCCGACCTTCGTCGTGGGCGTGCCGACGCTCTTCGAGGCCCTGAACCGGAACCCGCTCTTTCAGAAATCAGACCTGAGCTGCCTGAAGGGGGCCTTCAGCGGCGCAGACCAGCTTCCCCGCCCGGTCAAGGAGAAGTTCGAGGAGATCGTACGGAGGCAGGGCGGCACGGTGAAGCTCCGCGAGGGGTACGGGCTGACGGAGGCCGTGACGGCCATCATGGCCATGCCCATGACGGAGTACCGTGAAGGGAGCGTGGGGATCGTCTTTCCGGACATGCTGGCGAAGATCGTGAAGCAGGGGACGATGGAGGAGGCGCCGGCCGGGGAGATCGGTGAGATCTGCCTGCACGGCCCGGCGGTCATGCTGGGCTACCTGGAGATGCCCGAGGAGACGGCGGAGACCCTGAAGGTCCACCCGGACGGGAAGCTGTGGCTGCACACGGGCGATCTGGCCACGATGGACGAGGACGGTTTCGTCTATTTCAAGCTGAGGCTGAAGCGGATGATCAAGTCCTCGGGGATGAACGTCTACCCCGCCCAGGTCGAAGATGTCCTCTATCAGCACGACGAAGTGCTCGAATGCTGCGTGATCGGCGTCCCCGACGAGGTCCAGGTGGAGCGCGTCAAGGCCTTCGTGGTCCTGAAGGACCCGGGCCGGGCGGGACCGGAAATGGAGGAGGCCCTGATCGTGCACAGCCGCGAGCATCTCATCAAGTGGTCCTGTCCCAGGGAAATCGAATTTCGGACGTCGCTTCCCAAGACCCTCGTCGGGAAGGTCGCGTTCAATTGTCTGGAGGAGGAAGAGAAGGCCCGGCTGAAAGCCGCCGGGCTGTACGCGGGAGAGAAATGCGACCATGAATCATCTGGATGAAATCAGGCAGGCCGTCCTGGACCCCTACGGCTATGCGAAAAAGTACAGGCAGGAGACGGGCGGGAAAATTGTCGGCTATTTCTGCTCCTACGCGCCGGAAGAGATCGTTTGGGCCGCCGGAGCGCTGCCGTTCCGGATATTCAGCCGGAAGGGGAACCTGCATCTGGCCGACCGGCACCTTCAGTCCTACTGCTGCTCGCTCGTGCGGAGCGTCCTGGAGGAGGCCCTGTCCGGGGAGCTGGGTTTTCTGGACGGCGTCGTCTTTCCCCACACTTGCGATTCCATCCAGCGCCTGTCCGATATCTGGCGGCTGAATGTCCCGTACGGCTTTCATGCCGACGTGGTCCTCCCCGTCAAGCTGAACACCGAGAGCGCCCGGGATTACATGGTCGATGTTCTGCGCGCGTTCCGGACCGAGCTGGAAGGGAAGCTCGGCGCTCCCGTCACCGACGAAGCCCTGAAGGCGTCGATGGGGCTGTATGACGAACTGCGCGGCGCCCTGAGGAGAATCTACGAGATCCGGGAAGCGCACCCGGCACGGATCAGCGGCGCCGATGTCCATGCCATCGTCAAGGCTTCCGTAATCATGGACCGGGCGCGTCTGGCGACGCTGCTGTCCGGCTTGGTTGAGGATCTGGGGCGGAGGCAGCCGGACGGGGCAATGCCGGACCGGAAGCGAATTGCGCTCTCCGGCGGGATCTGCGATTTTCCCGACATCCATTCCCTCATCGACGAGGCGGGCGGCATCGTGGTCTGGGACGACCTCTGCACCGGCGCGAGGTCCTTTGCCGGCGGCTTCGGAGCGTCGGCGGACCCCATCGAGGCCATTGCGGAGCGATATCTGGACCGGATCGTCTGCCCGGCCAAGCACAGCGGTCTGACGAACCGCGCCGACCATCTCGTTCGAATGGTGCGGGAAAAGGGCGCGCAGGGGGTGGTCTTCACGCTGCTGAAGTTCTGCGATCCCCACGCCTTCGACTACCCCGCCCTGAAGAACGCGCTGGACCGGGAGGGGATTCCGAGCCTCCTGCTGGAGGTGGAGGACCAACTGCCGCCTGAAGGGCAGTTGCGGACGCGGTTTGAGACCTTCGTGGAGATGCTGTAAAGGAGCGAGCGATGGCGGAAGAGAAGAAGATGCCGGACCCGGAGCAGGAGAAGCGGAAGATCAAGACCGTCAAGAGGATGAAGGAAATCATGACGGCTTACTATATCGACGCCAAGACGGCCGGGCAGACGGGCAAGAAAGTCGCCTGGATCACCAGCGGCGGTCCCGTGGAGCCGCTCATCGTGATGGACGTCATCCCCGTCTATCCGGAGAACCACGGCGCCATGATCGGCGCCAGCCGCATGGGGGGAGACCTGTACGGGAAGGCGGAGGCGATGGGATACGCCGGGGACCTCTGCTCCTATGCCTGCTCGGACATTGCCTGCGCCACCGTCAACGGCGGGCCCATCGGCGGCCTTCCCCGGCCGGACATGCTCGTCTGCTGCAACAACATCTGCGGGACCGTCCTCAAGTGGTACGAGATCCAGGCCCGCTATTTCAACGCGCCGCTGTTCATCCTCGACACCCCCTTCTGCCACACCGAATACACGAAGGAGTCCCACCGGTACGTCCGCCGCCAGGTCGACGAGTACATCCGCTTTCTGGAGGAGCACTGCGGCAGGAAATACGACTACGACCGGATGAGAGAAGTGGGGAAGCTCTCCGTCGCCGGCCAGCGCGCCTGGCAGGCGGTGCTGGATACGACCATGCACCGGCCGGCCCCCATGAGCGCCTTTGACGCCTTCTTCCATCTGGCCCTGATCGTGACGCTGCGCGGGACCCGCCCGGTGGTGGACTACTACGAGACGCTGCTGGCGGAGATGAAGCAGCGGATCACCGACGGCATCGGCGCCGTCCCCGAGGAGAAGTATCGCCTGCTCTGGGACAACCTGCCCGTCTGGTACCGGACAAAATGGCTGTCCGAGAAATTCGCCGCCCAGGGCGCCTGCCTGGTGGCCGACACCTACACCTCGGCCTGGTGCACGGCGCTCAAATACGTGGACGAGGACAATTTTCTGGAGAGCATGGCCGAGTGCCACGCCCGGATCTACCTGAACATCGGCGTGGATGAGATGGCCCGAAGCGTCATGGCCATGGTGGACAAGTACGGCGTGGACGGCATCGTCATGCACTCCAACCGGAGCTGCAAGCCCTATTCGCTGGGCCAGTACGACATCCAGCGCATCGTCGAGCAGGAAAAGGGGATCCCCTCCCTGATGCTGGAGGCGGACATGACGGACGAGCGGAAGTTTTCCGAGAGCCAGATCGAGACCCGGATCGAGGCGTTCATCGAGGTCCTGCAGGGAAAGAAGCGCTGAGCGCTGCGGTTTCCCGATTGCGATCCGGCAGCGCCTGCTACGCGGAGTGCGGGGAAAGCAAAATCAGTAGATCCCCATCTGGCAGCCGCCGGCCAACGTCGCGCCCAGCTCCCGGCATCGCGCCAGGATTTCCCCCGTTACCCGCCCCTTCGAAATCACCGGTTCATAGACTTTCTTGAACTTGTAGCCCAGGGCGATCCGCTCGATCGCATTCAGAGCCCCCGTGCCGTCGTTGCCGGCACTGATGAAGACAACGTAGGGCTTGCGGAAGACCTTGTCCTGGGCGGCGACATAGGTCCGGTCGAAAAAATCCTTGATCATGCCGGACATGTAGCCGAAATTCTCCGGCGTTCCGATCGCCAGGCCGTCCGCCTGAAGCAGGTCGTCCAGGGAGGCGTCTCCGGCTTTGCGGAGCACGACCCGGGCATTCTCGATTCCGCGGGCGCC